>NZ_LT906479.1:306469-612938 GCF_900187015.1 Serratia ficaria | reverse complement strand
GCGGATCTGGCCGGCGCGCGCGACAACCTGAAGGTGCTGCACCCGCTGCCGCGCATCGACGAGATCACCACGGACGTGGACACCACGCCGTACGCCCACTACTTCCAACAGGCGGGCAACGGCATCTTCGCCCGCCAGGCGCTGCTGGCGCTGGTATTAACCGCAGATTTGGCTCTTTAAGGGGGGAACCGTCATGACTCACGATAACAAACTGCAGGTCGAAGCGATCAAATGCGGTACGGTGATTGACCATATTCCGGCGCAGGTAGGCTTCAAGCTGCTGACGCTGTTCAAGCTGACCGCCACCGATCAGCGCATCACCATCGGCCTGAACCTGCCCTCCAACGAGCTGGGCCGCAAAGACCTGATCAAGATCGAGAACACCTTCCTGACCGAGCAGCAGGCCAACCAGCTGGCGATGTACGCGCCGAAGGCCACGGTAAACCGCATCGACAACTACGAGGTGGTGCGCAAGCTGACCCTCAGCCTGCCGGACCATATCGACGGCGTGCTGACCTGCCCGAACGGCAACTGCATCAGCCGCAGCGAGCCGGTGGCCTCGAGCTTCAGCGTTAAATCGCGCGACGGCGACGTGCACCTGAAGTGCCGCTACTGCGAGAAAGAGTTCGAGCATCAGGTGGTGCTGCAGGCGGATTGAAATCTGCTCATTTACCGGGGCGGCGCTGTTAATCCGTGCGTCACTCCCTATAATGGAATGCCGTAGAGAACGCATGTATTCGTCCCCTACGGTGATCGCACGCAGCCAACAACGCTGCGGTTTGAAAGACAAATGGCATACCCAAAATAATTGGAGTTGCATCAAGGCGGCAAGGGAGCGCATCCCGATGAGCTTACTGGAGTAAGTGATTCGGGTAAGTGAGCGCAGCCAACACAGAGGCAGCTTCAAGTATGACGGGTATATATAGGAGAAAAAATGTCACGTAACATCAGCACTGAACTCGCCCCGGCAGCCATTGGTCCTTACGTGCAGGGCGTTGATCTGGGCAGCATGATCATCACTTCCGGCCAGATCCCGGTCGATCCGAAAACCGGCGCAGTTGCCGACGACGTCACCGCTCAGGCACGCCAGTCGCTGGAAAACGTGAAGGCGATCGTCGAAGCCGCCGGCCTGAAAGTGGCCGACATCGTGAAAACCACGGTGTTCGTCAAAGACCTGAACGACTTCGCCACCGTCAACGCCGCATACGAAGCCTTCTTCAGCGAGCACAGCGCGCCGTTCCCGGCCCGTTCCTGCGTCGAAGTGGCCCGTCTGCCGAAAGACGTGAAGATCGAGATCGAAGCCATCGCCGTTCGTCGTTAATCCACGATAGCGCACAACGGTCAGCCCCGGCTGGCCGTTTTCATTTGCCGACGCTGAACCATCAACGACCATCCACGCCCCCATTCGCCCCGTTTCAAGGCATCCCCACCCGGCCTTGCACCCAAAGCGTGCTTTTTGCCGCCTGAAACGCGCCATTTCCGCCCCTTTCTCACCTTGGCACATTTTATGCTCGATTGATTGACAGCCTGCAATGTCGACGAGGTGACGATGCTGAATATCAATCTGTCCGCTTCACCGTTTTTTGATGAGATGCTTCTGGCTGAGGGGAAACACCGGGGCCATTACGCAGCTTACTGGCATTGGCTGCAGCAGGCCGACCACCAGGCCGTGCAACGCAAGCGGGAAGAGGCCGCGCTGCTGTTTCACCGGGTGGGCATTACCTTTAACGTCTATGGCGAAGACGACGGCGCCGAGCGGCTGATCCCGTTCGACAGCGTGCCGCGCATCATCCCGGCCGCCGAATGGGCGATGCTCGATCGCGGCATTCGCCAGCGCGTGCAGGCGCTGAACGCCTTCCTGCACGATATCTACCACCAGCAGCACATTCTGAAAGCCGGCATCATTCCGGCGGAGCAGGTGCTGGCCAACGATCAATATCAGCCCTGCATGCAGGGCGTCGATCTGCACCGCAATATCTATGCGCATATCGTCGGCGTGGACATGGTGCGCAACAGCGACGGCCAGTACTACGTGCTGGAGGACAACCTGCGCACCCCGTCCGGGGTTTCCTACATGCTGGAAAACCGCAAAATGATGATGCGGCTGTACCCCGAGCTGTTCGCCCGGCAGCGCATCGCGCCGGTGGAGCGCTACCCCTCGCACCTGCTGCAGACCCTGCGCGAAAGCTCGCCGAAAAACGATCCGACCGTGGTGGTGCTGACGCCCGGCCGCTTCAACAGCGCCTACTTCGAGCACAGCTTCCTGGCGCAGCAGATGGGGGTGGAGCTGGTGGAAAGCGCCGACCTGTTCGTCAAGGACGGCGCGGTGTTTATGCGCACCACCGCCGGGCCGTGCAAGGTCGACGTGATCTACCGCCGGGTGGACGACGCCTTCCTCGATCCGCTGGCGTTCCGCCCGGATTCGATGCTCGGCGTGCCGGGGCTGCTGTCGGTGTACCGCGCCGGCAACGTGGTGCTGGCCAACGCCATCGGCACCGGGGTGGCCGACGACAAGTCGATCTACCCCTATGTGCCGGACATGGTGCGTTTCTATCTGCAGGAAGAGCCGATCCTCAACAACGTGCCGACCTGGCAGTGCCGGCACCCGAACGAGCTGTCGTACGTGCTGGCCAACCTGGAGCAGATGGTGGTGAAAGAGGTGCACGGCGCCGGCGGCTACGGCATGCTGATCGGCCCGGCGGCCAGCAAGGACGAGATCGCCACCTTCCGCGCGCTGCTGCAGGCCCGGCCGCAGAACTACATCGCGCAAAACACCCTGGCGCTCTCCACCTGCCCGACCTTCGTCAACGACGGCCTGGCGCCGCGCCATATCGACCTGCGGCCGTTCGCCCTGAGCGGCGCGGAGATCCGCCTGGTGCCCGGCGGCCTGACCCGGGTGGCGCTGGCGGAAGGTTCGCTGGTGGTGAACTCGTCGCAGGGCGGCGGCACCAAGGACACCTGGGTATTGGAGGACGACGCATGCTGAGCCGCACCGCCAGTGAACTCTATTGGATGGCCCGCTATCTGGAGCGGGCGGAAAGCATCGCCCGGGTGCTCGACGTTACCAACAAGCTGTCGATGATGCCGATCCGCGACGGCGGCGATCGGGATCTGCAGGTGCCGCTCGATCTTACCGGCACCGGCCAGCTGTACGCCGCCGCCTACCCCGAGCTGACGATGGCCAACCTGGTGAGTTTCTTCGCCCTAGACAGCCGCAACCACAGCAGCATCTACAGCTGCCTGCAGATGGGCTGGAACAACGCCCACGCGGTGCGCGGCAGCCTGTCTTCCGAAGTCTGGGAGAGCATCAACGCCACCTGGATCGAGATGAAGCTGATCCGCCGCCAGGGCATCGGTTCGGTCGGCGCCGACGCCTTCTTCGACTGGGTGAAGGAGCGCTCGCACCTGTTCCGCGGCGCGATGTTCGGCACCCTGCTGCGCAGCGACGCCATGTGCTTTATTCGCCTCGGCACCCTGCTGGAGCGGGCCGACGGCACCGCCCGCCTGCTGGGGGTGAAGAACGCGCTGATGGACGGCGACGGCGACCCGGTGCGCGAATACTACCGCATGGACACGCTGCTGCGGGCGGTGAGCGCGCGCGAAGCCTATCACAGCATCTACAAGCAGCAGCTGAGCCGGGAAACCATCGCCGAGCTGATGATCCTGCGCAACGAGATCCCGCGCTCGCTGCTGGCCTGCGTCGGCGACATGGTGCAGCAGTTGGAGCAGATCGGCGGCGACAGCGCCAATCGGCCGCGCCGCCTGGCGCACACCCTGCACGCCGAGCTGCGCTTCAGCAGCATGAAGGATCTGAACCGGATCGGCCTGAACGACTGGCTGGACGCCTTCCTCGGGCAGGTCAGCGGCATTGCCGAAAGCATTCACCACACCTATCTGGAGGCGCAATGAAACTGAACATTGAGCACAGCACCCATTACCGCTACGCGCAGCAGGTGCAGCGCAGCACCCAATACCTGCGGCTGACGCCGCAGAATTCCCGGCACCAGCGCATTCTCTCCTGGCAGCTGACGCTGCCGGAGCACGCGGTGCGCACCACCGACGCCTTCGGCAACGTGCTGCACGTGCTGACGCTCGACGAGCCGCATCAGGCGATCACCATTCAGGCGCAGGGGGTGGTGGAAATCGAAGACGACGTCGACGATCTGGCGCTGGGCCATCTGTCGCCGCTGGTGTTCCTGCGCTACAGCCCGCTGACCCAGCCCGACGCCGCCATCCAGGCCTTCGCCCTGCGCTACCACCAGCCGCAGGCGGTGCTGGCCGGGTTGGAACGGCTGATGGGCGAGCTGCTGCTGAAAATGCCCTACAGCCCGGGCGCCACCCAGGTGACCGACAGCGCCGTCGACGCCTTCGCCACCGGCAGCGGGGTCTGCCAGGATCATACCCACGTATTTCTGGCCTGCTGCCGCAGCCTGAACATTCCGGCGCGCTACGTCAGCGGCTATCTGTACAGCGAAGACTCCACCCACGTCGCCACCCACGCCTGGGCGGAGGCCTGGGTGGAAGACCGCTGGCACAGCTTCGACATTACCAACAACACCCGCCTGCCGAATCAGCACCTCAAACTGGCGGTGGGCATCGATTACCTGGACGCCTGCCCGGTGCGCGGCATGCGGCTGGGCGGCGGCTGCGAGGACATGCGCACCGTCGCCGCGGTGCAGATGATGCCGGCCGGCCAGTAGCCGCTTGCCGCCGGCGCAAGTTTCGGGCACGCTGGCGTTTGGCGGCGTGCCAGTCTTGTATCGAGGAATTGTGGTATGACCTATTGTGTGGCCATGCGCTTGTCGTCCGGGCTGGTCTTTGCTTCCGATTCGCGCACCAACGCCGGGGTGGACCATATCTCCACCTTCCGCAAACTGCACGTGTTCCAGCAGGACGGCGAACGCACGCTGGTGCTGCAGAGCGCCGGCAATCTGGCGACCACCCAGAGCATCATCAGCCTGCTGCTGCGCCGCAGCCAGGACGCCGAGCGCCCCAGCCTGCTCAACGCGCCCAGCCTGTACGAAGCCGCCAGCCTGGTGGGCGAAACGGTGCGCGAAGTGATCCAGCGCGACAGCGAGGCGCAGCAGAGCGGCAGCACCACCGACTTCAGCTGCAACCTGCTGCTCGGCGGCCAGATCCGCGGCGAAGAGATGCGGCTGTTCCATATCTACCCGCAGGGCAACTTTATCGAAGCCACCCGCGACACCCCCTACTTCCAGATCGGCGAAAGCAAATACGGCAAGCCGATCATCGACCGGGTGCTGAACTACGACACCCCGCTGGAGCAGGCGATGCAGTGCGCGCTGATCTCGCTGGATTCGACCCTGCGCAGCAACCTGTCGGTCGGCCTGCCGCTCGACGTGATGATCTACCCGCGCGGCAGCTTCAGCAGCGCCCAGCAATACCGCATCACCGAAGATCACCCGCACTTCAGCGCCATCCGCAAAGGCTGGGGCGAAGGGCTGGTCAGCATTTTCAAACAGCTGCCGCCGCTGGCGCTTTAAGGGCTCGGCCTGCCGCGCCCCGCCACGGTTATTCCGCCCGCAGGCCGCGCAGCAGCGCCTCCAGCGGATACACCGCCGCGATCACCACCTCGTCGCGCACCTGCGCCGCCGCATCCAGCTGCCGCTGTGCCTGTTCGGCCTCGGCGCCGCTCAGCGGTTTGCCCTGCCGGTAGCGCTCCAGCAGCATCAGCCCCAGCGTCGACAGCGCGCCGACGTCCTGCGCCACCGGCGCCAACGCCTGCATCACCCGGTTGCCGGCGATCGACGTTTTTGCCGGCGCGCCGTTCAGCTGCCAGCGCAGCAGGCGTTCGCGCAGCGCCTGCGCCGCCGCCCGGTTGTTCTTGTCCCGCAACAGCGCCGCCACCTGCTGCCCCATCTCGCGCACCGCGTTGCTTTCCGGCGGCAGGGCGTCGGCGAAGCGATTGAGCGGCTCGAACTGATGATAATTGCCCGCCTTGAACTTCAGGTGCTGGCGGGTGTAGTACTGCGCCGGCTCCAGCGCCTCGGCCAGGATCTGCAGCGGCGCGATCTCCACGCTGTTGGCCAGCCGGGTGAACTCGCGCGCGGTTTCGGCGTGCTGCTGCAGGCCGACCGACACCACCGACCAGGCGTCGATCGCCGCCAGCCGCCGGTACATGTTGCTTTCGTCGGTGACGTCTTTAGCCGACCACAGCCGCTCCGCCACCGCAAAGCCGCGCGGCCACAGCTTGAGATCGAGCAGCGGCGCGCGAACGTTTTCCGCCCACAGCGCCGCCTCGCCGCCGAGAATATTGGCCTGCCGCTTCTCGCCCGGCAACACCGGCGCTTTGCCCGGCGGGACAGCCGCCAATTTGCTGCCGCTGGTGGGGTAACGCACGTTGCCGACCAGCGTGTAGCCGCTGAGCTTATCCTGCTGCAGGGTGAATACCGGCCGCGTGTCGCCCATCCAGGTGTCGAGACGGAAGCTGACCTGCTGCGGCGTGCGCCAGACGATGTCGTGCAGCGCGCGGCGCGACTTGCCGTCGAAGTCGATAAAACCGCGCCAGCCCTGCCGGCCCTCGATCAGGGTAAAGCTGCCCGCCACCGCGCTGCCCTTCAGGCGCGGCATGCTGAACCGCCAGCTCTGCGCCTGCTCGCCGGGCTGTACCGCGGTTTCCACCCCCAACGGCTGCGGCAGGATTTCATTGCGGTAGTGATAGGCGGTGCTCTGCGGCTGGTCGACGTAGAAACCGGTCGACAGAATGCCCTGATAGCCGTCCTGCGCGCTGGCGCCGAGCGAATCCTGTCCCTGCCAGGACTGGATCACGATCGAACGCGGCAGCGACGGGTGATAAATCTCGTCCCAGCCGACCATCTGCCGCTGGTGCTTCTCGAGGATTTTTTCCAGCCGCTGGTTGAAGTAGGCCTGCAGCGCGTGGGTATCCGCCAGCTGATGTCGCCGCATGAACGCCTGAATGGACGGCGACGCTTTCCACTGGCTGGCGTCGACCTCATCGCCGCCGATATGCAGATAAGGATCCGGGAAGATCGCCGCCAGTTCGCCGATGATCGTCTCGACAAACCGATAAACCTCGTCGCGGGTCGGATCGAGCGTCGGCTTGTGTACGCCCCACTGGCGCTCCATGCGGTACGGCCCCGGCGCGCTCATCAGCGCCGGGTAGGCCACCGCGATGCTCGCGGCGTGCCCCGGCAGGTCGATCTCCGGCACCACGCGGATGCCGCGCGCCGTGGCGTAGGCCACCACCTGCCGCATCTGCTCGCGGCTATAGAACTGGCCGTCGCTGGCCAGCCGTTGCAGTTTGGGGTAACGCTGCGAGGCGAAGCGCCAACCCTGATCGTCGGTCAGGTGCCAGTGGAAGACGTTGAGCTTGGCCGCCGCCATGCCGTCGAGCTGGCGCAAAATATCCGTCACCGGCAGGAAATGGCGCACCGAATCCAGCAGCACGCCGCGCCACGGGAAACGCGGCACGTCGGTGATGTTCACCAGCGGCAGGAAGGTGTTTTCTCCGTCGGTCTGCAGCAGCTGCAGCAGGGTTTCCATGCCGCGCAGCGCGCCGAAGCGGGTGTTGGCGGTGAGGGTAACCCCCTGCGGGGCGACCGTCAGCCGGTAGCTCTCGTCGCTGCCCGGCAGCGGCTGCGCCGCCACTTTGTCTTTGATGACGATGTCGATGGCCGCGCCCCCGGCGCTTTCCGCCTGCGGCGCCAGGGTCCAGCCGGTTTGCAGTTCGATGCGCTGGCGCCAGCGCGGCAGCGCGTCGCCCAGGTCGTCGCCCTGCAGGCTTAACGACAGCCGGTGATCCAGCGCCAGCCTGCCCGCCGGTTGAGCCGGCTCAACCTGCTGCGGCCAGGGCATCAGCGGCAGCTCGCCGGCCGGCTGCGCCAGCACGCCGCAAGAAAACCATAACGATGAAGCCAGTAGCGTATAACGGAAAGGTCTGCGCATCGGAAATTCCTCAGAGGAAAACATCAATAAAAACAGCCAACGCTGTAGATAAAGACCGAGGATAAAACCGATGTCCAACTGCGGCGGTGAAAAAGCGGGCTGGATCACAATCGCCCCTCTTCCGTGCGGAAGAGAGGCGCGGAGATTATTGCCAGCCGTAGCGGCGCACGAACCAACCCTTCACGCACTGGGTCAGCACCATGTAGCCCGCCAGGATCAGCACCAGCCATGGGAAGTAGCCGAGCGGCAGCGCCTGCAGCTGCAGGAAACCGGCCAGCGGCGAGAACACCAGGCCGATGCCGGTCACGATCACCGCCAGGGTCATGATGCACAGCGGCCAGGACGGGCGGCTCTGGATAAACGGAATTTTGCGCGTGCGGATCATATGCACGATCAGCGTCTGCGACAGCAGCCCTTCAACGAACCAGCCGGACTGGAACAGCGTCTGCATTTCCGGCGTATTGGCCTTGAACACCCACCACATCAGGCCGAAGGTCAGCACGTCGAAGATCGAGCTGATCGGCCCAAAAAACACCATAAAGCGCCCGATATCGCCGGAGTTCCAGCGCTGCGGCCGGGTTATCTGATCGTCGTCGACGTTGTCGAACGGGATGGCGATCTGCGAAATATCGTACATCAGGTTCTGGATCAGCAGGTGCAGCGGCAGCATCGGCAGGAACGGCAGGAAGGCGCTGGCGATCAACACGCTGAACACGTTGCCGAAGTTGGAGCTGGCGGTCATCTTGATGTACTTCAGCATGTTGGCGAAGGTGCGGCGCCCTTCAATCACCCCTTGTTCCAGCACCATCAGGCTTTTTTCCAGCAGGATGATGTCCGCCGCTTCCTTGGCGATGTCCACCGCCGAGTCGACGGAGATGCCGATATCGGCCGCGCGCAGCGCCGGCGCGTCGTTGATGCCGTCGCCCATAAAGCCCACCACGTGCCCCTGGCCGCGCAGCAGTTTAACGATGCGTTCCTTATGCAGCGGCGTCAGCTTGGCGAACACCGTGGTGTGCGCCGCCGCCTGCGCCAGCTGCTCGTCGCTCATCCGTTCGATTTCCGGCCCGCACAGCGGATGATCCGCCTCCAGCCCGACGTCGCGACACACCTTGGCGGCCACCAGCGCGTTGTCGCCGGTGAGGATCTTCACCCTGATGCCGTTTTGCTTCAGCGCCGCCAGCGCCGGAGCGGTGCTCTCTTTCGGCGGATCGAGAAAGGCGACGTAACCTTCGAGGATCAGATCCGACTCATCCGCCACGCCGTATTCATGGGGTTGCGCCGGCAGGATCTTGTTGGCCACCGCCACCACCCGCAGCCCCTGCTGGTTGAGAGCGTCGGTAATGCGGCGAATGCGCGCCAGCAGCGCCTCGCTGAGCGGCTGAACCTCATCGCCCTGCCGCACGTGGCGGCAGACAGCCAGCATTTCCTCCAGCGCGCCCTTGCACACCAGCTCGTGATAGTGGTTGTCCCTGGCCACCACCACCGACATGCGGCGGCGTTCGAAATCAAACGGGATCTCGTCCACTTTGCGGTAGTGCTGCAGCGCCTCCGGCTGGCGGTTTTGCTCCGCGCAGCTCAGCACCGCCACGTCGAGCAGATTTTTCAGCCCGGTCTGGTAGAAGCTGTTGAGCCAGGCGTAGCGCAGCACCCGCTCGCTGCTGGCGCCAAACACGTCGGTGTGGCGCTCCAGCACGATTTTGTCCTGGGTCAGGGTGCCGGTTTTATCGGTGCACAGGATGTCCATGGCGCCGAAGTTCTGGATGGCGTCCAGCCGTTTGACGATCACCTTCTGGCGCGACAGCTTCACCGCCCCTTTGGCCAGCGTCGAGGTGACGATCATCGGCAGCATTTCCGGCGTCAGCCCGACCGCCACCGACAGCGCAAACAGCGCCGCCTCCCACCAGTCGCCCTTGGTGTAGCCGTTGATCAGCAGCACGATCGGGGTCATCACCAGCATAAAGCGGATCAGCAGCCAGCTGACCTTGCCGATGCCGGTCTGGAAGGCGTTCGGCTGCTCGTCCTGGCTGGTGACGCGCTGCGCCAGCTGGCCGAAGTAGGTGTCGCCGCCGGTGCCGATCACCATCGCCAGCGCGGTGCCGCTCACCACGTTGGTGCCCATGAAGCACAGGTTGCGGCAGTCGAGCGGATCCTCCGCCCGCTCGCCCGGCGCGGCGCCCTTCTCCACCGGCAGGGATTCGCCGGTCAGCGCCGCCTGGCTGATAAACAGATCCTTGGCCGACAGCACGCGCAGATCCGCCGGGATCATGTCGCCGGCCGCCAGCTTGATGATGTCGCCCGGCACCAGCTGCGAGATCGGCAGTTCAACATGCTCGCTTTTGCCGGTGATCGCGTCGCTGCGGTAAACCGTGGCGGTATTGCTGACCATCGCCTTCAGCGCATCCGCCGCCCGGTTGGAGCGCGCCTCCTGAATGAAATTCAGCAGCGTGGAGATCGCCACCATCAGGGCGATCACCAGCGCGCCGGTCAGATCCTCGGTGGCGTAAGAGATCATGCCGAGCGCGGTCAGCAACAGGTTGAACGGGTTGCGATAGCAGTGCCACAGGTGTTGCCACCAGGCCTCTTGCTGCCGATCGTCGATGATGTTTTCGCCGCAGCGCCGGCGCGCCAGCTCCGCCTCGTGGGCGGTGATGCCTTCCGGGTGGCTGTGAAAACGTTCGTACAGCGCCATGGCATCGGCGGCGGCGCACGCCAGGCGCTGCTGCGCCAGACCGGCCGGCATGGCGGCATTCGCCGCGCCACTGACGCCATCGAGCAGGCTGTCGCGCCGCACCAGGCGGCGCGGCAGGTTGCGGCTGAGCATGCCCAGCAGCTGACGGGGAAGTTTTTTGAGTTTCATGGTTCGCACCTCGTCGCCCGGCGCCTCACGGCGGCGGGTGAACGCGGGACCGCCCGGGGCCAGGTTTTGGGCGCGCCAAAAACCGCTGCCGGAGCAGATCCTTGTTTTTCATAACAGCAGGAGCGAACGACAGAGCGTGCGCTACCGGTTACCGTTTACATCACCGGTAAAACAGCAGCGCCAGGCGGAGAGGTTTTACCGGTAAACCGAGTGAGTGTCTAAAGCGGTCGGATCGGGGTCCATATGGGGAATAACCTCCGGTAAATGAAAAGATCGAACGACAGGAGCGGCCGTTCAGCGCAGTGCCACAATCGCCGCATTGCATCAAGATCCCGGGGGGAAAATAGGCTATGCTGACGAGCATTAATCACAGGCGGCAAGTTTACGCCTGTTAACCTCAACGAAATGTAAACCATGCAAAACCGGCTGACCATCAAGGACATCGCACGCCTGAGCGGCGTAGGAAAATCCACCGTATCGCGCGTGTTGAACAACGAAGGCAGCGTGAGCCCGCAGACCCGCGAACGGGTGGAAGCGGTGATCCGTCAGCAGGGGTTTACCCCCTCCAAGTCGGCGCGCGCCATGCGCGGCCAAAGCGACAAGGTGGTGGGCATTATCGTTTCGCGCCTCGATTCGCCGTCGGAAAACCAGGCGGTGCGCACCATGCTGCCGCTGCTGTATCAGCAGGGCTTCGACCCGATCGTGATGGAGAGCCAGTTCGAAACCCGCCTGGTGCAGGAACACCTGCACGTGCTGCAGCAGCGCAACGTCGACGGGGTGATCCTGTTCGGCTTCACCGGGCTGAGCGCGGCGATGCTCAGCCCCTGGCAGGAAAAAATGGTGGTGATGGTGCGCGAGTACGACGGCTTTTCTTCCGTTTGCTACGACGACGCCGGCGCGGTCAACCTGCTGATGGACCGCCTGCATAAACAGGGGCATCGACATATCAGCTACCTCGGCGTGCAGCTGAGCGACGCCACCACCGGCCAGCGCCGCTATCAGGCCTATCTCGCCGCCTGCGAGCGCCTGCAGCTGGCGCCGCGCGCGGCCCTGGGCGAACTGAATTACCAGAGCGGCTTCCAGCGCGCCGCCGAGGTGATCGACCCGCAAACCAGCGCGCTGATCTGCGCCTCCGACAGCATCGCCCTGGGCGCCATCAAATACCTGCAGCAGCAGCCTGCGCAGCGCATTCAGGTGTGCGCCATCGGCAACACCCCGCTGCTCAGCTTCCTGTTCCCCGACACCCTGTCGGTCGAATTCGGCTACGGCAGCGCCGGCTTGCAGGCGGCGCAACAGCTGCTGGCTCAGCTCAGCGGCGAGCAAGGCATTCGGCGCATTGTGGTGCCCAGCAAACTTTCCTGAGTGAAAAATGCACATATTTTGTCATTTTGTGATCCTCGCCCCAAACCGGGAACGTTCCCATTTCATAAAAAAAGCCGAATGACTAAGCTTTGATCATTACTCAGCCAACACCTCTGCGCCTTAGCCAATAAAGGTATCCAATAATGAGCAAAGTAAAACAGCAGGACATCGATCGCCTGATTGTTTTGGTGGGCGGCCGCGAGAATATCGCCACCGTCAGCCATTGTATTACCCGATTACGTTTCGTCCTCAACGATCCCAACCAGGCCAAACCGAAAGAAATCGAAGAGCTGCCGATGGTCAAAGGCTGCTTCACCAACGCCGGGCAGTTCCAGGTGGTGATCGGCCCCGAGGTCGACGATTACTACCAGGCGCTGATCGCCACCACCGGCCTCAACGAGGCCGACAAGGAACAGGCCAAGGTCGCCGCGCGTCAGAATATGACCTGGAGCGAGCGCGCCATCGCCCACTTCGCTGAAATCTTCTTCCCGCTGCTGCCGGCGCTGATCAGCGGCGGTCTGATCCTCGGCTTCCGCAACGTGATCGGCGACATTCCGATGTCCGGCGGCCAAACGCTGGCGCAGATGCACCCGGCGTGGAAAACCATCTACGACTTCCTGTGGCTGCTCGGCGAAGCGATCTTCATGTTCCTGCCGGTGGCCATCTGCTGGTCGACGGTGAAGAAAATGGGCGGCACGCCGGTGCTCGGCATCGTGCTGGGCGTGACCCTGGTGTCGCCGCAGCTGATGAACTCCTATCAGCTCGGCCAGCAGATCCCGGAAGTGTGGAACTTCGGCTGGTTCGCCATTCAAAAAGTCGGCTATCAGGCGCAGGTGATCCCGTCCATGCTGGCCGGCATGGCGCTGGGTTGGATTGAGACCCGGCTGAAAAAGATCGTGCCCGACTACCTGTATCTGGTGGTGGTGCCGGTGGTGTCCCTGCTGCTGGCGGTGTTCCTGGCGCACGCGCTGATCGGGCCGTTCGGCCGCATGATCGGCGACGGCGTGGCCTGGGCGGTGAAAGCGGTGATGACCGGCAGCTTCGCGCCGATCGGCGCCGCGCTGTTCGGCTTCCTGTATGCGCCGCTGGTGATCACCGGCGTGCATCAGACCACCCTGGCCATCGACATGCAGATGATCCAGAGCATGGGCGGCACCCCGGTGTGGCCGCTGATTGCGCTCTCCAACATCGCGCAGGCCTCGGCGGTGCTGGGCATCATCATCATCAGCCGCAAAGCCAACGAGCGCGAGATTTCGGTGCCGGCGGCGATCTCCGCCTACCTGGGCGTCACCGAACCGGCGATGTACGGCATCAACCTGAAATACCGCTTCCCGATGCTGTGCGCGATGATCGGCTCGGCCTTCGCCGGCCTGATCTGCGGCCTGGACGGCGTGATGGCCAACGGCATCGGCGTCGGCGGCCTGCCGGGCATCCTGTCGATCAAGCCGCAGTTCTGGCTGATTTACTCGCTGGCTATCCTGGTGGCGGTGGTGATCCCAATGCTGCTGACCATCATGGTCTACAAGCGCAAAGCCGCCCGCGGCGAGCTGCCGGTTTAATTTACGCGATATGAATGTAGGGGCTGGAAATACCCAACAGCTTTCAGGCTGCGGCAAGCGCGCCGCGGTTTGAAAGATGAAGGGTACGGCCCGTTGTCACGA
Organism: Serratia ficaria; assembly: GCF_900187015.1. Taxonomy (NCBI): domain Bacteria; kingdom Pseudomonadati; phylum Pseudomonadota; class Gammaproteobacteria; order Enterobacterales; family Yersiniaceae; genus Serratia; species Serratia ficaria. Next base: position 599,132 of record NZ_LT906479.1, on the reverse strand, counting down.
TTCAAAGGTATACAGCTATGAGCAACCCAACCCCCTGGTGGCAGAACGGCGTCATCTACCAAATTTACCCGAAGAGCTTTCAGGACAGCACCGGCAACGGCTACGGCGATCTGGCCGGCGTCACCCGGCGGCTGGACTATCTGCAGGAGCTGGGCGTCGACGCCATCTGGCTGACGCCGGTGTATGTCTCGCCGCAGGTGGACAACGGCTATGACGTGGCGGACTACTGCGCCATCGACCCGGCCTACGGCAGCATGGCGGATTTCGACAATCTGATCGCCGCCGCCCACCGGCGCGGCATCCGCATAGTGATGGACATGGTGTTCAACCATACCTCCACCGAGCACCCCTGGTTCCGGGCCGCGCAGGACCGCGACAGCCCTTACCGCCAGTTCTATGTCTGGCGCGACGGCGAAGGCGACGCACCGCCGAACAACTGGCGCTCCAAGTTCGGCGGCAACGCCTGGCAGTGGCACGCCGACAGCGGCCAGTACTACCTGCACCTGTTCGCCACCGAGCAGGCGGACCTGAACTGGGAGCACCCGCCGGTGCGCGAGGAGCTGAAGAAGGTCTGCCAATTCTGGGCCGACAAGGGCGTCGACGGCCTGCGCCTCGACGTGATCAACCTGGTCTCCAAGCGGCAGGATTTCCCGTCCGACAGCCAGGGCGACGGCCGCCGCTTCTATACCGACGGCCCGCGCATTCACGAGTTCCTGCAGGAGATGAGCCGCGAGGTGTTCCAACCGCGCGGCCTGATGACCGTGGGCGAGATGTCCTCCACCACGCTGGCGCATTGCCGGCAATACGCGGCGCAGAGCGGTGAAGAGCTGTCGATGACCTTCAACTTCCACCACCTGAAGGTGGACTACGCCGGCGGAGAAAAATGGACGCTGGCGGCGCCGGACTACGTGGAGCTGAAGCGGATTTTCCGCCACTGGCAGCAAGGCATGCACGCCCGCGCCTGGAACGCGCTGTTCTGGTGCAACCACGATCAGCCGCGCATCGTTTCCCGCTTCGGCGACGAAGGCGAGCTGCGGGTGCCGGCCGCCAAAATGCTGGCGATGGTGCTGCACGGCATGCAGGGCACGCCGTATATCTATCAGGGGGAAGAGATCGGCATGACTAACCCGGGCTTCCGCGACATCGGCCAGTATCGCGATGTGGAAAGCCTGAACATGTACGCCGAGCTGAGCGCCCAGGGCAAGAGCGACGCCGAGCTGCTGGCGATCCTGGCCGGCAAATCGCGCGACAACGGCCGCACGCCGATGCAGTGGAGCGCGGCGGCCAACGCCGGTTTCACTCAGGGCACGCCCTGGCTGGGCTGCGCGGAAAACTATCCGCAGATCAACGCCGAAGCGGCGCTGGCCGATCTGGACTCGGTATTTTACGCCTACCGCCAGCTGCTCACCCTGCGCAAGCAGTACCCGCTGCTGACCCACGGCGACTATCAGGATCTGGCGCCGTCGCACCCGGCGCTGTGGTGCTACCAGCGCAGCTGGAACGGCCAGCGCCTGCTGGTGGCGGCCAACCTCAGCCGCGAACCGCAGGCGTGGGGCGCGGAAGGCGTGGAGCCCTCCGCCCAGTGGCGCCCGCTGATGAGCAACTACGCCGATGCGGCGGACCAGCCGCAGGCGCTTACTCTGCGGCCGTTCGAAGCGGTATGGTGGCTGCTGGAAGACTAAAGCGTTCCCTCACGGGCGCAGCCCCCCGCTGCGCCCTACAATTTTTGCAGCAGTTGCACCACGCCGGCGGCCTCTTGCGCCAGCCGTTCGTCGCTCATGTCAAACACCCCTTGCACCAAATGCGGCGGCAGGTAATCCATGCCGGTCAGGTTGGCCATGGCGTTGAACGGGCGCAGCAGATCCGCCACCGGATAACGGTTGTAACCTTCCGGCGTATAGGCCTGCGCGTTGCCGCCGGTGCTCACCACCAGCTGCAGCGGTTTGCCGTGCAGCCGGGTGCCTTCGCTGCCGTAGGCGAAACCGTAGGTTAATACCGCGTCCTGCCATTCGCTGAGGATCGCCGGCGAGCTGTACCAGTAGAACGGGAACATCATCACTACCGCGTCATGGGCTTCCAGCAGTTCCTGCTCGCGCGCCACGTCGATGCGATAATCCGGATAAGCGCGGATCAGCTCATGCAGGGTAACGTTCGGCAGCGGGCGCTGCGCTGCGATCAACGCCTGGTTGATGCGCGATTCGTCGGGCGTGCGGTGGGCGGTCAAAACTAAAATGCGTGACATACAACATCCTTGGTTGAGATTTGATAACGCATTTTTCCATTTCCGCCGCCGCGGGTGTAGGCTGTGATGGGTTACATCAATTTCAACTAAAAGTATCAACCGCCATGTCGCTGCCCTTTGACGTACATCGTCTGCTGCCGGCGTTTCTCGCCGCCGCCCAGACGCAAAACTTTTCCGCCGCTGCGCGCCAGCTGGGCGTCACCCCGGCGGCGGTCAGCAAAAACATTCGCGTGCTGGAAGAAAAGCTGGCGCTGCGTCTGTTCCAGCGCAACACCCACAACGTGGTGCTGACCGACGAAGGCAAAGCATTGCTGGCGCAGGTGGCGCCGCTGTGGCAGGCGCTGTCCGCCACGCTGGAAAACGCCGGCGGCGTGCGGCAGGCCCCTGCCGGCACCGTGCGCGTCAGCATGATCCCCGGCTTCGGCCGCCAGATGCTGATGCCCTTGATCCCGCTGTTTCTGCAACGCTACCCGCAGATCGATCTCGATCTTTCGCTGGATGCGCGGGTGGTTAATCTGGTGGGCGAAGGCTTCGACGTCGGCATCGGCAGCCGGATCGATCCCGACAGCCGGCTGGTGGCCCGGCCGCTGTACCCGATGCGGATGGTGCTGGCGGCCTCGCCGGGCTATCTGGCGCAGCGCGGCGCGCCGCAGGATCCTCAGGATCTGCCGCAGCACGACTGCCTGCTGCACCGCAACCCGGCCAACGGGCGCAGCGTAAAGTGGCAGCTGCAGCGACGCGGCCAACCGCTGACGCTGGATCTGCACGGCCGCCTGATGGCCAGCCGCCCGGAGATGCTGCTGGACGCGGCGCTTGCCGGCCTGGGCATCGCCAACCTGGCGCACTGGTACGCCGAAAAGCACTTCGCGCAGGGCACCCTGCAGCCGGTGCTGCCCGCCTGCTGGCCGCGCCCGGTTCAGCTGTGGCTGTATTACGCCTCGGCGGATCTGCCGCCGCGCGTCCGCGTCTGGGTCGATTTTTTGCTTGAACATTTCCGCCCGCAGCCGGCGGGCGATTGACGTCTGTACAGCTTGCGCCCGCCGTTGAATTTTCCTTGTCCTACATCAAAAGAATCCCGCCGATATCTATATATAGTGCATTAATAATCGTAAACACCTATATATAGTAGTTATCCACAAAATCATCCACACGCCGCCGCAGCCCTTGCGCGCTGCGGCTTCGCCCTGTGGATAACCTATCCTTCGGGAAACAAGGAGTCACAACGTGAAACCAGTAGTGATTAAACGGGACGGTTGCCAGGTACCTTTTGACGAAGCGCGCATCGCGCAGGCGATTGAACGCGCCGCCCTGGCGGCCGGGGTGGTCGACGCCGACTACTGCGCCACCGTCGCCCGCGTGGTCGCTCAGCGCATGGAGCGGCGGCAGCACGTTGATATCCATGAAATTCAGCAGGCGGTGGAAAACCAGTTGATGGCCGGCGAATACAAACAGCTGGCGCGCGCCTACATCGAATACCGCCACGATCGCGACGTGGCGCGCGAGCTGCGCGGGCGGCTGAACCAGGAGATCCGCGGCCTGGTGGAACAAAACAACCGCGCGCTGCTGAACGAAAACGCCAACAAGGACAGCAAGGTGATCCCGACCCAGCGCGATCTGCTGGCCGGCATCGTCGCCAAACACTACGCCAAGCAGCACATCCTGCCGCGCGACGTGGTGCTGGCCCATGAGCGCGGCGAAATTCACTACCACGACCTCGACTACGCGCCGTTCTTCCCGATGTTCAACTGCATGCTGATCGACCTGAAAGGCATGCTGACCAACGGCTTCAAGATGGGCAACGCCGAGATCGAACCGCCGAAGTCGATCTCCACCGCCACCGCCGTTACCGCGCAGATCATCGCCCAGGTCGCCAGCCATATTTACGGCGGCACCACCATTAACCGCATCGACGAGATCCTGGCGCCCTTCGTCAGCGAAAGCTTCCGCAAGCACCGCGAAGTGGCCGAACAATGGCAGATCCCGGACGCGCAGGGCTACGCCATGGCGCGCACCGAGAAAGAGTGTTACGACGCCTTCCAGTCGTTGGAATACGAGGTCAACACCCTGCACACCGCCAACGGCCAGACGCCGTTCGTCACCTTCGGCTTCGGCCTCGGCACCTGCTGGGAATCGCGCCTGATCCAGCGTTCGATCCTGAAAAACCGCATCGCCGGGCTGGGCAAGAACCGCAAGACCGCCGTGTTCCCCAAACTGGTGTTCGCCATCTGCGACGGCCTCAACCACCAGTACGGCGATCCGAACTACGACATCAAACAGTTGGCGCTGGAGTGCGCCAGCAAACGCATGTATCCGGACATCCTCAATTACGATCAGGTGGTGAAGGTCACCGGCTCGTTCAAGACGCCGATGGGCTGCCGCAGCTTCCTCGGCACCTACGAGGAAAACGGCGAGCTGGTGCACGACGGCCGCAACAACATCGGCGTGATCAGCCTTAACCTGCCGCGCATCGCGCTGGAGGCGATGGGCGACGAGGCGCGCTTCTGGAGCCTGCTCGATCGGCGCCTGCTGCTGGCGAAAAAGGCGCTGATGACGCGCATCGCGCGGCTGGAGGGCATCAAGGCGCGGGTGGCGCCGATCCTCTATATGGAAGGCGCTTGCGGCGTGCGGCTGAAGGCCGACGACAACATCGCCGACATCTTCAAGAACGGCCGCGCCTCTATCTCGCTGGGCTATATTGGCCTGCACGAAACCATCAACGCGCTGTTCGGCAACGGCACCCACGTTTACGACGACGAAACTCTGCGCGCCAAGGCGGTGGCGATCGTCGAACGGCTGCGCGCCGCCACCGACGGCTGGAAGGCGGAAACCGGCTACGGCTTCAGCCTGTACAGCACGCCGAGCGAAAACCTGTGCGACCGCTTCTGCCGGCTGGACACCGCCGATTTCGGCGTGGTGCCGGGCGTGACCGACAAGGGCTACTACACCAACAGCTTCCACCTCGACGTGGAGAAAAAGGTCAATCCGTACGACAAACTGGACTTCGAGGCGCCCTATCCGCCGTTGGCCAACGGCGGCTTCATCTGCTACGGCGAATACCCCAACCTGCAGCACAATTTGAAGGCGCTGGAAGACGTGTGGGACTACAGCTACAGCCGGGTGCCTTATTACGGCACCAACACGCCGATCGACGAGTGCTACCAATGCGGCTTCACCGGCGAGTTTTCCTGCACCAGCAAGGGCTTCACCTGCCCGAAATGCGGCAACCACGAGCCGTCCAAGGTGTCGGTCACCCGGCGGGTGTGCGGCTACCTCGGCAGCCCGGACGCCAGGCCGTTCAACGCCGGCAAGCAGGAAGAGGTGAAACGGCGGGTGAAGCATCTCGACAACGGGCGGCTCGGCTGAGGTGCCCCGTTTAACCCTGATGAGCGGGTTCAGTATACAGAGCTCTGATAAAGCCAATTATTAGGGAAAGCGTGCCGAAGGGGTCGTAGCGGCTTGCCGCCGGAGCGCCCCTCGGGGCGCTAAGCCCGGGTATCTCGGGCGAAAAGACAACTTTGCCACTAAACATACACTGAACCCCTGCAACCAGAAAAAATGATAAATTATCACCAGTACTATCCCTTAGATGTGGTCAACGGCCCCGGCACCCGCTGCACGCTGTTCGTCGCCGGCTGCGTGCACCAGTGCCCCGGCTGCTACAACAAGAGCACCTGGCGGCTCAACTCCGGCCTGCCGTTTACCCCGGAGCTGGAAGACCGCATCATTGCCGATCTGAACGATGCGCGCGTGCCGCGCCAGGGGCTGTCGCTGTCCGGCGGCGATCCGCTGCACCCGGCCAACGTGCTGGCCATTCTGCAGCTGGTGAAACGGGTGCGCGCCGAGTGCCCCGGCAAGGATATCTGGCTGTGGACCGGCTACCGGCTGGCGGAGCTGGACGCGCAGCAAATGCAGGTGGTAGACAGGATTAACGTATTGATTGACGGCAAGTTTGTGCAGGATTTGAAAGACCCAGCGCTGATCTGGCGCGGCAGCAGCAACCAGGTGGTGCATAAGCTGCGATGACAATGCTAGTTTGGAAATTTCTCACGCTGGTGGGCAATCGAGAAAACCTTAATAACGTCATCAACGATGATATACACCAGCAACAGGGAGGCCTTGTTAATTAGCAGCTTACGTGCCTTCCCATACCAGGGCTTACCTAACTCAGGATGATCCAGCAGGCGCTTTACCGCTTTATCGATCTCGTTATCAGCCTGCTCTGCCGCCTGTGGATTGAAAATATAAAGAAACTCAAAAATACGTTCCCTGTCCCGTAGCGCTGCATTATCCCATTCGATACGCATAACGATCCCTATTTTCGGTCGTATTTCGCTCTAATTTTTGCCTTAAAGGCATCCATGCTTTCTTCTACTTCTTGTTGGCTAAGGTAGACAGCATTACCTTCATGCAGACGGGAAAAAGCTGCATCCACCTTATCTTTCAGCCAGTTTTCGTGCTCCTCCGCGGCCCGTTGCTCATCAGCCATTTGCTCCGCTAAGCGGCGGCAGGCTTCACTCAATGTCGTTCCTTTAGCCTCAGCGGCCTTCTGCGCCAAACGCTTGGTTTCATCTTCGATGCGAAACTGGATACGACTTTCCATCTTTGCTCCTCCTGCAATCGCACGATGGCGACACTGAATATTGAACAGACACGTTAGCACATTTGTGACAACAACATCGAGATGAAAGGTCATTTTTTGAACATTTTACACCAACCCCATCCCCAGCACGCCGGTCGCTACGCCGCACAGCGCCACCAGCGCCGCGGTCAGGCACAGTGCCCGAGCGGTAAACACTTTGTTCAGCATCAGCAGCGAAGGCAGGCTGACCGCCGGCAGGGTCATCAGCAGCGCCAGCGCCGGGCCGGCGCCCATGCCCGCCAGCATCATGGCCTGCACGATCGGGATTTCCGCCGCGGTGGGGATCACGAACAGGCAGCCGACGATCGCCAAACCGATGATCCACAGCAGGCTGTTGTCGACCGCGCCGTCGGCGTGCGGGAACAGCCAAACCCGCGCCGCGCCCAGCGCCAGCACCGCCAGGATGTAGATCGGAATGGTCGACCAGAACAGCGCCCACAGCGCCTTCAGCCAGCGGCCGAGGAACGGCCGATCTTCGGTTTTCGCCGGCGGCATCGGCGGCTGCCGCAGCGCGGCCGGCTGCGGGTCATTGGCGGTAACGCGCTGCACCAGCCAGGCGATGCCCAACACCATCACCACCCCGGCCACCAGCCGAATGGCGGCGAACGGCCAGCCGAGCACGAAGCCCATAAAAATCAGCGTCGCCGGGTTCAGCACCGGGTTGCTCAGCCAAAAGGCCAGCGCCGCGCCGCTGGATACCGACTGGCGACGCAGCCCGGCGGCCACCGGCGCCGCGCAGCAGGTGCACATCATGCCCGGCAGCGCGATCAGCGTGCCCAGCAGGGTGCCGGAAAAACGCGGGTGGCCAAGCGTGCGCAGCAGCCAGTCGCGCGGGATCAGCACCTGCACCAGCGACCCCAACAATACGCCGAGCAGCGCCGCCTTCCACACCGCGGTGAAATAGATCAGCGCATAGTGCCAGGCCGCCAGCCAGGGGCTGCCGTCGGCTCCGGCCAGTATCGATTTGCCGATCGAATGGGTGTCCGCCGCCAAAAAGGCCTTGCCGTAGTAAGGCTGCCATTTGACGTAGTAGAGGCCGACGGCCACCACCAGCAGGAACAGGATCGGTTTCCACAGCGGCCAGGCGCGGGGCGTGCGGTCAGGGGCGGTAATAGGTTGCGGCATGGTGTCGGCCAGAGTCAGTCACGGGTGCCCCAGCATAGCGCGCCGCGCCCGGCCGCGCATCCCCGGGCTGTCCAAAATAGTTCATCTGTTCGCCACCGACGCGTAACGCGATTGTCATCTGCGCCCGTCACCATGATGCCGACGAGAAAACCACAGGGTAGACGCACGATGAAACGCACCGCTTCCGCCTTCATCGCACCGCCATCGGCACGACGAGGTTTTTATTATGATGGACTTATCTAGACATCCGACCAGTTACCCCACCCGCTACCAGCAGATCGCCGCCCAGCTGGAACAAGAGCTGCGCACCCAATACCGCTGCGGCGACTATCTGCCCTCCGAGCAACAGCTGGCGGAACGTTATCAGGTCAATCGCCACACCCTGCGCCGCGCGGTGGACCAGTTGGTGGAGCGCGGCTGGCTGCAGCGCCGCCACGGCGTCGGCATTCTGGTGCTGATGCGCCCCTACGACTACCCGCTGCACGCCAATACGCGGTTCAGCCAGAACCTGCTCGAGCAGGGCAGCCACCCCACCAGTGAGCGCTTACTCGCAGTATTGCGCCCGTGCAACGGGCATATCGCCAGCGCGCTGTCGCGTGAAGAAGGCGAGATGGTGATCCACCTGCGCACCCTGCGCCGGGTCAACGGCGTGCCGATGAGCGTGATCGACCATTACCTGCCCGATCTGGACTGGTGGCCGGCGCTGCAGCAGTTCCACAGCGGCTCGCTGCATGAGTTTATCGAACGGCACATTCGCCAGCCGCTGACCCGCAGCCAGACGCGCATCAGCGCGCGCCGCGCACAGGCCAAAGAGAGCCGGCTGCTGGCGATCGCCACCCACGCGCCGCTGCTGTGCGTGCGCACCCTGAACGTCTGCAACGGCAGCGACCGCGTGGCGGAATACTCCGTCAGCCTGGCCCGCGCCGACATGATCGAACTGACGATGGAGCACTGAATGCAATCCTTACAGTCAAGACAGCGCTGGATGTCGGTGCTGGCGCACAGCCAGCCGGCCCAGCTGCGCAGCCACTGGCAGGCGCTGAATATCAGCCCGAGCTACCGCAGCATCCGCGCGCCGGAGATTGGCCTGGCGCAGCTGCAGGGGCGCATGGGCGCCACCGGCCGCCGCTTTGTGCTGGGCGATATGACCATCACCCGCGCGGTGGTGCAGCTGGAGAACGGCGGTTACGGCTACAGCTATATCGCCGGGCGCGACAAGGCGCATGCCGAGCTGTGCGCGCTGGCCGACGCGCTGCTGCAACAGCCGGAGCACGGCGAGCGGCTGCAACAGCGGCTGATAGCGCCGCTGGCCGCGCTGCAGCACGAGCAGCGCCAGCTGCGCGCCCGTGCGGTGGCCTCCAGCCGGGTGGATTTCTTTACCTTGGTGCGGGGGGATTGAGCATGAGTTTATTGACCGGTTTTGACCAACCCATAGAGCAATCGCAACACAGCTTCCGCTTGATCCTCAAGGCGTTAAGCGAGCCAGGCCATTGCGTCACGCTGCAGGGCGGCCCCGCCTGGGGCGCGCTGAACGCCGCCAGCACCGCCGCGCTGCTGACGCTGGCGGATCAGGAAACCCCGCTCCAGCTGTGTGAGGCGCTAAAAAGTGAGCAAGTGCTAACAAACATTCGCTTCCACAGCGGCGCGCCGCTGGCCGCCAATGCGCAAGAGGTCGGCTTTGCGCTGTTCGATGCGCAGCTGCAGGCCGCCGATCTGCAGGCGTTGCCGCACGGCAGCGAGATTTCGCCGGAATTCGGCGCCACGGTGGTGGTGCAATTGGCCGGGCTGGAACAGGGCGCTGCGCTGCGCCTGAGCGGCCCCGGCATTGAACATCAACGGGTTATCTCGCCGCAGCTGCCGCCGGCGCTGCTGGATTACCTGATCACCCGCCCGCAGCGCTTCCCGCTCGGGCTGGATTTTCTACTGACCTGCGGCGATCGCCTGCTGGCGATCCCGCGGACCACCCGCGTGGAGGTGTGCTGATGTACGTAGCGGTAAAAGGGGGCGAAAAAGCCATCGAGGCCGCCCATCGGCTGCAGGAACGGCTGCGGCGCGGCGACGACGGCCTGCCGGCGATCGGCGTGGAGCAAATAGAACAGCAGCTGGGGCTGGCGGTGGACCGGGTGATGACCGAAGGCGGCATCTACGATCCCGAGCTGGCGGCGCTGGCCATCAAACAGGCCAGCGGCGATCTGGTCGAGGCGATTTTCCTGCTGCGCGCCTATCGCACCACCCTGCCGCGCCTGGCGATCAGCGAACCGCTGGCGACCGAAAACATGCGGCTGGAGCGGCGCATCTCGGCGGTTTACAAGGACTTGCCCGGCGGGCAGGTGCTGGGGCCGACCTACGATTACACCCACCGGCTATTGGACTTCGCGCTGCTGGCGGAAGGCGAAACGCCCCACGCGCCGCAGGCCGACGAGCCGCTGCCGGAAAGCTGCGCCCACGTGTTCGAACTGCTCGGCAAACAGCAATTGGCGCTGGCGGAACAGGACGACGGCAGCGCGCCGGACGACATTACCCGCAACCCGCCGGTTTATCCCTGCTCGCGCTCGGCGCGCCTGCAGCAGCTGGTGCGCGGCGACGAAGGTTTTCTGCTGGCGCTGGGCTACGCCACCCAGCGCGGCTATGGCCGCAACCACCCGTTCGCCGGCGAGATCCGCACCGGCTACGTTTCGCTGGAGATAGTGCCTGAAGAGCTCGGTTTCGCGCTGGATATCGGCGAAATCCTGCTGACCGAGTGCGAGATGGTCAACGGCTTCGTCGATCCGCAAGACCGCCCGCCGCACTTCACCCGCGGCTATGGCTTGGTGTTCGGCCGCGCCGAACGCAAAGCGATGGCGATGGCGCTGGTGGATCGCGCGCTGCAAAGCCCAGAGTACGGCGAAGGGGTCGCCGGCCCGGCGCAGGACGAAGAGTTCGTGCTGGCCCATGCCGACAACGTGGAGGCCGCCGGCTTCGTCTCCCATCTCAAGCTGCCGCATTACGTCGACTTCCAGGCCGAACTGGAGCTGCTCAAGCGGCTGCGACAGGAATACAGCGAGCGTCAGGAGGCCCGCGATGAGTGAAGTATTGACCGGCTATAACCTTGGCTATCTCGACGAGCAGACCAAACGCACTCTCCGCCGCGCCATTCTGAAGGCGGTGGCCATTCCCGGCTATCAGGTGCCGTTCGGCGGCCGCGAGATGCCGATGCCTTACGGCTGGGGTACCGGCGGCATTCAGATCACCGCCAGCATCATCGGCCGCGCCGACGTGCTGAAGGTGATCGACCAGGGCGCCGACGACACCACCAACGCGGTGTCGATTCGCCGCTTCTTCCAGCGCGTCGTCGGGGTGGCGACCACCGAGCGCACGCCGGAGGCCACGCTGATCCAGACCCGCCACCGCATCCCGGAAACCGCGCTGCGCGAGGACCAGATCCTGATTTATCAGGTGCCGATCCCGGAGCCGCTGCGCTTTATCGAGCCGCGCGAAACCGAGACCCGCAAGATGCACGCCCTGGAAGAGTACGGCGTGATGCAGGTGAAGCTGTATGAGGACATCTCGCGCTACGGCCACATCGCCACCACCTACGCCTACCCGGTGAAGGTGAACGATCGCTATGTGATGGATCCGTCGCCCATCCCGAAATTCGATAACCCGAAAATGCACATGATGCCGGCGCTGCAGCTGTTCGGCGCCGGGCGCGAGAAACGCATCTACGCCCTGCCGCCGTTCTGCAAGGTGGAGAGCCTGGACTTCGACGACCATCCGTTCAGCGTGCAGCAGTGGGACCAACCCTGCGCCCTGTGCGGCTCGCGCCACAGCTACCTGGACGAGGTGGTGCTCGACGACCAGGGCAACCGCATGTTCGTCTGTTCGGACACCGACTACTGCCGGCAACGGCTGGCGCAACCTTCGCAAGAGGCGCAGCACTGATGACTTCTACCCCACTGAGCACCACGCCGCTGCTGTCGGTGAGCCGCCTCACCCATCTGTATGCGCCCGGCAAAGGCTTCAGCGACGTGTCGTTCGACATCTACCCCGGCGAAGTGCTGGGCATCGTCGGCGAATCCGGCTCCGGCAAAACCACGCTGCTGAAATCCATTTCGGCGCGGCTGGCGCCGCAGAGCGGGCAGATCATTTATCGCCCGCAGGCCGACCGCCGGCACGACCTGTACGCCATGGCGGAGAGCGATCGCCGCCGCCTGCTGCGCACCGACTGGGGCGTGGTGCACCAGCACCCGCTCGACGGGCTGCGGCCGCAGGTTTCCGCCGGCGGCAACATCGGCGAACGGCTGATGGCCATCGGCCAGCGCCACTACGGCGATATCCGCCGCCAGGCCGGCCAGTGGCTGGAAGACGTCGAGATCCCGCTGTCGCGCCTCGATGACCTGCCCACCACCTTCTCCGGCGGCATGCAGCAGCGGCTGCAGATTGCCCGCAACCTGGTGACCCACCCCAGGCTGGTATTTATGGATGAGCCGACCGGCGGGCTGGACGTGTCGGTGCAGGCGCGCCTGCTCGATCTGCTGCGCAACCTGGTGGTGGAGATGCAGCTGGCGGCGGTGATCGTCACCCACGATCTCGGCGTGGCGCGGCTGCTGGCGCACCGGCTGCTGGTGATGAAGCAAGGGGAAGTGGTGGAAAGCGGCCTCACCGATCGGGTGCTGGACGACCCGCACCATCCTTACACCCAGCTGCTGGTTTCTTCGGTACTGTCGTAACCCAAGGCGATAACAGATGACCATTCAAATTCGAGTTGAACACCTGAGCAAAACCTTCGTGCTGCACCAGCAGCACGGCATCCGGCTGCCGGTGCTGCAAGACGCCAACATGACGGTCGGCAGCGGCGAATGCGTGGTGCTGCACGGCCACTCCGGCAGCGGCAAATCCACCCTGCTGCGCTCGCTGTACGCCAACTATCTGCCCGACAGCGGCCATATCTGGGTCAACCATCAGGGGGAGTGGCTGGATATGGTGCGGGCCGAAGCGCGCCAGATCCTGGCGGTGCGCCGCCATACCCTCGGCTGGGTCAGCCAGTTCCTGCGGGTGATCCCGCGCATCAGCGCCCTCGAGGTGGTGATGCAGCCGCTGCTGGAACAGGGCGTCGACCGCGCCGAATGCCGCCAGCGCGCCGAAACGCTGCTCGACAAGCTCAACGTGCCGCAGCGCCTGTGGCAGCTGGCGCCGTCCACCTTCTCCGGCGGCGAGCAGCAGCGGGTCAACATCGCCCGCGGTTTTATCGTCGACTACCCGATCCTGCTGCTGGACGAGCCGACCGCCTCGCTCGACAGCCGCAACGGCGCGGCGGTGGTGGCGCTGATAGAGCAGGCCAAGGCGCGCGGCGCGGCCATCGTCGGCATTTTCCATGATGAAGCCGCCCGCCGGCAGGTCGCCGACCGGTTATATGACATGCAGGCGCCACAGGCGCTGGAGAGCCTCTGATGATCATCAACAACGTTAAGCTGGTGCTGGACGACCAGGTAGTGGCCGGTTCACTGGAGATGCACGAGGGCGCGATCCGCAGCTTTGCCGATACCCCCAGCCAGCTGCCGCAGGCGCTGGACGGCGACGGCGGCTGGCTGCTGCCCGGGCTTATCGAGCTGCACACCGACAATCTGGACAAGTTTTTCACCCCGCGGCCCAACGTCGACTGGCCGGCGCATTCGGCGATGAGCAGCCACGACGCGCTGATGGTGGCCAACGGCATCACCACGGTGCTGGACGCGGTGGCGATCGGCGACGTGCGCGACGGCGGCCACCGGCTGGAGAACCTGCAAAAAATGATCGACGCGGTGATCCACAGCCAGCGCGCCGGGGTGAACCGCGCCGAGCATCGGCTGCACCTGCGCTGCGAGCTGCCGCATGAAAGCACCCTGCCGCTGTTCGAACGGCTGATGGACAAGCCCGGGGTGTCGCTGGTGTCGCTGATGGACCATTCGCCGGGCCAGCGCCAGTTCGCCTCGCGCGAAAAGTACCGCGAGTATTATCAGGGCAAATATCACCTTAACGACCAGCAGATGAGCGAGTTCGAAGAGCAGCAGGTCGGGCTTTCCGCCCGCTGGGCCGCGCCGAACCGCGAAGCGATCGCCGCCCACTGCCGGGCGCGCCATATCTCGCTGGCCAGCCACGACGACGCCACCGCCGAGCACGTGGCGGAGTCCTGCGCGCTGGGCAGCAATATCGCCGAGTTCCCCACCACCGAGGCGGCCGCCCGCGCTTCGCACCGGCAGGGGCTGCAGGTGCTGATGGGCGCGCCGAACATCGTGCGCGGCGGTTCCCATTCCGGCAACGTGGCGGCGCATCACCTGGCGGCGCTGGGGGTGTTGGATATTCTCTCTTCCGACTATTACCCGGCCAGCCTGCTGGATGCGGCGTTCCGCATCGCGGCGGACGATCGCAACGGTTACGACCTGCCGCAGGCGGTGCGCATGGTCACCCGCAACCCGGCGCGTGCGCTGGATCTGCAGGATCGCGGCACCATCGCCGAAGGGCTGCGGGCCGATCTGGTGCTGGCGCGGCCGCACGGCGAGCATATTTACGTGCAGAACGTCTGGCGCCAGGGCAGGCAGGTGTTCTGATGGCGCAGCTTATCTATCTGATGGGGCCTTCCGGTGCGGGCAAGGACAGCCTGCTCGAGCGGCTGCGCGGCTGCGCCGACCGCGCGCCGCTGGTGGCGCACCGCTACATCACTCGGCCGGCGGACGCCGGCTGCGAGAACCATATCGCGCTCAGCGAGCCCGAGTTTCTGCGCCGCCGCGCCAAGGGGTTGTTCGCGCTGGACTGGCAGGCGCATCAGCACCGCTACGCCTTCGGGATCGAGGTGGATCTTTGGCTGCTGCAGGGGATCGACGTGGTGGTCAACGGCTCGCGCGCCCACCTGCCGCAGGCGCAGCGGCGCTACGGCGCGCAGCTGTTGCCGGTGTGCCTGCAGGTCAGCGCCGGGGTGCTGCGCCAACGCCTGCAGCGCCGCGGGCGGGAGAACGCCGCGCAGATTGAGCAGCGGCTGGCGCGGGCGGCGGAGTATCAGCACCGCCTGCCCGCCGGCTGCCGGTGGCTGGATAACGACGGCCCGCTCGAAGACACCCTGGCGGCGCTGCTGGCGCTGTTGCCCGCCGCCGCCGCACAACCTCAGGACGCCATGCCATGACCGACCTTGCCCAGCCGAAAATCGGCGACCACGTGATCCTTAACCGCACCCGGCTCGGCCAGTATGTGCATCTGGCCGACGATGCGATCCTGGAAGAGGTGGAGATGGGGGACTACTCCTACACCGCCGGCCACAACCAGATTTTTTACGCCACCATCGGCAAGTTCGTCTCCATCGCCTCCTACGCGCGCATCAACCCGGGCAACCACCCGACCTATCAGCGCATCGCCCAGCACCACTTCACCTACCGCGCCGCCGACTACGGCCTGGGGGAAGACGACGCGGCGTTTTTCGACTGGCGGCGCCAACACCAGGTCACCGTTGGCCACGACGTGTGGATCGGCCATAACGCCATCCTGATGCCGGGCGTCAGCGTCGGCAACGGCGCGGTGATCGGCAGCGCGGCGGTGGTGACCAAAGATGTGGAGCCGTACAGCATCGTCGCCGGGGTGGCGGCCAAAAAGATCGGCATGCGCTTTGACGACGCGCTGATTGAACGCATCGAGCGCAGCCAGTGGTGGCACTGGGATCATCAAACATTGCAGGAAAGATTGGCGGATTTCCGCGATATCGACCGCTTTGCGGAGAAGTATCTTTAACGGAGAGTGGCCTATGAAATTGACCTTTCTCGGCACCGGTGGTGCACAGCAGGTGCCGGCATTCGGTTGCGACTGCCTGGTCTGCCAGCGGGCGCGGCGTGAACCGGCATTTCGGCGGCGGCCGTGCAGCGCGATGATCGGCTATCAGGGGGAAACGACCTTGCTGGATGCGGGATTGCCGTCTTTGGAGCGGCGGTTTTCGGCGGGGCAAATTCAACGTTTTTTACTGACACATTACCACATGGATCACGTTCAGGGGTTATTTCCTTTGCGCTGGGGGTGCGGAAATTCCATTCCGGTCTACGGCCCGCCGGATGAGCAAGGCTGCGACGACCTGTTCAAACACCCCGGCATTTTGGCGTTTCAGCCGCCGCTGCAGGCCTTCGAAACCGTCAAGCTGGGCGGCATGCGCATCACGCCGCTGCCGCTGCAGCATTCCAGACTGACCCACGGTTATCTGATCCAGGCGGGCGGAGCATCGCTGGCCTATCTCACCGATACCCTCGGCCTGCCGCCGGCTACCGCAGATTTTTTACAGCGGACGCCGCTGGATCTGCTGGTGCTCGACTGCAGCCTGCCGCCGCAGCCGCAGGTGCCGCGCAACCACAACGATCTGACCCGCGCACTGGAAACGCAACGGCGGTTGCAGCCGCGGCGCACGCTGTTGACGCACATCAGCCATCATCTCGATCTGTGGCTGATGGACAACGAGCTGCCGGCCGGGCTGGAGCTGGCGTTCGACAACCTCAGCATCAGCTGCGATAGCAATGCAGCCGGTCCGACTCCAGCACCCTGACGCCTTCGCCGGGGCCGAATGCCTGCTGCAACAGGCTCTGCGCCACGTCTTTGGCGGCGACGGCCCGCCACTTGCCGGGCAGCAGTTTGAACAGCGGCAGGGAAAGCCGCTCCGTCAGCCGCGGTGAGCGGCGTTCGCCCAGCAGCATCGACGGCCGCGCCAGCGTCAGGCGCGGCCAGTCTTGCTCGCGCAGCGCCTGCTCCATTTCGCCCTTGGTGCGGTTATACAGGAAGGAAGAATTCGGATTGGCGCCCAGCGCGCTGACCACCAGACAATGCTGCGCGCCGAGCCGCCGCCCGGTCAACGCGCTTTCGACCACCAGCTGATAATCGACATAGCGAAACGCATCGGCGCTGCCGGCCGCGCTGCGGGTGGTACCCAGGCAGCAAAAGACCAGTTCCACCGGCTGCCGCAGGGTGCTCAGCAATTCGAACAGGTCATCGCCCACCGGGTTGGTCAGTTTGGCGTGCGGCGGCAGCGGCGCGCGCGTCGGCGCCACGATCGCCGTCACCTGCGCATCGTCCTGCAGCAGCTGCAACAGCGCCTTCCCCACCAGGCCGGTGGCCCCCACTATCAGTGCCCGCGCCATCAGATCTCCCGTGCCAATCGATTGTTCAGCTTACAGTATAGACCGCGTCCAATGCAGCTTCTTGCCGAAGCCGAGGGTGTTGTCGGTCATCTTCACCTCCTGCAAACTCAGTTGCCACACCGGCGCCTTCATCGCTTTGGCGATCGGGAAACGCCGGCAGTAGCGGGCGCGCGCCTGCGCGTCTTCCTCGCCGCTCAGCATCACCGCCTCGGCGCGGTACTGCACGCCGCGGATCAACGCAATGGTCTTCGGCTTCGGCGCGATGGTGCCCACCACCCCGGCGTTCTGCAGCATCAGCTCGCCATGGCGGGTGTGCGGCTCGGTCATCAGCCACAGCGCCATGCGCTCGGCGTCAAACACGTAAAAACAGTTGGCGCACCACATATCCATGCCGTTGCCGGCGCACAGCGTCAGCACGTGCTGCTTGCCGATGAAATGGCGGATGTGTTCTAACTCTTCTGGCTGATTCAACGCAGTTCTCCCCTCGTCTCCAGCGCCTGATAATAGCCTGATATGCTACGATTAGGCTCTGTTTCAACCCGATTTGATGTGCAAATGACCGAGAATAACTGGCATCTCTACATGCTGCGCCTGCCCAACGGCATGCTGTATACCGGCATCACCACCGACGTGGCGCGGCGGCTGGCCCAGCATCAGGCGGGCAAAGGCGCCAAGGCGCTGCGCGGCAAAGGGGAACTGACGCTGGCGTTTCACCGGCCGGTGGGGGATCGCTCGACGGCGCTGAGGCTGGAATATCGGGTAAAGCAGTTGAGCAAAGCGCAAAAAGAGCGGCTGGTGAAGCACCCGCCGCTGTCATTGGAGTATTTGCTGCCGGCGGTTACAGCCGGTTAAACGGCGCCGAGTATGCGACTTCACCGCTGACGCCACTCAGGGCGTCTTCCGCCAGCGGATAAACCTGGAACGCGGCTTCCGCGCCCGGCCAACGGCAGTGCAGGCCATAGGCCGCCGCCGGTTTGAAGCCGAAACGGCCGTAATAAGCCGGATCGCCCAGCACCACCACCGCGGCGTAGCTGAACTCATTGAGCGAATCCAGCCCTTCGTAGATCAGCTTTTCGCCCAAGCCCTGGCGGCGCAGGCTTTCGTCCACCGCCAACGGCGCCAGACCGACCCATTGGCGATCTTCGCCCGCCACATCGACCGGGCTGAAGGCGGCGTAGCCCACCACCCCGCCTTCGTCGTCGGTGACGACGATGCCCAGAGTCAGCAGGCCGTCTTCGCGCAGTTGCTGCACCAGATCGGCTTCGTCGTCGCGGCCAAAGGCGCGGCGCAGCAGTGCGTCGATGCCCGCCGCATCTACCGGGATCTCTACGCGGATCAGCATGATACCGGTACACGGGAAGCCTGCGCCGTGCCCTCCTGCTGCCCTGCTTCGACAAAATCGGCCAGCTGCAGCAGCCCCATGCGCAGCGGCGCAGGCATGCTTTCCAGCTCAATGGCGTCCATCAGATTTTTTACATACAGGCCCAATTCGGTATCCCCTTCAATCTGCAGCCGACGCTGAAAGAACAGCGTATCAGGATCTTGCTTGCGCGCAGCGATCAGGATCAGATCGTTGGCGTCGCCGCTGAAGCTGACGTCCGCTTCGGCGTGCTGGCTGACAACCAGTTTGTCGTTTTCAACCGTCATAAACCAGTGTAGCGCCAGATCGCGAACTTCGATCTTTAACCAGCGCGACGCGAGAAATTCCAAATCGCCATCCGCCAGCGCCTGGCGGAACTGCCAGCCCAGCACCTGTTGCAGAAGCTGGCGCTGCAGAGCAAACGGCGTGAATTTTAGCGGTACGCGCAGCAGCGACGGCCCTTGGCGCACAATGCGTGCTCGTAGTTGTTCCAACACGGTCATTCACTCCTTTCAACACAGACTAACGCTATTTTGCCACAACGGCGCGCCGCTTCAGCGGTCTATATCAACAAATAGTGCATTTCGCCGCCATGTCTATCAATACGCCAGAAGCTGCCCCAAATCAAAACCTGTTCACCCGCCTTTCACTAAAATTGCCTCCCCGATTCGCGTTTGCCGGCGGGAAAGGGTCGCCGGCAACCTTATGACCGCCCATGCCCGGCCGGGCGCGGGCTGAGTCAGGATAAATCTATGGAGCTGCTTTGTCCCGCCGGCAACCTGCCGGCCCTGAAGGCCGCGGTGGATAACGGTGCCGACGCCGTTTACATCGGCCTGAAAGACGATACCAACGCGCGCCACTTCGCCGGTCTCAACTTCACCGAGAAAAAGCTGCGGGAGGCGGTCGACTACGTGCACCGCCACGGCCGCAAGCTGCACATCGCCATCAACACCTTCGCGCATCCGGACGGCTATGCGCGCTGGCAGCGGGCGGTGGACATGGCGGCGCAACTGGGCGCCGACGCGCTGATCCTGGCCGATCTGGCGATGCTGGAATATGCCGCGGAGCGCTATCCGCAGCTGGAGCGCCACGTGTCGGTACAGGCCTCCGCCACCAACGAGGAGGCGATCCGCTTCTATCAGCGCCACTTCGACGTGAGCCGGGTGGTGCTGCCGCGCGTGCTGTCGATGCATCAGGTCAAACAGCTGGCGCGCACCAGCCCGGTGCCGCTGGAGGTGTTCGCCTTCGGCAGCCTGTGCATCATGGCCGAAGGCCGCTGCTACCTCTCTTCCTATCTGACCGGCGAATCGCCGAACACCGTCGGCGCCTGCTCGCCGGCGCGCTACGTACGCTGGCAGCAAACCGCGCAGGGCATGGAGTCGCGGCTGAACGACGTGCTGATCGACCGCTATCAGGAGCATGAAAACGCCGGTTACCCGACGCTGTGCAAGGGGCGTTATCTGGTGGACGAGCTGCGCTACCACGCGCTGGAGGAGCCCACCAGCCTGAATACCCTGGCGCTGCTGCCGGAGCTGCTGGCCGCCAATATCGCCTCGGTGAAGATCGAAGGCCGCCAGCGCAGCCCGGCCTACGTCAGCCAGGTGGCGCGCGTCTGGCGCCAGGCGATCGACCGCTGCCTGGCCGATCCGGCCGCCTATCGGGCCGACGCCGCCTGGATGGAAACGCTGGGGGCGATGTCCGAAGGCACCCAGACCACATTGGGCGCCTATCACCGCAAATGGCAGTAGCCGGAGGAAGCATGAAATACGCACTGGGGCCGGTGCTCTACTACTGGCCAAAAAACGATATCGCGGCGTTTTATCGGCAGGCGGTAAACAGCAGCGCCGAGATCATCTACCTCGGCGAGAGCGTCTGCACCAAGCGGCGCGAGATGAAGGCCGGCGACTGGCTGGCGCTGGCGCAGGAGATCGCCCGCAGCGGCAAGCAGGTGGTGCTCTCCACCCTGGCGCTGCTGCAGGCGCCTTCCGAACTTAACGAGCTGAAGCGCTACGTGGAGAACGGCGAGTTCCTGATCGAAGCCAACGATCTGGGTACGGTAAATATGGCGGCGGAGCGCGGCCTGCCGTTCGTCGCCGGCCACGCGCTGAACTGCTACAACGCCTATACCCTGCGCCTGCTGCGCCGCCAGGGCATGATGCGCTGGTGCATGCCGGTCGAGCTGTCGCGCGACTGGCTGGCCAATCTGCTGACGCAGTGCGAAGAGCTGGGTTTCCGCCACGACTTTGAGGTGGAAGTTCTGAGCTACGGCCACCTGCCGCTGGCCTATTCGGCCCGCTGCTTCACCGCCCGTTCGGAAAACCGCGGCAAGGACGAATGCGAAACCTGCTGCATCAAGTATCCGCAGGGCCGCATGATGCGCTCCCAGGAGCAGCAGCGGGTGTTCGTGCTCAACGGCATCCAGACCATGAGCGGCTACTGCTACAACCTGGGCAACGAGCTGCAGAGCATGCAGGGGCTGGTGGACATCGTGCGGCTTTCGCCGCAGGGCGCCGAGACGCTGGCGCTGATCGCGCGCTTTCGCGCCAACGAACGGGGCGAGCAGCCGCTGGCGCTGACCGAAGGCGCCGACTGCAACGGCTACTGGCGCCGGGTCGCCGGGCTGGAGTTGATGGGGTAATTGCGATAAAACAGAGGCTTTTGTACCAGGGTGAACAGCCGCCGAGAACAAGATTTGTTCACCCCTGCCTGTGCGGCAATGAATGCCCGTACTCAAACACTGCCAGCACACATTCTCGCAAAGGATATACCCGCTGTTTCAATCGGGAGATGCGATCCGGAATTTCAAATATCAGTTCGGATACATCATCGCCAACTCCTCCGACTTTTCTTACCATGCTTTTAAGTTCGCCTGCCGACGCGAAACCTTTGTAGAATACCGGCATGCGATATGTAAATCGCGATGAATTCTCGCCAGTAAAAACAAGGAAATGAAATGCTGGAACTGTTTGATGTCAGTTTTGAAGAACTGAAAATGACGCACTCAAATGAACTTTACCGACTGAGAAAAAAAACGTTCAGTGATCGGCTGAGATGGGACGTCGTGTGCAACCTCGATATGGAGTTCGATGAGTTCGACACTCCCGGTACCCGTTATATTCTTGGACTGTGCCAAGGGCAGCTGATCTGCAGCGTCCGTTTTACGGGTCTGGATCAACCCAATATGATCACCCACACGTTCCGCACCTGTTTTGATTCGGTGCCTCTTCCTCACGCCGGCATTGAGTCCAGCCGTTTTTTCGTCGACAAGGCACGTGCGCGTCACCTGTTGGGTGAGCGTTACCCGATCAGCCAGGTACTGTTTCTCGCCATGATCAATTGGGCACGCCACCATCGGCGTAACGGAATTCATACCATCGTGAGCCGAGCCATGCTGACCATCCTTAAAAGGTCGGGATGGCAAATCAAGCAGCTTAAGGAGGCTTTTCTCAGCGAGCGGGAACGTATCTATCTGGTGTATTTGCCGACGGAACAGGCGGAACAAACGCGAATGGCAGAGGGAGTCATTACCGAACTTAACTGCCCTGCATCATCGGTTATCACTTGGCCAATGTCGTTGCCGGTGTGATCAACCCCAACTCAACGCCTAGTCGCACAGCCTGACGGGCGTTGCTGACCCCCAATTTGGTGACAATGTTGCCCATGTGGAACTTCACCGTGCTCACGGAAATACCCACGATGAGAGCCACCTCAGCATAGGTTTTCCCCATGCTTGCCCAATACAGCACTTCATTCTCACGGGCGGTAAACATGGCCTTGTCGTCGATTTCCGCTGGAGGTTTTTGCTTGCCGAACTTGCCGTATAAGACGGGTTCGGTCAGACGATACATCTGCTCATTAATATCTATTAACCACATTTGCAGACACCCTCCTTCAGACGAAAGACGCGCCGCCAACTCACTCTGCTCCTTGCTGTCGATAATAACGGACAACAATGCCAGATTGTTCATCTGGTCGTGCAACACAAAGGTGAAGCCATTGATAATGTTATATTGTTTCGACAACGAAAATATTCGGGTGAGCTTCAAATTAGACATCAGGGTGATGTTTTCGTCCCAGGAAAACGGCGAGGTACGTTTGAATGCGGTTAAAATCACCGGATCGGTAAGCTGAAAGTTGTTGGCTCGGTAGAGATTGACCCATTCATCTGGATAGCTGGAAATAATAAGTACATTTGATGGATTTTTTTTACTGATGACCGTGTAGGCGTACTCAGGACTACCGAGCGAAGAAATTTTTCCGTCGATATAGTCCCGCAGCTTTTCCGTGATTGTCTGATTCTCATTGAAAACAGAAAACATGAAGGCTCCATCGCGGTCAGATGCATCCCTTATGGCGACAACATGCCCCTAATCGCAGGTAAAACATAAGTAAAAAATATAAATTTGAGGCTAAAAACTATGACAATACTTATCAGTATAATAAAAACCTGACCTATGCGGTCAGGTAGCCAAATTAGCCAACACCAGGGAAAAATCCAGTCAGGCTGGGTAAAAATCACCACAGCCGACCGCCACAATTACGTTAGCATTTCTAATAGAACATTTCAAACGTGCCGCCGTTTGCGGAACATGCTGCGCAGCGCCACGCTGTTGCGTATAAAGCCGACGCCGAAGCCCAGCAGGGTGTAAATGATCCCCAGCACCAGCAGCATCACCACGTCGCCCCACACCTCGTTCAGCGCCAGCCCCATCTGGTTCACCCCGGCGACCGCCTTGGTGGCCCAGGTGGAGGGAATGCTGTAAGAGATGGTGCGCACCCAGCCCGGCATCGCCTGCAGCGGCCAGATGGTGCCCGACAGATAGAAGATCGGGGTGGTGATAAACGCCAGCGTCAGGTAGATCATCTCGACGCTGCGCAGGCACTCGGTCACCAGCTTGCCCAGCCCCAGCACCGCCAGCAGGAACGGGAAGGTCAGCAGCAGGATTTCCGCTATGCCCGCCGTTTGCCGGTAGCCCAGCACCCAGGGCCACAGCACGAACAGCACGATCGACAGAAACAGCCAGATCGGCAGCAGCGCCGTCAATCCGCCCAGGTGCGCCGCGAACGGCGCTTTGCCGCCGGGCAGGTTTTTCATGGCGATGCTGACGCGGATACAGGCAATCAACAGCGAGTGCTGCAACAGCATCACCAGCAGGCCGGGGAAAACGATCGCCGCAAAGCTGATGCCGGGGTTGAACACGTCCAGCGTCTGCCCCCGTATCGGCGTCAGTATCACCTGCGCCTGCCGTTCGCTGAAACCGCTGCGCAACAGCAGCCCGTTGTTGTACTCGCCCAGCAATTGCTGGTAGGCCGCCACCACGTCCTGCTGGATCTGGCCGTTGGCCAGCCGGTTGGTGGCGTCGCCGTACACCGGCACCACGATATTCTGCCCGCTCAGGATCTTCTTCTCCAGATCCACCGGCATGATGATCACCGCGAACAGCTTGCGCCAGCCGAGATCGCGCTGCGCCTGCTCCAGGCTGTCATAGGTTTCAATGGCGATCTTGGAGGTGGCGTCCAGCTGACGGATCAGCTGGCGGCTGGCGGTGCTGTGGTCCTGATCGACCACCCCCACCGGCAGATCCCACACCGTGCGGTTGGCGTACACCAGGCTCATGATGCACAGCGAGAGGATCAACATCAGCCACATCGGCCGCTCCAGCATGCCGAGCAGCACCCGTACGAAGGTTTGCCAATAGAGCTTCATCCCGCGCCCCCTTCTTTCAGCAGCCGCACCAGCAGCCGTTTACGCACCAGCAGCGCGGTCACCAGCGGATAAACCGCCAACAGCGCGCAAACGCTGAAAATGGCGCTGGCCGGCACCTGCCGCAGGAACACGTCGAACATGGCATACAGCGCATGGGTCAACGGTTCGATGTTGGAAATGATGCGCGCCGGCAGCGGCATCGACAGCTCGGGCACCGCCATGCCGGAAAAGGTCATCGCGATGCTCACCAGGATGCCGATCAGGCTGTAGGCGGTGATGATGCTGCCGGTAAAGGTAAACAGCAGCAGGCCGATGCTCTGCGCCGCCATCACGTAGAAAAAACCGATCATCAGCATAAACAGCGGGTTGCCGCTTACCCTGGCGTCGAAAATGCCCACCAGCGCGGCGATCTCGATCATCAGCAGGCTGGTGAAGCACAGGGTGTAGGGCGCCAGCTTGCCGAGCAGCGCCAGGCTGAAGGGCCTGGCCTTCAGCAGCGACTTGCTGCGCGCCAGCACGTAGATCATGCAGGTCACCACGAACAGCTGCAGCAGGTGAATGGTGGCGGCGAACTGCTGGTAATAGATATAGCTGCCGCTGGCGTTGAACAGGCTGCCGTAAGACAGCGTCACGTCCGCCAACGGCGGCAGCGTCTTGCCCATCTCACCGGCGATGATGCTGCGATAGCCGGCGTTGATCTCGGTCATCAGGCCGCTGAAATCCTGGGTGGAGTACAGCCCGGCGCCGTAGAACAACGCGTTGTAGTACATCACCACGCTCGGCTGCTTGCCCGCCAGCGCATTGGCCTCGAAATCCGGCGGAACGTACAGCAGCGCGTAGTCCTGCGCGCTGCGCAGGCGGTGCAACGACTCTTGCAACCCGCCGCCGTAGGCCTCGACGTGGGCATGCGACCCGGCGTCCAGGCGGCGCGTCAGCGATTTGGACAACGGGCTGTGATCGCTGTCGACCACCGATACCGGCAGATCGAGCAGCGTCCCTTCGGAAAAGTTGCTGCTGATCAGCCCGAACAACATCAGCGGAAAGATCCAGCTCAGCCAGTGAACCACCGGGCTGCGGAAGGCGACGCGGCACTCGTTGTCAAACGCGTGGCTGAAGCAGCGCCAGCCGGCCCTTACTCTTTCCATTGCCATAAGCTGCTCATCCCCGGACGCAGGCCGTCCACCGGCTGTGACGGATACAGGCGAACCTCAAAGGTTTTCAGATCGAAGTCGCCGGTGGCGCGGGTGGCGCGTTTGGTGGCGTAATCCCCCAGCGGCGCGATGTAACGCACCTCGGTTTCGATCGTTTTGTCTTTCAACGCCGGCACCCGCAGCTTGACCTTGTCGCCCTTGCGCACGTGGGCCAGGATGTCTTCACGCAGGTTGAACACGAAGTAGGCGTCCGGCACGCGGATCAGCGTCAGCAGCGGGCTGCCGGCGTTCAGCAACTCCCCCACTTCGGCCGGGATCGGCCCCACTTCGCCGTCGACCGGCGCCTTGACCTGCAGATCGTCGGTCTGGGCTTTGACCTGCAGCAGATTTTCTTCCGCCGCGCGCAGCGCCGCCGCGTATTGCTGCCGCAGCTCGACGCGATCGCCGTTGACGCCTTCATCCAGGTTGGCCTTGGCCGCCTGCACCTGCTGGAAGGCGGTATCGCGCGCCCGGCGCGAACTGTCCAGCTCGGACTTCGAGATATAGCCTTTGCCGGCCACGCTCAGATTGCGGTTGTAATCGTTCTGCGCATTGCGGTATTGCGCCTCGGCCTGCGCCAGATTGGCGCGCAGGTTGCGAATGCTTTCCTCACGGGTGCCGTGCAACGACTGATCGAGCTGCGCCTTGGCCTCGTCGCGCGACGCCTGCGCGGAACGCAGCTGCGCCATCAGCTCCGGGCTGTCGAGCTGGATCATCAATTGCCCGTTTTTCACGTCGTCGCCGCGCTCTATCAGGCGTTCGACCACGCGTCCCTTGGCCTTGGAGGCCACGATCACCTCGGGCGCATCGACTTCGCCCTGCAGCAGCAAATCCTGATTATGCGCGCGGAACAGCACCGCCAGGGCGATGGCTACCACCATCAACAACAGGGTAAACAGCGTCTTTTTTTTCATTATGTCGGCTCCCGGAAGGGTAAGCGGCAGGCGGGGGTCATCATGTCCATATCTCGGTTTGCTCCTAAAAAACCATTATTCTCATAAGGATATCACAAGCACATATATCCTCTTTTATAACTATAAATTGGATTATGCTTTTAACACTAAAAAGCATCTATTTTTAGCTTTGTAGTTTGCAGACGCCTGCAATCGCCCTTTAAGCGATCAACCCTCTGATGGACGATGTTATGACCGAAAAAACTGCCGTACCGCTGTCGGTACTGGACCTGTCCCCCATCCCGCAAGGGGCCAAAGCGCGCGACGCCTTTCACTGCTCGCTGAACCTGGCGCAGCACGCCGAAACATGGGGCTACCAGCGTTACTGGCTGGCGGAGCACCACAACATGACCGGCATCGGCAGCGCCGCCACCTCGGTGCTGCTGGGCTACCTGGCCGCCGGCACCCAGAGCATCCGCCTCGGCTCCGGCGGCGTGATGCTGCCCAACCATGCGCCGCTGGTGATCGCCGAACAGTTCGGCACGCTGGAATCGCTGTACCCCGGCCGCATCGATCTGGGGCTGGGCCGTGCGCCGGGCACCGATCAGCGCACCATGATGGCGCTGCGCCGCCACCTGTCCGGCGAGGTGGATAACTTCCCGCGCGACGTACAGGAACTGCAAAATTATTTCTGCGACGCGCAGCCCGGCCAGCCGGTGCAGGCGGTGCCGGGCCAGGGGCTGCACGTGCCAATCTGGCTGCTGGGCTCCAGCCTGTACAGCGCGCAGCTGGCGGCACAGCTTGGCCTGCCGTTCGCCTTCGCCTCGCACTTTGCGCCGGACATGCTGTTCCAGGCGCTGCAGCTGTACCGCGAAAACTTCAAGCCGTCCCAACAGTGCGCGCAGCCGCACGCCATGGTGTGCGTCAACGTGGTGGCCGCCGACAGCGACAACAATGCGCGTTTCCTGTTCAGCTCGATGCAGCAGCAGTTCATCAACCTGCGCCGCGGCTCGCCCGGCCCGCTGCCGCCGCCAGTGGACAACATCCACGCGCTGTGGACCGCCGGGGAGCAGTATGGCGTGGAACAGGCGCTGCGGATGTCGATCGTCGGCGACGAAAATACCGTGCGCCACGGGCTGCAGGCGCTGCTGCGCGAAACCGGGGCCGACGAGATCATGGTCAACGGCCAGATCTTCGATCATCAGGCGCGGCTGCGCTCGTTCGAGATTGTCGCCGGGGTAAAAGGGGATTTACTGCGAGGTTAAGCCGGTGGGGGAGCGCACCTCCCCCACCTTGCTTCACGAACGGCAGGGCTGCTTCAGCGCCGCCTGCCGCCGATCGGCGCGCAGCACCAGCAGCGTGCGCGACAGCAACGCCAGCATCAGCACCAACTCTACCGCCACCGCCGTCAGCAACGCGCTCAGATAATTTCCCTGCGTCACATGCAGCACCTGCACCAGCACCGTGCCCAACAGAATCGGCCCCAGACCGAGTGCAGTTTGCTGCACGGTGGCCAGCATGGCGCTGCCGGAACCCGCGTGTTCGGGCGGCACGTCGGACAAACCGATGCGGAAGAAGCTGCTGACGATAAACGCCTGGCCGAAGCCGATCAGCAGCGTCGCCGGGATCAGGTTGAAGATCCCCGGCTGCGGCCACACCAACCGCAGGGTCAGCATCAGCGCCAGCAGGCCCGCCATCTGGATCAGGCAGCCGAACATCAGGGTACGCACCTTGCCGAAATGCTCGACCACCGCGCTGCTCAGCAGCGACGAGGCGAAATAGGCCACCCCCAACGCGATAAACGCATTGCCCGACTGGAACGAGCTCAACCCGGCCCCGGCCTGCAGCGTCAACGCCATCACGAACATGAAACCGCTCCAGCAGGCGAAGAACAAAATGGCGATGGTCAGCCCGAAACGCACGCTGGCCAGCCGCAGCAACGCCGGCGGCAATAGCGGGAAGTTATTTCGCCGCTCCTGCCGCCGCTCCACCCGCCACAGCCATGCCAGCAGGGGCAGGCTGGCGGCCAGCAACGCCAGGCACGGCCATGGCCAATGCCACACCGGCCCCAGCGCCAGCGGGAACAGCAGGCAGGCGATGGTCAGCCCCAGCAGCAGCGTGCCGGGCAGATCGACGCTCACCGGTTTTTCGCCGCGGGTGTCCGGCACCCAACGATGCGCGCAGGCCAGCACCAGCAGGCAGATGGGAATGTTGATCAGAAACACGCTGCGCCAACCGGAACCCGCCACGTTGAGGGAAATCAGCAAGCCGCCCAGCACCTGACCGACGATAAACGCCAGCCCGCCGATGGCGCCGTACAGCCCCAGCGCCCGGGCGTGCTCGCGGCCGCGCAGGCAAACGTGAATGGTGGCGAGAATTTGCGGCACTATCAGCGCCGCCCCTGCCCCCTGCAGCACCCGCGCCACCAGCAGCAGCCAGACCGAGTTCGCCAGCCCGCACATCAGCGAGGCGATGGCGAACAGCCGCACGCCCCACAGGAACAGGCGGCGGCGCCCCAGGTTATCCCCCAGCCGGCCGCCCATCGCCAGGCAGACGGCGAAGGCCACGCCGTACACCGCCACGATCAGCTCCAGCTGCGCCGGGCTGGCGCCCAGCGATTGCGCCATCGAGTCCAGGCCGACGTTGACGATGGAAAAATCGATCATCGGCAGCAACTGCCCGGCCAGTAAGATAATCAGCCCCGCGCGGCCCAAAGAGGCCGCAGGTGATGCCATGTTCATCGTGTTCAACCATTGTGTTAACCCAGGAATGTGATTAGCATCACCCTTAAATCAAACGGGTACCAGTTCTTGGTTATCATGGTATAAAAACTACCGGTCTCGTTGCAGGAGTAAACTGTTTATGCCCGTAACTACCCGCCTTTCCGCCACCGCTCACGCCGACAACCGCAAGCTGCTGGGCGCTTTTCTGCGCACGCGCCGCGAGAGCCTGGACCCCAATCGGCTCGGCCTGCCGCGCATGCGCCAGCGCCGCACGCCCGGCCTGCGCCGTGAAGAAGTGGCGCAGTTGGCCGACGTCGGCATCACCTGGTACACCTGGCTGGAACAGGGGCGGCCGATCCAGGCCTCGCCGAAAACCCTGACCGCCATCGCCAATGCGCTGCAGTGCAACGAAGCGGAGACTCACCACCTGTTCCGGCTGGCGGGGCAAAGCCTGCCGGCGACGCCGCAAAACGAGGGCTGCGAGCAGCTGTCGATATACGGGCAAAAAATTCTCGACCAGCTCGATCCGCTGCCGGCGATTATCTCCAACGCCCGCTTCGATATTCTGGGCTTCAACCGAGCCTATTGCCTGCTGATGGGCGTCGATCTGGCCGAGCTGCCGCCGGAGGATCGCAACTGCATCTATCTGGCGTTTACCCACGAGCAGTGGCGCGCCAGCCAATTGGACTGGGACGAAGTGATGCCGAAAATGGTGGCGCTGTTCCGCGCGCAGATGGCCGAGCATTTGGGCGATCCGCTCTGGGAGCAACAGCTGGCGCGCTATCTGGCGGTCTCGGAGGATTTCCGCACCCTCTGGGAGCGGCACGAGGTGCGCAGCATCGACAACAACGTCAAGTGCTTCCGACATCCGTCGGTGGGGGTGATGAACCTGCGGCAGAACAACTGGTGGTCGGCGCCGCGCAACGGCGACCGCATGCTGGTGTATGTGCCGGCGGATGAGCCGAGCGAGCGCCGCCTGCATCAGTTGACCGGCGGCGCAGAGTAACCCGGCGCTCAGCGCTGGATCAGGTAGCGGATGGTCGGGCCGTCCTGCTGGATATCCAGCACCTTGTAGCCGTGATTGCGCGCGTCGAGCGGGATGTTGTTGATCGACTGCGGGCAATCGCTGATCACCTCGAGGATCTCGCCCGGCTTCAGCTGCGGCATCGCCTCCAGGGTCGCCACCGCCGGGTATGGGCAGGGCTCGCCCAGCATATCCAGCCGGTAATCCGGCACTATCGCCGTCGCTTTCATGGCATGCTCCTTAAATTGACCACCTGCGCCGCAGGTTTGGCGCGGAAAAAGCGTTTCTCCCACCACAGCATGGCGGCAAAGGCCAACGCCAGCAGCAGGTAGGTCACCAACAGGCCGCCGATCGGGCCGAAGGTGTCCAGCAGGTTGACCTTGTCATAATCGGTGGCCAACGCCGGGGCCAGATCGTCCCAGTAATAGGCCAGCAGCGTGGCGCCGATGATGTTGCCCAGCCCCACCCACCAGTAATGCACCTGGCCTTCTACCGCCCGGTACATCCAGCCGGTCTCGCAACCGCCGGCCAGCACGATGCCGAAACCGAACAGCAGGCCGCCCAGCACCGCGTTCGGCCCGGCCCACATGATTTTCGGCGCGACGCCGAGCTGCACGTAGCTGAAGATGCCGACGGCGCTGACCGCCATGCCGATGATGATCGCCTTCGCCATGTGGGTGCGGCCGGTGATCCACAAATCGCGGAACGCCGAGGTGAAACAAATCTGCGCGCGCTCAATCAACAGGCCAAAGCCGATGCCGAACAGCATGGCGATGCCCAGCTTGGGCGCATCGAACAGCGTCCACAGCGACCAGGCCACCGCCAGAGCGAAAATCGCCATGCCGAGACGGAAGCGCCGGCGCGCCTGCGCCGGCTTTTGCGTCAGCGGCGCGGCGGCCTTCACCTTTTGCAGCCTGACCGGAATGCGGAACATCGGCAGCAGGGTGAATTTGGCGCCAAAATAGGAGCCTGCGGCGGTCGCCAGCGCGAAGAACCAGGCGTGCAGCGAGAACTGCGGGATACCGGTGAAGAAGGCCGCCAGGTTGCAGCCCATCGCCAGGCGGGCGCCAAAACCGGCGATAATGCCGCCCAGCAGCGCCTGCACGATGCGGATGCGATGCTGCGGCTGGCGCAGCTTGATGTTGTTGGCCCACAGCGCGGCGGCGATGCAGCCGGCGAACATGCCGATAATCATCCGGCCGTCGATGCGCTCAAGCGGCGTGCCTGCCAGACCGATAACCTTGAAATACCCCCACTGCTCGGGGTGCAGGCCGAACCACTGCAATACGTGGCCGCCCCAGCGGGTGAATTCGCCGGTCACCGCCCAGAAGGTGCCGGTCATGCCGAAGTAGTAGGTAGAGAGGATCCCGGCGGCGATCACCGCCGGTAACGGTGCCCAAAAGCGCACCAGGTATTGAGATTTAAATTGCTGCCAACTCATGGCATCTCCCGTGCATATCATCCATAAGAAAAAACCTTATGAATAATACGCCATTCAACGTCGTTTGACGGTAAATTTCAGGCATAAAAAAACCAGCCCGAAGGCTGGTTTTCAGTGCGACTGACCGCGAAGGGTCAAATCAGCGATTATGCATCACCGAAACGGCGACGTGGAGCCGTTGGCGCTGAGTCATCACGACGCGGAGCCGGCTTGCCGTCACGATTGAAGTTGCCGCCACGGCGCTCGCCGCCGGCGTTGCCGCCTTCGCGACGTTCACCGAAAGAACGACGCGGAGCGCCTGCGCCTTCACGGCGTTCGCCGTTGAAAGGACGACCGTTGCCACGGCGCTCGCCGGCGCCGCCTTCACGACGCTCACGACGTTCGTGCGGCTGTGCATCGCCCAGCAGTTGCATGTTCATCGGCTTGTTCAGGATGCGGGTGCGAGTGAAGTGATTCAGGATCTCGCCCGGCATGCCTTTCGGCAGCTCGATGGTGGAGTGGGAAGCGAACAGCTTGATGTTACCGATGTAACGGCTGCTGATGTCGCCTTCGTTAGCGATAGCGCCAACGATATGACGAACTTCCACGCCGTCATCACGGCCCACTTCGATGCGGTACAGCTGCATTTCGCCGACGTCGCGACGTTCACGACGCGGGCGGTCACCGTCACGGCTGTCTGGACGCGCATCGCGACGACGGTCGTTGCCGCGATCGTCACGATCGTTGAACTCACGGCGCTGACGCGGTTTGAACACCGGATCCGGCGGCAGGATCAGAGGGCGTTCGCCCTGGGCCATTTTCAGCAGCGCTGCGGCCAGGGTTTCCATTTCCAGCTCTTCTTCCGGCTGCAGTTTAGCCAGCAGCGCACGGTACATGTCCAGATCGCTGCTTTCCAGCTGCTGCTGTACTTTCGCGGCGAACTTGGCCAGACGACGCTGACCCAGCAGCTCTGCGTTTGGCAGCTCGACTTCCGGAATGGTCAGCTTCATGGTGCGTTCGATGTTGCGCAGCAGGCGGCGTTCGCGGTTTTCCACGAACAGCAGCGCGCGGCCGGCACGACCGGCACGGCCGGTACGGCCGATACGGTGAACGTAAGACTCGGAATCCATCGGGATGTCGTAGTTCACAACCAGGCTGATGCGCTCAACGTCCAGACCACGCGCCGCAACGTCGGTGGCGATCAGGATGTCCAGACGACCGTCTTTCAGGCGCTCCAGAGTCTGCTCACGCAGCGCCTGGTTCATGTCGCCGTTCAGCGCGGCGCTGCTGTAACCGCTGCGTTCCAGCGCTTCGGCCACTTCCAGGGTCGCGTTTTTGGTGCGCACGAAGATGATCGCCGCGTCAAAGTCTTCCGCTTCCAGGAAACGCACCAGCGCTTCGTTCTTGCGCATGCCTTGCGCAGTCCAGTAGCTCTGGCTGATGTCTGGGCGGGTGGTGATGCTGGATTGGATGCGCACTTCCTGCGGCTCTTTCATAAAGCGGCGGGTAATGCGACGGATCGCTTCCGGCATGGTGGCGGAGAACAGCGCGGTCTGATGTTCAGCCGGGATCTCAGCCATGATGGTTTCTACGTCTTCGATAAAGCCCATGCGCAGCATTTCGTCGGCTTCATCCAGCACCAGGCCGCTCAGGTTAGAGAGGTTCAGGGTGCCGCGTTTCAGGTGGTCCAGCAGACGGCCTGGGGTACCCACCACGATTTGCGGGCCCTGACGCAGGGCGCGCAGCTGCACGTCATAACGCTGGCCGCCGTACAGGGCCACGACGTTTACGCCATGCATGTGTTTGGAGAAATCGGTCATTGCTTCGGCAACCTGAACCGCCAGTTCGCGGGTCGGCGCCAGCACCAGGATCTGAGGCGCTTTCAGGTCTGCCTGCAGGTTATGCAGCAGCGGCAGCGAGAACGCTGCGGTTTTACCACTACCGGTCTGTGCCATGCCCAGCACGTCGCGGCCGTTCAACAGGTGAGGAATACACTCAGCCTGGATCGGTGATGGTTTTTCATAGCCCAGATCGGTCAGGGCGGAAATGATTGGAGCAGACAGCCCCAGGTCAGCAAAAGAGGTTTCAAACTCAGTAGTCATGTACACGTGCCTCATTAATAATGGCAGCCAGTCTACATAACTCGTCGAGAAAATTTTCAGTCATTTTCATTGAAAAGTGTGAACCGGCTCAAATTAGATTATAAAACGAACAAAAAAGCCCTCGCCCGTGAAGGCGATAACTTTGGCTGTAAAACCAATGTCGATCAGGCTGATTACCCTTCATCTTCCAAGCTGCCGCTGCGTTGGCTGCTCTCCCTCATCCTCGTCACTTAGTGAACTAAGCTCCCAGGGATTCGTTCGATTGCCGCCTTGCCGCAACTTGAAATCTATTGGGTAGAGGTGTTCGTCAGCTATTGCTGGTCCGATTCCGATAGGTCGTCTTGCTCTTGGCCCAAAAGCGCCAATTCCAACAATGCATAGCGGTGCTCAACGAAGTTATGTACGTTGTTAGCAACCGTCAGTTTGAACAGCGCCGAAGCGGTGTCCTTGTCCCCCAGACTCAGGTAGTGTTTACCTAAATAGAAGTCAGTTTCACTGAGATGCTCAGCGAGCGAAGTGTTATCCGTTGCATCTGCCTTGAGGCGTTCCATCAGCGTTTTCTCGCTAATGTTGCCCAGGTAGAATTCGACAATATTCCATCCCCATTGCCCTCTGTCCGCTTTGTCATAACGCTGCTTGAGCGCTACGTCAGCCTTCTTGGGATCGATTTCTCGCTCCACAAGATACAGCCACAACGAACGGAAGGGATCGTTTGGGTCGTCTTGATAAAACGCCTGCAGATCATCCTGCGCCAACGGGAAGCGGCCGCCATAGTACAGTGCGATGCCCCGGTTTAAACGCGCGTAATTGTAAGTTGGATCAAGCTCTAGTACAGAATCAAACGCTTCATAGGCAGCATCAAAATTGCCTGCCTGCGTTAAGTAAATGCCCAGGTAGTTGAAAACTTCCGGCATATCAGGACGTATCGCCAGCGCTTGCGAGAAATCATTGCGCGCCAGTGCACGTAACCCAAGGCTATCATACAGCACACCGCGCTCATATAAAAGCTGCGCACGCTCATCGTCCGTCAGTGCCCGGCTGGCAAGTATTTGTTCCATGCGCGCCAGGATCACTTCCTGCTGCAACGTAGGCTGCAACGGGATCGCCAAAACTTCGTCTTTACGCCAATCATGGTTGCTGCATCCTGCCAGCATGAGTGCTGTCGCAACGTAACACCAGCGCAAGAAAGGCTTCATTTCCCACTCCCGAAGACAAACATTGGATGAACGTCCTGCCATCCGTTTGCTAATACGCAAGCATCCTACCCGCGCGATACGAACAGCTCCCAACCCCATGGCGGGGAGCTGTAAAACTATCTATACAGTTATTCTGCTTCAGGCGCAGGCGAACCCGCTTCCGGCGCCGTCGCTTCTTTGATGCTCAGACGCACGCGGCCCTGACGGTCAACTTCCAGTACCTTAACCGGCACTTCCTGACCCATCTGCAGATAGTCGGTCACTTTCTCAACGCGCTTGTCGGCGATTTGAGAGATGTGCACCAGGCCTTCTTTACCCCCGCCGATAGCGACGAACGCGCCGAAATCAACGATGCGGGTCACTTTACCCTGGTAAATGCGGCCAACTTCGATCTCCGCAGTGATCTCTTCGATACGACGGATAGCGAATTTCGCTTTCTCACCGTCGGTCGCAGCGATTTTAACTGTACCATCATCTTCGATCTCGATGGTAGTGCCAGTCTCTTCGGTCAGCGCACGGATCACCGAGCCGCCTTTACCGATCACGTCTTTGATCTTATCCGGGTTGATGCGGATAGTGTGAATGCGCGGTGCGAACTGAGAGATATCGCCGCGCGGGGTGCTGATAGCCTGTTCCATCACGCCCAGGATGTGCAGACGCGCGCCCTTGGCCTGGTTCAGTGCCACCTGCATGATTTCGCGGGTGATGCCTTCAATTTTAATGTCCATCTGCAGCGCGGTGATACCGTCGCGGCTACCGGCCACTTTGAAGTCCATATCGCCCAGGTGATCTTCGTCACCCAGAATGTCGGACAGAACCACAAAGTTGTCGTCTTCTTTCACCAGGCCCATCGCGATACCCGCAACGGCGGCCTTGATTGGCACGCCCGCGTCCATCAGCGCCAGAGAGGCGCCGCAGACCGAAGCCATGGAAGAAGAACCGTTGGACTCGGTGATTTCGGAAACCACGCGCACCGTGTACGGGAAATCTTCCGGTTTAGGCATCATAGCCAATACGCCGCGTTTCGCCAGGCGACCGTGACCGATTTCACGACGCTTAGGTGAACCGACCATGCCGGTTTCGCCCACGGAGTACGGAGGGAAGTTGTAGTGGAACAGGAAGCTGTCGGTCTTTTCGCCCATCAGCTCGTCCAGGTTCTGCGCGTCACGCGCGGTGCCCAGGGTCGCGGTAACCAGCGCCTGAGTTTCGCCGCGGGTGAACAGTGCGGAACCGTGGGTGCGCGGCAGTACGCCGGTGCGCACGTCCAGGCCGCGGATCATGTCTTTTTCGCGGCCGTCGATGCGCGGCTCGCCGCGCAGTACGCGGCTACGCACCACGTTTTTCTCTACGCTGCCCAGGATGTCCTGAATTTCAGACGCGTCCAGCGTTTCGTCCTGCGCCAGCAGGGTCTCGACCACGCTGTCCTTGATCGCATCTACCTGAGCGTAACGCTCTTGTTTCTCGGTGATGTGATAAGCGTCGCCCAAGCGAGCTTCGGCCAGCTCGGCCACGCGCGCGTGCAGCGCTTCGTTGACCGCAGGCGCCTGCCAGTCCCACTTAGGTTTGCCGGCTTCGGCCACCAGGGAGTTGATGTTCTCGATCACGATCTGCTGCTGCTCGTGGCCAAACACCACGGCGCCCAGCATCTGATCTTCGCTCAGCACGTCGGCTTCGGATTCAACCATCAGCACCGCGCCGGCGGTACCGGCAACCACCAGGTCCAGGCTGCTGGTTTTCAGCTCGTCGGTGGTTGGGTTCAGTACGTACTGGTCGTTGATGTAACCTACGCGCGCTGCGCCGATTGGGCCGTTGAACGGAATACCGGACAGGCTCAGGGCTGCAGAGGCGCCGATCATCGCAACGATGTCCGGGTTAACCTGCGGGTTAACGGAAACCACGGTCGCGATCACCTGAACTTCGTTCAGGAAGCTGTCCGGGAACAGAGGACGGATCGGACGGTCGATCAGACGGGAAGTCAGGGTTTCGCCTTCGCTCGGGCGGCCTTCACGACGGAAGAAACTGCCCGGGATACGGCCGGCAGCGTAGGTACGCTCCTGGTAGTTAACGGTCAGCGGGAAGAAGCTCTGGCCCGGTTTGGCTTTTTTCTGGCCAACCACGGTAACGAAAACGGCGGTGTCGTCCATGCTCACCATAACGGCGGCGGTGGCCTGACGCGCCATCATACCGGTCTCGATGGTGACGGTGTGCTGGCCATATTGGAATTTGCGAATGATCGGTGTCAGCAAAATTATATCCTTGATTAACGGCGCGCAATCGTATTGACGACTCGACACGCCAGTGACTCGATTTGCCTTCTCACTACATCCTCGCGACTAATGACAATCCTTATCTCAAGCCTGAGACAAAGCCTCTCATTAGCCGCGCGAACCTCTGTAACGGAAGAACCTGTTTGGAAACATCAGTAATACATTAACCTGATTTGCTTATGCTTCCTAGAAGAAAGGGGCCAAAATAGGCCCCTTTCCACTGAAACTTGCTAGATTAGCGACGCAGACCCAGACGCTCGATCAGGCTGGTGTAACGTGCTACATCTTTACGCTTCAGGTAGTCCAGCAGCTTACGACGCTGAGAAACCATACGCAGCAGACCACGACGGCTGTGGTGATCTTTTTTGTGCTCGGAGAAGTGGCCTTGCAGATGGTTGATCTGCGCAGTCAGCAGGGCAACCTGAACTTCGGTAGAACCGCTGTCGTTAGTACCACGACCGAAATCAGCTACGATTTGAGCTTTAGCTTCAACACTTAGAGACATTGTAATACTCCAGATTATAGATAATAAAAACAGGCGCCGATCTCTAATTCAGCAACCCAATGCATAAGCTGCGCCATTCTACTCTCAGCGCAGTGCGATCGCAAGGCAGCGCGTGTGCCTTCCCTCAGTCGAAATGCTCGACCACCAGGCGGCGCGGCGCCACGCGACCGTCGTCGGCGATGTCGCCTACGCCGATGAATTTGCGCTCTTCGCCTTCGGTGATGCGCACCATACCCGAGGCCGGCGCGCCGGCAACCTGCACCGGCTGCCCCTGCTTGACGTAACCCGCCACCACCGGCAACAGGTTCACTTCCGGATAATTCTCAACCGGACTGTCCATCGGCATCAGCAGCGGATCGAGCAGTTCGCCCGGCGCAGTTTCCTGCGCTTGCGCCTGCTCCAGCAACGCGTTCAATTGCTCCAGCGTCACCATGCGCTTTATGGGATAGGTCGCCACCTGCAGACGGCGCAGGTAAATCACATGCGCGCCGCAGCCCAACAGCTCGCCGAGATCGTCGGTGATGGTGCGGATGTAGGTGCCTTTCGAGCAGTGAATTTCCAGCTCCAGTTCGTCCCCTTCCCAGCGGATGAACTGCAGTTCGTAAACGGTGATGCTGCGCGCTTCACGCGGCACTTCGATGCCCTGGCGCGCATACTCGTAGAGCTTCTTGCCCTGATACTTCAGCGCCGAGTACATCGAAGGCACCTGCCGGATATCGCCGCGGAAGCTGTCCAGCGCCGCATCGAGCTGCGCCTGGGTGAAGTTTACCGGGCGCTCCTGCACAATCTGGCCGTCGGCGTCCGAGGTATCGGTGCGCTGGCCCAGCCTGGCGATCACCCGATAGCGTTTGTCGGAGTCGAGCAGGAACTGCGAGAACTTGGTTGCCTCGCCCAGGCAGATCGGCAGCATGCCGGTCGCCAGCGGATCGAGCGCACCGGTATGGCCCGCGCGGTTGGCGTTATACAGGCGCTTCACTTTTTGCAGGGCGTCGTTGGACGACAGGCCCTGCGGTTTGTCCAACAGCAGTACGCCGTGGATATCACGGCCGCGGCGGCGAGGGCGACTCATTAAGCCTCCTCGTCATCGCCTGATGCGGAACGGCGCTCGGCGTCGTTCTTCACGACGTTGGTCACCAGGTTGGACATGCGCATGCCCTCCACCAGGGAGTTGTCGTAGGCGAAGGTCAGCTCAGGCACCACGCGCAGGCGCATGGCCTTGCCCAGCAGCGTGCGGATATAGCCGGCGGCGTCCTGCAGCGCTTTGATGCCGTTGGTCACCAGATCCGGATCGTGATTTTCGGTCAGCACGTTCAGGAAGGTGACGTAAACCTTGGCGTACGCCAGGTCGCGGGACACTTCGACGCCGGAAACGGTGGCCATGCCGATGCGCGGATCTTTGACTTCACGCTGCAGAATGATCGCAATCTCTTTCTGCATCTCTTGCGCCACGCGTTGGCCGCGGCTGAATTCTTTTGCCATTTTGGATTCTCCAGACAAATCGGGGGGCACAAAGGCCCCCCGTAAACAGATTTAAGCAGATGTGCAATCGTTAAGCGATGGTGCGTTGAATCTCAATGATTTCGAACACTTCGATCATGTCGCCGACGCGCACGTCGTTGTAGTTCTTGACGCCGATACCACATTCCATGCCGTTACGGACTTCGTTGACGTCATCTTTGAAGCGACGCAGGGATTCCAGCTCGCCTTCATAGATAACCACGTTGTCGCGCAGAACGCGGATTGGGTTGTGACGTTTGATCGTCCCTTCGGTAACCATACAGCCTGCGATGGCGCCGAACTTCGGTGATTTGAACACGTCGCGCACTTCGGCCAGGCCGATAATCTGCTGTTTGTACTCAGGTGCCAGCATGCCGCTCATCGCCTGCTTCACTTCGTCGATCAGGTTATAGATCACGGAGTAATAACGCAGATCCAGGCTTTCCGCTTCAATCACGCGGCGCGCAGAAGCGTCGGCACGGACGTTGAAGCCCAGGATGATGGCGTTGGACGCTGCCGCCAGGGTGGCGTCGGTTTCGGTGATGCCGCCTACGCCGGAACCCACAATCTTCACCTTCACTTCGTCGGTGGAGAGTTTCAGCAGTGAATCGCAAATCGCTTCGCAAGAACCCTGTACGTCGGACTTCAGTACGATGTTCAGCTCGGAAACTTCGCCGTCGGTCATGTTGGCGAACATGTTTTCCAGCTTGGATTTCTGCTGACGCGCCAGTTTGACTTCGCGGAACTTGCCTTGACGATACAGCGCAACTTCACGCGCTTTCTTCTCGTCACGCACCACGGTCGCTTCGTCGCCCGCGGCGGGAACGCTGGACAGGCCCAGGATTTCCACAGGGATAGAAGGACCGGCGGAGGTCACTTCGCGACCCAGTTCGTCACGCATCGCACGCACGCGGCCGTATTCGAAGCCGCACAGCACGATGTCGCCCTTGTTCAGCGTACCTTCCTGAACCAGAACGGTAGCGACCGGACCACGGCCCTTATCCAGGAAGGATTCGATCACCACGCCGCTGGCCATGCCGCTGCGCACCGCTTTCAGTTCGAGAACTTCGGCCTGCAGCAGGATAGCGTTCAGCAGTTCGTCGATACCGGTACCGGCTTTCGCGGATACGTGAACGAACTGCGCTTCGCCGCCCCACTCTTCCGGCATGACGCCGTACTGAGACAGTTCCTGCTTAACGCGGTCCGGATCGGCTTCCGGCTTGTCGATTTTGTTAACGGCAACCACCAATGGCACCTGCGCCGCTTTCGCGTGCTGGATAGCTTCGATGGTTTGCGGCATCACGCCGTCGTCCGCCGCCACCACCAGAACCACGATGTCGGTCGCCTGAGCACCGCGGGCACGCATGGAGGTAAAGGCGGCGTGGCCTGGGGTATCCAGGAAGGTGATCATGCCGTTGTCGGTTTCTACGTGGTAGGCGCCGATGTGCTGGGTAATGCCGCCGGCTTCGCCCGCCGCCACCTTGGTGGAGCGGATGTAGTCCAGCAGAGAGGTTTTACCGTGGTCAACGTGGCCCATGATGGTCACGACCGGCGCGCGCGGCTCTGCGGCGGCACCGGTGTCGCGATCGCTCATCAGCGCTTCTTCCAGCTCGTTCTCACGACGCAGGATAACCTTGTGGCCCATCTCTTCGGCAACCAGCTGTGCGGTTTCCTGGTCGATGACCTGGTTGATGGTGGCCATTGCGCCCAGCTTCATCATCGCTTTGATGACCTGAGAGCCTTTCACCGCCATCTTGTTGGCCAGTTCGGCCACGGTGATGGTTTCGCCGATAATAACGTCACGGTTAACCACCTGAGCCGGCTTGTTGAAGCCCTGCTGCAGGCTGCTTGGCTTACGCTTGCCTTTACCGCCACGGGTAACGGCGCGCGCTTCTTCACGGTCCGCTTTAGACTCGGAAAGCTTGTTGCCTTTTTTCTGCTTGGTGGCTTTACCGCCGCGGGTGCGGCTGCGGCGCTCGCCTTCAACCTTGGCGTCGTTTTCGTCTTCGGCTGCACGGGCGTGCTGAGAGGTGGTCACGTGGTAATCGGCGGTTTCTACCGCAGCGCTTGCTGCTTCAGCTTCGGCCCATTTCTCACCGTTCTCTTCGGCCATGCGGCGGGCTTCTTCCGCCACGCGCTTGGCTTCCTCTTCAACCTTACGGCGCACTTCCTCTTCCGCTTTACGTTTCAGT
Organism: Serratia ficaria; assembly: GCF_900187015.1. Taxonomy (NCBI): domain Bacteria; kingdom Pseudomonadati; phylum Pseudomonadota; class Gammaproteobacteria; order Enterobacterales; family Yersiniaceae; genus Serratia; species Serratia ficaria. Next base: position 557,931 of record NZ_LT906479.1, on the reverse strand, counting down.
TCAGCGGCTTCGGCTTCACGGCGTGCTTTTTCTGCCTGAGCTGGCTTGGTCATTTCGTCGGTATGTTGATTGGTCACTTTTTCTTTTTCCGCTGAATTACGCTTAGCAATCTCCGCGGCCTCACGTTTGGCTTGCTCTTCGGCTGCGCGCTTCGCTTCTGCTTCGCGTTTCGCTAGCTCTTCCGCTTCGCGCCGTGCCTGCTCTTCCGCTTCACGCTGTGCCTGCTCTGCCGCTTCAGCCTGCTGGGCTTCCTGCGTATCGCGATTTACATAAGTGCGTTTCTTGCGGACCTCGATTTGCACCGATTTACTTTTACCGCCGGTGCTCGGAATATTCAAGGTGCTGCGCGTTTTGCGCTGCAAAGTGAGTTTACCCGGCGCACTGCCGTGTTCACGGTTCAGGTGCGCCAGCAATGTTTCTTTTTCTTGCTGGGTCACAGAGTCCGACTCGGACTTGTTGATCCCTGCATCAGCAAACTGCTGTACCAGGCGATCAACCGGAGTCTGAATCTCTGCTGCCAGCGATTTTACGGTTACATCTGTCGTCATGCTGTTCCTTCCTGCTACAGTTTATTACGCGTTGTCGCCAAACCAACAGATATTACGTGCGGCCATGATCAGCTCGCCGGCTTGCTCGTCGCTAAGCCCTTCAATATCAGCCAGATCGTCAACACCCTGCTCGGCAAGATCTTCCAGCGTACAAACCCCACGCGCGGCCAGTTTAAAGGCCATGCTGCGCTCAAGACCCGGCAGGTTGAGCAAATCGTCAGCAGGTTTTTGGTCGCCCAGGCTCTCTTCTTGGGCCAGGGCCAGCGTGGTCAATGCAGCTTTGGCGCGATCGCGCAACGCTTCAACCGTATCTTCATCCAGACCGTCGATTTCCAGCAGCTCTTTGATTGGCACGTAGGCCAGCTCTTCCAGAGTGGAGAAGCCTTCTTCAACCAGTACGGTGGCGAAATCTTCGTCGATATCAAGATACTTGGTGAAGGTATCAATGGCGGCATGAGCCTCGGCCTGGTGCTTGGCCTGCAGATCGTCCGCCGTCATCACGTTCAGTTCCCAACGGTCATCATCACGATGCTGTTTCAACAGCTGGGAAGCCAAACGCACGTTTTGGCCATTACGGCCGATCGCCTGTGCCAGGTTGCTGGCTTCAACGGCGATATCCATGGTGCAGTTATCTTCATCAACCACGATCGAGGCGACGTCTGCCGGCGCCATGGCGTTGATGACGAACTGCGCAGGGTTGTCATCCCACAGGATGATGTCGATGCGTTCGCCGCCGAGCTCGCTCGACACGGCCTGAACGCGCGCACCGCGCATACCTACGCAGGCGCCGACCGGGTCGATGCGCTTGTCGTTGGTTTTCACTGCAATTTTCGCACGGGAGCCGGGATCGCGGGCCGCCGCTTTAATTTCGATCACTTCTTCGCCGATTTCCGGCACTTCGATGCGGAACAGTTCTTTCAGCATTTCCGGGCTGGAGCGGCTGACGAACAGCTGCGCGCCGCGGGCTTCAGGACGCACGGCGTACAGCACGCCGCGGATGCGGTCGCCCGGACGGAAGTTTTCGCGCGGCAGCATGTCTTCACGGCCAATCACCGCTTCCGCGTTGCTGCCCAGATCCAGCGCGATGCTGTCGCGGTTAACCTTTTTCACCACGCCGGTGACGATCTCGCCTTCGTGTTCACGGAAAGCGTCAACCACCATCGCGCGCTCGGCTTCGCGCACTTTCTGCACGATAACCTGCTTGGCGGTCTGGGTGGTGATACGGTCGAAGGTCACGGATTCGATCTGATCTTCGATGTAGCCGCCCAGCTCGATGCCCGGCTCTTCATACTGCGCCGCTTCCAGCGTGATTTCACGCGTAGGCTGAGTCACTTCATCTACGGCGACCCAGCGGCGGAAGGTATCGAAATCGCCGGTTTTGCGATCGATGCTGACGCGTACGTCGATTTCCTGCTCGTATTTTTTCTTGGTTGCGGTGGCTAATGCGGTTTCCAACGCCTCGAAAATCTTCTCACGCGGAAGGGATTTTTCATTGGAAACTGCTTCAACAACAGCCAGAATCTCTTTATTCATCCTAGTTGCCTCATCCAAACTTTAAAAGTGGGGTACCAGGTTCGCTTTCTGGATATTGCTCAGCGCGAACACTTCATCTTTCCCTTCCACAGTAACCGTGATCATCTCGCCGTCGACAGACTTGATAATGCCCTGCCACTTGCGGCGGTTCTGTACCGCCATGCGCAGGACCAGGCTGACTTCTTCACCGAGGAAACGAGTATAGTGCTCTGCGGTGAACATCGGGCGATCAAGGCCAGGAGAGGAGACTTCCAAGTTGTAAGCGACCGTGATTGGCTCTTCGACGTCCAATACAGCGCTGACCTGGTGGCTGACATCAGCACAATCATCAACGTTGATGCCGTTTTCACTATCAATATAGATGCGGAGCGTCGATTGGCGCGCACGAATAAATTCGATGCCTACAAGCTCAAAGCCCAACGCTTCTACCGGTGCCGAAAGCATCTCTGTTAACTTTTGCTCTAATGTGGACAAGCCCACCCCCAAGACATAAAAAAAGGGCTTAATAGCCCAGTGATTCTGTTGCCAAATAACAAAAAACCCCGAAAATTCGGGGCTTTATGCAACTGGACCCTGTTTGCCGCTACGCGGCTTCGGTGCAACTTTCAAGCAAGTGTCATTTTCAAATGTTGTTCGAGAAAAGCGGATTTCATTCGAAAAGTGTATTTGAAAATAAACACTTAAAGGAAAGTGGTTGCGGGGGCCGGATTTGAACCGACGACCTTCGGGTTATGAGCCCGACGAGCTACCAGGCTGCTCCACCCCGCGTCCGAAAACGTGGCAAATATTACGCCGATAATCGCAAAATTGCAAGTTATCTCTGGGATTTGGTACCGAGGATGGGACTCGAACCCACAAGCCCGTTAGGGCACTACCACCTCAAGGTAGCGTGTCTACCAATTCCACCACCTCGGTACTGATTTTTACTGCCAACGGCCGTTGATCCTTCGAGTTCACAACCACCGTTTTCAAACTCTGTCGCTGCTTAGCGGCTTACTGCGGGATATCGCTGCTCGGCTTGGCTGGTGCCGCCGGCGCGGTAGTCTGCTCAGATTTTACTGGCTGACCCAGATTTTCCCACTCGCTGCCTTTCTTGCTTTGGTTGCTGCTGAGGTTGCCCAGAATCAGGCTGATGACGAAGAACAGCGTCGCCAACACAGCGGTCATGCGGGTCATAAAGTTACCGGAACCACTCGAACCGAACAATGTGCCAGATGCACCTGCTCCGAAAGAGGCTCCCATATCAGCGCCTTTACCTTGCTGCAGCATAATCAGAGCTACCAGCCCGATTGAGATCAGCAGGAAAATTACCAGAAGAGCTTCGTACATAGTAGTACCCGTATCCTTGCGGCTTCACCGCATGCCAAATGCTTCTCACCAATAAAGCAGGCGTTTTTTACAAACTGCCTACTGAAGCGGGTGTGAATACTAACCAAAGCCGCCAGAGCGCGCAAGGGCAATTTGCTGCCGCCGGCGCGTTTGCGGAAAAAAACGCCAACAATCGTTTTTCCGGGCCCTGGCCGGCAGAACCCGTGGGATAACCGTCTGTTTTAACCGGCGGATTTCACCGCGTCGGCGATGCGGTGCGCCAGCGCCGTCACCTGCTGTTCGTCCTCGCCTTCCACCATCACGCGGATCAATGGCTCGGTGCCGGATTTGCGCAGCAACACCCGGCCGCGGCCGGCCAGTTCCGCCTCGACCTGTTCGGTGATTTTGCGCACCTCGTCAGATTCCAGCGGGTTGTGTTCGCCGGCGAAGCGCACGTTGACCAGGATCTGCGGCAGCAGCTTCATGCCGCTGCACAGGTCGTGCAGGCTCATGTGGTTGCGCACTATCGCGGTCAGCACCTGCAGCCCGGCCACGATGCCGTCGCCGGTGGTGGTTTTGTCCAGCAGGATCACGTGGCCGGAGTTTTCCGCGCCGATGCGCCACCCCAGCTCCTGCAGCTTCTCCAGCACATAGCGGTCGCCCACTTTGGCGCGCGCGAACGGAATGCCCAGCTGCTTCAGCGCCAGCTCCAGCCCCATGTTGCTCATCAGCGTGCCGACGGCGCCGCCGCGCAGCTGCCCCTGACGCAGGCCTTCGCGGGCGATGATATACAGGATCTGGTCGCCGTCCACCTTGTTGCCCAGATGATCCACCATCATCACCCGGTCGCCGTCGCCGTCGAACGCCAGGCCGACGTGGGCCTTCTCCTGCAGCACGCGCTCCTGCAGCTGGCGAACGTCGGTGGCGCCGCATTTCTCGTTGATGTTCATGCCGTCCGGCTCCACGCCGATGGCGATCACCGTGGCGCCCAGTTCGCGCAGCACGCTCGGCGCGATGTGATAGGTGGCGCCGTTGGCGCAGTCGACCACGATTTTCAGCCCCTTCAGGCTCAGCTCGCTCGGGAAGGTGCCTTTACAGAATTCGATATAGCGGCCGGCGGCGTCGATGATCCGGCTGGCCTTGCCCAGTTCGGCGGACTCCACGCAGGTCAGCGGCTTTTCCATCTCGGCTTCGATCGCCTCTTCCACGTGATCCGGCAGCTTGGCGCCGTCGATCGAGAAGAACTTGATGCCGTTATCGTAGAACGGGTTGTGCGAAGCGGAGATGACGATGCCGGCTTCGGCGCGGAAGGTGCGCGTCAGGTAGGCCACCGCCGGCGTCGGCATCGGGCCGGTGAAGGAGGCGGACAGCCCCGCGGCCGCCAGGCCGGCTTCCAGCGCAGACTCCAGCATATAACCGGAGATGCGGGTATCCTTGCCGATGATGATCTTACGAGAGCCGTGGCGCGCCAGCACTTTGCCGGCCGCCCAGCCGAGCTTCAGCACGAAGTCCGGGGTAATTGGGCTATCACCGACCTTGCCACGAATGCCGTCGGTGCCAAAATATTTGCGCTCGCTCATGTTTCTACTGTCCCTTAGCTGAAAGTGTTGCCTCGACGACACGCATCGCCTCGACGGTTTCTTTAACGTCATGCACTCTGACAATCTGCGCGCCCTGCATCGCGGCGATCACCGCGCAGGCCACGCTACCGATGACCCTCTGGTCAGGCGGCACGTTCAGCAGTTGTCCAATCATCGACTTGCGCGACATGCCCACCAACAGCGGCAGACCGAAGCGATGAAATTCCGACAACCGGGCCAGAAGCTGATAGTTGTGCGCTAAATTTTTACCGAAACCGAAGCCTGGGTCGAGCAGCAATTTCTGATTTGTTATCCCTGCATCATTGCAGCGCTTGATGTGGCGCTCAAAAAAGGCATTCACGTCGGCGATCAGGTCATCGTAGCGGGGAGCCTGCTGCATGGTGCGCGGCTGCCCCTGCATGTGCATCAGGCATACCGGCAGGCCACTTTCCGCGGCGGCGGCCAGCGCGCCGGGCTCCTGCAGCGAGCGAATATCGTTGATCAAATGCGCGCCCGCCCGGGCCGATTCGCGGATCACCCCGGCTTTCGAGGTGTCGACCGAGATAAACACCTCGAAACGCTGCGCCAACGCCTCCACCACCGGCACCACCCGCGCGATCTCTTCCTCCTCGCTGACCTCCGCCGCCCCGGGCCGCGTCGATTCGCCCCCCACGTCAATCATGGTGGCACCGGCCGAAATCAGCGCATGCGCGTGCAGCAGCGCCTGATTGAGGCTGTTGTGACGGCCGCCGTCGGAAAACGAATCCGGCGTCACGTTGAGGATGCCCATCACCTGCGGATGGGAAAGATTGAGCGTCATGTCGCGCACGGTTAACTGCATGCTTTATCCACCTTACTGTTCTGCCCGCCGGGCAATAAAAAACCCCGGCATGCCGGGGTTTGATGTTATTGCACAGCGAGACTTACTTGTCGAGCTGTTCAGACAGGGTATTGCCTGGGTTCGGCGTACGCGGCTCATCTACCGGCGTCGGGGCTTTTGGGGTACCGCCGTTGTCGGAGCTGTTGCCTTTGTTCGCATCGTCCCAACCCGCCGGCGGACGCACGTCTTTGCGGTTCATCAGATCGTCGATCTGCGGTGCATCGATGGTTTCATATTTCATCAGCGCATCCTTCATCGAGTGCAGGATGTCCATGTTTTCCATCAGCAGCGCACGAGCGCGCACGTAGTTGCGTTCGATCAGGGATTTCACTTCCTGGTCGATGATGCGTGCGGTTTCGTCCGACATGTGTTTCGCCTTGGCGACGGAACGGCCCAGGAACACTTCGCCCTCTTCTTCCGCATACAGCAGCGGCCCCAGCTTCTCGGAGAAGCCCCATTGGGTCACCATGTTGCGGGCGATGGAGGTCGCCACTTTAATGTCGTTCGACGCGCCGGTAGAGACTTTTTCCGGACCGTAGATGATCTCTTCCGCCAGACGACCGCCGTACAGGGTGGAGATTTGGCTCTCCAGCTTCTGACGGCTGGCGCTGATCGCATCCCCTTCCGGCAGGAAGAAGGTCACGCCGAGCGCGCGGCCGCGAGGAATGATGGTCACCTTGTGAACCGGATCGTGCTCAGGAACCAGACGGCCGATGATGGCGTGGCCTGCCTCGTGATACGCGGTCGACTCTTTCTGCGCTTCGGTCATCACCATGGAGCGGCGTTCCGCACCCATCATGATCTTGTCTTTGGCTTTTTCGAACTCAACCATCGACACCACGCGTTTGTTGCCGCGGGCGGCGAACAGCGCCGCTTCGTTGACCAGGTTGGCCAGATCGGCACCGGAGAAGCCCGGGGTACCGCGCGCAATGACGGAGGCGTCGATATCGGCCGCCAACGGCACGCGGCGCATGTGCACCTTCAGGATCTGCTCACGGCCGCGCACGTCCGGCAGGCCGACCACCACCTGACGGTCGAAACGGCCCGGACGCAGCAGCGCCGGGTCAAGCACGTCCGGACGGTTGGTTGCCGCGATGACGATGATACCTTCGTTGCCTTCAAAACCGTCCATCTCGACCAGCATCTGGTTCAGCGTCTGTTCGCGTTCGTCGTGACCGCCACCCAGACCGGCGCCACGCTGGCGGCCGACGGCGTCGATTTCATCGATAAAGATGATGCAAGGTGCGGCTTTCTTGGCCTGCTCGAACATGTCGCGCACGCGGGAAGCGCCCACACCGACAAACATTTCTACGAAGTCGGAACCGGAAATGGTGAAGAACGGCACTTTCGCTTCGCCGGCGATCGCTTTCGCCAGCAGCGTTTTACCGGTCCCCGGCGGGCCAACCATCAGCACGCCTTTAGGGATCTTGCCGCCCAGCTTCTGGAAACGGCTCGGTTCGCGCAGGTATTCCACCAGTTCGCTCACTTCTTCTTTCGCTTCGTCACAACCGGCGACGTCGGCAAAAGTGGTCTTGATCTGATCTTCGGTCAGCATGCGGGCCTTGCTCTTGCCGAACGACATCGCGCCCTTGCCGCCGCCGCCCTGCATCTGGCGCATAAAGAAGATCCAGACCCCGATCAGCAACAGCATCGGGAACCAAGAAATAAAGATAGAGGCCAGCAGGCTCGGCTCTTCAGGCGGCTCGCCGACAACTTTCACATTCTTCGTTAACAACGTATCCAGCAACTTGGGATCGTTGACGGGGATGTAGGTCGTGTATTTGTTACTGTCTTTCTTGGTAACGTTAATCTCACGTCCGTTAATTCGCGCTTCGCGAACCTGGTCCTGGGTCAGTTCGGACATGAAGGTAGAATAATCTACCCTACGGCCATTCGACTCGCTGGGCCCAAAGCTCTGGAATACAGACATCAACACTACCGCGATGACTAACCAGAGAATTAGGTTTTTCGCCATGTCACTCAAGGGATTAACCTCATATTACAACTGTGTTAACAAACAGCGTTAGGGTACTACAGCTTGCGCCCTGTCGCTACAATGTACACTTCGCGCGAACGTGCGCGGGAAGCGTCTGGCTTACGAATCTTAACCTTCGTAAACAGGGAGCGAATTTCCCGTAGGTACTCGTCAAAGCCATCTCCCTGGAACACCTTCACCAGGAAACTTCCGCCTGGTGCGAGGACATCACGACACATCTCCAGTGCTAACTCCACCAGATACATCGATCTTGGAATATCGACGGCCGGAGTGCCACTCATATTCGGGGCCATATCGGACATGACCACCTGAACCTTACTCTCACCTACACGTTCCAACAGCGCTTTAAGCACCAGTTCATCACGAAAATCGCCCTGAAGGAAATCGACGCCAACGATAGGATCCATTGGCAAAATATCACAGGCGATGATGCGACCGGTACCGCCGATTTGGGTGACCACGTATTGCGACCAGCCGCCCGGCGCTGCTCCCAGGTCCACTACGGTCATGCCCGGCTTGAACAGTTTGTCACTCTGCTGTATTTCATCAAGTTTAAACCAGGCGCGGGAACGCAGCCCCTTTTTCTGCGCCTGCTGCACATATTTATCGCTAAAGTGTTCCTGCAACCAGCGACTGGAGCTAGCAGAACGCTTTTTATTAGCCATCTCGTTTTCCAACTATCATAAAAAGAGTCTTATGTCAGGTTCGCTGCTCACGTAGACTCACACCGGTGAAGACCGATTTGGTGATACACATGAGATGGCGGTAGAATGTACCGTTTTCAATCCCAACTTAAGTAAAAAAGACAATGAATCTGAATAATAAACAAAAACAGCACCTGAAAGGCCTGGCGCATCCGTTAAAACCGGTTGTCATGCTGGGTAATAACGGTCTCACCGAAGGGGTGCTGGCTGAAATTGAACAGGCTCTGGAGCATCATGAGCTGATCAAGGTAAAAATCGCCGCTGAAGATCGCGAAACCAAAACCCTGATCGCCGACGCTATCGTGCGTGAAACGGGCGCCTGCAACGTGCAAGTCATCGGCAGTACGCTTATTCTTTACCGCCCGTCTAAAGAGCGCAAGATCAGTCTACCGCGTTAATAAACGTCAGGTTAACGAAAAGGTGCCATGCACCCGATTCAGATAAAAGGCCGCACGCGGCCTTTTTCCTTTCTTTACAAAACACTGGCGCATTTCTGACCGATCAGAGGTAGTCGACCTTCAGGATCTCGTAATCCACGTCGCCGCCCGGCGTTTTGATCACCACCACGTCGTCCTGCTCTTTGCCGATCAGACCGCGCGCCATCGGTGAATTTACCGAAATCAGATTTTTCTTGAAATCGGCTTCGTCGTCGCCAACGATGCGGTAGGTCACCTGCTCTTCGCTATCCAGATTCAGCACCGATACGGTAGCGCCGAAAATCACGCGGCCGGTATTAGGCATTTTGGTGATATCGATCACCTGCGCGTTCGACAGCTTGGCTTCAATTTCCTGGATACGCCCTTCACAGAACCCCTGCTGCTCACGCGCGGCATGGTACTCGGCGTTTTCTTTCAAATCGCCGTGCTCGCGGGCGTCAGCGATGTCGGCAATAATCTTGGGACGGCGTACGCCCTTCAGATATTCAAGCTCTTCGCGCAGTTTTTCAGCGCCAAACAAGGTCATCGGAATTTGTTTCATATGGTAAATACCTCTAAATCTTTCCTGTTCAAATAACCGTCATCCTGACGTATTCGTATGAAAATACGGTTGGCTCATCGCCCCCCGCCTCCAGGCGACAAACAAAAGAAACCTGACTCGGAACGGAGCCCAAGTCAGGATCGATTTTGCATTTTGATACGTATTTTAGCCTAGAGTTCCTTGAGGGTCATCGTTTACTTTTTCCCTGAATGCACCGTAGTATGACGACACGTTATCCAGCTGTTATCCCGAGATTATGCGTTTTTCACGAATTGTCAGTGCATTGGCTTGCGCATTTGTTCTGAATGCGAATGCGGCCCCGGTTGAAGATTACACACAATATTTGCCTGATGGGGCCAACCTTGCCCTGGTAGTTCAGAAGATCGGCGCCACCGCGCCGACCATCGATTATCACTCTCAGCAAATGGCATTGCCGGCCAGTACCCAAAAGGTGCTGACAGCGCTGGCGGCGTTGCTGCAGCTCGGGCCGGACTACCGCTTCACCACCACGCTGGAGAGCCAGGGCAACATCAGCGACGGCGTGCTGCGCGGCAATCTGATCGCCCGCTTCGGCGGCGATCCGACCTTCAAGCGCCAGAGCCTGCGCAACATGGTGGCGGCCCTGAAGAAACAGGGCGTGCGCCAGATCACCGGCGACGTGCTGGTCGACACCTCGGTGTTCGCCAGCCACGACAAGGCGCCCGGCTGGCCGTGGAACGACCTGACGCAGTGCTTCAGCGCACCGCCGGCGGCGGCGATTGTCGATCGCAACTGCTTCTCGGTGTCGCTGTACAGCGCGCCGAACCCGGGCGAAATGGCGTTTATCCGCGTCGCCTCCTATTATCCGGTCAACATGTTCAGCCAGGTGCGCACGCTGGCGCGAGGCTCCGCCGACGCGCAATACTGCGAGCTGGACGTAGTGCCGGGCGAGCTGAACCGCTTTACCCTGACCGGCTGCCTGACCCAGCGCAGCGATCCGTTGCCGCTGGCCTTCGCCATTCAGGACGGCGCCAGCTACGCAGGTGCTATCCTGAAGGATGAGCTGACGCAGGCCGGCATCCAGATCGACGGCCACCTGAAGCGCCAGACGCAGCCAGGCCTGACCGGCACGGTGATCGCCCAGACCCAGTCCGCGCCGCTGCATGACCTGCTGAAAATCATGCTGAAAAAATCGGACAACATGATTGCCGATACCGTATTCCGCACCATCGGCCACGAACGCTTTGGCGTGCCTGGCACCTGGCGCGCGGGCGCCGACGCGGTGCGTCAGGTGCTGCGCCAGAAGGCCGGCGTCGATCTGGGCAACAGCATCGTGGTGGACGGCTCCGGCCTGTCGCGCCATAACCTGCTGGCGCCGGCGACCATGATGCAGGCGCTGCAGTACATTGCGCAGCACGACAACGAGCTGAACTTCATCTCGATGTTGCCGCTGTCCGGCTATGACGGCACCCTGCGCTACCGCGGCGGCCTGCACGAAGCCGGCGTCGACGGCAAGGTGTCGGCCAAGACCGGCGCGCTGCAGGGAGTCTACAACCTGGCGGGCTTCATCACCACCGCCAGCGGCCAGCGCATGGCCTTCGTGCAATACCTGTCCGGCTACGCCGTGCCGCCGGAAGATCAAAGGCAGCGCCGCGCGCCGCTGGTGCGTTTCGAAAGCCGCCTGTACCGGGACATTTATCAGAACAACTGAGGATCGCCATGAAGCTGTTGATAGTGGAAGACGATGAGCTGCTGCAACAGGGACTGGCGTTAGCGCTGACCGGCGACGGTTATGCCTGCGACTGCGCAGGCACGGCGGCCGAGGCCGGCAGCCTGCTCGTCACCAGCCAGTACAGCATGGTGATCCTCGATCTCGGCCTGCCGGATATGGACGGCGCCAGCCTGCTGCGGCAGTGGCGCCGGCAGCAGATTGACCTGCCGGTGCTGATCCTCACCGCCCGCGATGCGCTGGCGGACCGCGTGGACGGGCTGGACGCCGGCGCCGACGACTATCTGGTCAAACCCTTCGCGCTGGTCGAACTGCAGGCGCGGGTGCGGGCGCTGATACGCCGTTATCAGGGCCACAGCGACAACCTGATGCAGGTGGACTCTCTGCAGCTCAACCTCTCCAGCCAGCAGGTTTACCTGCAGCAGAAGCCGGTGGAGGTCACGCCTAAAGAGTTCGCCATTCTGTCGCGGCTGATGATGCGCGCCGGGCAAACGGTCAACCGCGAGCTGCTGCAGCAGGATCTCTACACCTGGCAGGACGATTTGGGCTCCAATACGCTGGAAGTGCATATCCATAACCTGCGCCGCAAACTGGGCAAGGACCGCATCCGCACCGTACGCGGCATCGGCTACCGTCTGGAACCGGCATCATGATCAGCATGCGCCGCCGTCTGTTGCTGATGCTGGCGTTAATCCTGCTGGTCACTCAGCTTATCAGCGCCTTTTGGTTGTGGCACGAAAGCCAGGAGCAAATCAGCTTCCTGGTGGATGAAACCTTGTCCGCCAAGGTGCGCACCGAGCGCGTCGACACCGAAATCGCCGAGGCCATCGCCTCGTTGCTGGCCCCTTCGCTGATCATGATGATCGTCACGCTGTTGGCCTCTTTTTGGGCCATCAGCTGGATTATTCGCCCGCTCAACCAGCTGCAGCAACGGCTGGAGAAACGCTCCGCCGATAATCTCACCCCTCTGCCAATCAGCAGCGACAGCCGAGAAATGGTGGCGGTCACCACGGCGCTCAACCAGCTGTTCTCGCGCCTGGACAACACCATCCGGCAGGAGCGGCTGTTCACCGCCGACGCCGCCCACGAGCTGCGCACGCCGCTGGCCGGGATCCGGCTGCATCTGGAGCTGATGGAAAAACAGGGCGTAGGGGAAAGCCGCGCGCTGATCGCCCGCATCGACCAACTGATGCACACCGTCGAGCAGCTGCTGATGCTGTCACGCGCCGGGCAAGACTTTGCCAGCGGCCACTATCAGCATTTCGACTGGGTGGCCGAGGTGATCCAGCCGCTGCGCGAAGAGCTTGACGAGCTGGTCGCCCAGCGCCGGCAGACGCTGCGCTGGCAATTGCCGGCAGAGGCCCGGGTGCACGGCGATCCGGTGCTGCTGCGCCTGCTGCTGCGCAATCTGGTCGAAAATGCCCACCGCTACGGCCCGGAAGGCAGCGCCATCCAGGTACGGCTGGCCGCGGGGGATAACGGTCACCTGCTGCAGGTGATCGACGAAGGGCCGGGAATTAAGGAAAACATGGTGGGGGAACTCACCCAGGCGTTTCGCCGCATGGACCAGCGCTATGGCGGCAGCGGGCTGGGGCTGAACATCGTCATCCGCATCGTGCAGCTGCATCAGGGGCGTTTGACGCTGGAAAACCGGCGGGACACCAGCGGGCTGAATGCGCAATGCTGGCTGCCTGACAAGGCCTGGAAATAAACAGGGCCCAGCGTTGCTGAGCCCTGTCGGGAGGATTATTTCTGGTAGATGATTTCGACGCCTTCGTCGTCATCTTCGTCCCAGTCGTCATCCCAGTCGTCTTCCGCTTCGGCTTCCACTTCCGCGATCTGCTCACGGTGGTAGTCGTCCCACATGAATTCGACCTTCTCCGGCGCGCTTTCTTCGATCGCCATCGCTTTCGGCTGGCTGTTGATGAATTTCATCACGTCCCAGCACAGCGCGTTGACGCCTTCGCGATTGACTGCGGAGATCATGTAGTACTTACCTTCCCAGCCCATGGCCTCTACGATCGCCTTGGCGCGTTCGGCGGCTTCTTCCTCGCCAATCACATCAATCTTGTTGAAAACCAGCCAGCGTGGCTTCTGCGCCAGATTTTCGCTGTATTGGTTCAGCTCGTTGATGATGATTTTGGCGTTTTCCACCGGATCGGATTCGTCGATCGGCGCGATGTCCACCAGATGCAGCAACACGCGGCAGCGCTCCAGGTGCTTCAGGAAGCGGATCCCCAGCCCGGCGCCGTCGGAAGCGCCTTCAATCAGCCCCGGAATGTCGGCGACCACAAAGCTCTGCTCGTGGTCCATGCGCACCACGCCCAGGCTTGGCACCAGCGTGGTGAACGGGTAGTCGGCCACCTTCGGCTTGGCGGCGGATACCGCGCGGATAAAGGTCGACTTGCCGGCGTTCGGCAGGCCCAGCATGCCCACGTCGGCCAGCAGCAGCAGCTCCAGCAGGAGATCGCGCGCTTCGCCGGCGGTGCCCAGCGTCTTTTGACGCGGCGCACGGTTCACCGAAGACTTGAAGCGGGTGTTGCCCAGGCCGTGCCAGCCGCCTTTGGCGACCATCAGCTGTTGCTCATGACGGGTCATGTCACCGAGGATCTCGCCGGTGCCCTGATCCTTCACGCGGGTGCCGACCGGCACCTTGATGATGATGTCTTTGCCGCGCTTGCCGGTACAGTCGCGGCTCTGGCCGTTTTGGCCACGCTCGGCGCGGAAGGATTTCTCAAAGCGGTAATCGATCAGCGTGTTGAGGTTTTCGTCCGCCAGCAGATAGACGTCGCCGCCGTCGCCGCCGTCGCCGCCGTCCGGCCCGCCGTTCGGGATATATTTTTCGCGGCGGAAGCTGACGCAACCATTACCACCGTCACCTGCAACGACCAAAATCGCTGCTTCATCTACAAACTTCATTTACCGTCTCCGTAAATCATTCACCGGGCTGCTTCAAAGGAGCAACCAGGCTGGTTTCTGCCCGTCGCGGCCACCACCGGTGACCAATTGCGGAAAACATGGCGCCCGCCACCACCACAAAAGCGCCGACATAACCGACGACGTTCAAGGTCGGCGCAGCGAATGCCTGTGGCCAGGCCAGCGCCAATAAATCTGAAAACAGCAGGGTAAACAGCGGTGTCAGCGTCACTAACGCACTCACCTGCGCCGCCTGCCAGCGCGCCATCGCCTCCGCCAGCGCGCCATAGCCAATCAGCGTGTTGGCGCCGCAGAACAGCAGGCAAGCCAACTGCCAACCGCTGAGCTGGAAAATCACCTCGGGCCGGGCCAGAGGGAATAACGCGATTGCACATAAAGTGTACAACATTACCAGGATCTGCGGCGAGGCCAATCGACGCAGCAACACCTTCTGCGCCACGCCGTAGCTGACCCAGACCGCCGCCGCGCACACGCCAAGCAGCACCCCGAGGGTGTAATCCGTCAGGCGGGTGAAGATCTCGATCAGGCTGACGTTGAAAAACAGCATCAGCCCGCAGATCAGCATCAGCGCGCCAATCACCTGCGTGATGCGCATCCGTTCTTTTAAAATCAGCACGCTGGCGAACATCATGCCGACCGGCGACAGCTGGCCAATCACCTGCGACGCCGTCGGGCTGAGATACTGCAGCGACGAGCTGAAGAACACAAAGTTGCCCAACAGGCCCGCGGTGGCTATCGCCAGCAGCAGCAGCCAGCGCGGCTGGCGGAACATCTTCAGCGGCGGCAGCCTGCCGCGCACCGCCAGGATCAGCCCCAGGCCGATAGCGGCGATGGTAAAGCGATACCAGACGATGGTAAACGGCTCCATCACCGCCAGCACTTCTTTCATCGCTATCGGCAATGCGCCCCAGCAAACCGCCGTGGTTAACGCCAGCGAAATGCCTACACCGACCTGCTGTTTCGTGTCCATATTACCTTTGCCAGCGCTGACATGCCTGCGGTCTGAAGTATGACGGGTATAAATGTAAAAAGCCCCGCAACGAATTGCGGGGCTTACATCTATTTCGTAAGGCTCGAAAAATTATTCAGCTTCGATGCTGATGAATTTACGATTGCTCGGGCCTTTAACTTCGAATTTGACTTTACCGTCTTTCAAAGCAAACAGAGTGTGGTCTTTGCCGCAACCCACGTTGGTACCAGCGTGGAATTTGGTGCCGCGCTGACGAACGATGATGCTGCCTGCCAGTACTGCTTCGCCGCCAAAGCGTTTTACGCCCAGACGTTTAGCTTCTGAATCGCGACCGTTACGAGTCGAGCCGCCAGCCTTTTTGTGTGCCATTAATCCGCTCTCCTAACTTAAGCGCTGATGCCGGTGATTTTAACGTCAGTGAACCACTGACGGTGGCCCTGCTGCTTACGGTGGTGCTTACGACGACGAAACTTAACAATCTTAATTTTCTCGCCACGACCGTGAGCAACGACTTCAGCTTTGATCTTACCGCCATCGACGAAAGGAACGCCGATTTTGATATCTTCGCCATTAGCGATCATCAGAATCTGGTCAAACTCAACCGCTTCACCAGTTGCGATGTCCAGCTTTTCCAAGCGAACGGTCTGACCTTCGCTTACTCGGTGTTGTTTACCACCACTTTGGAAAACCGCGTACATATAAAACTCCGCTTTCCGCGTGCTCAACTGTGTTAGTACAGAGCGCGCTATAAATATTCACAATAGGGCGCGAATTCTACGCAAAAAACCGACGCATGACAAGAGCAGAATAAGACCAGAAGCAGAAAAAAGAAGAAAAAAACCACAGTTTCTTTCGTGGCGTTTATCTGAACCGTTTTTCAAGTACAATCAGGGGGACAGTTACCGCCATGTACCGATGTGAGCAGCGATCTCAACGCGGTGAAGAGAAACACAGCTGAAAAAAATACAATGAACCTAGAGCAAATTACCGAGTTAACCGCGCAAGATATGGCGGCCGTGAACGCAACAATTCTCGAACAGCTGAACTCCGATGTCACACTCATCAATCAGCTTGGCTATTACATTATCAGCGGTGGCGGTAAACGCATCCGACCGATGATCGCCGTGCTGGCTGCACGGGCGTTGGGCTATGAAGGCCACAAGCACGTGACCGTTGCGGCGCTGATCGAATTCATTCATACCGCCACGCTGCTGCATGACGACGTGGTGGATGAATCCGATATGCGCCGCGGCAAAGCCACCGCCAATGCCGCGTTCGGCAACGCCGCCAGCGTGCTGGTCGGCGACTTTATCTATACCCGCGCTTTCCAGATGATGACCAGCCTGGAATCGCTGCGCGTGCTGGCGCTGATGTCCGAGGCGGTCAACGTGATTGCCGAAGGCGAAGTGCTGCAGTTGATGAACGTGCACGATCCCGACATCACCGAAGAAAGCTATATGAGGGTGATCTACAGCAAAACCGCGCGCCTGTTCGAAGCCGCTGCGCAATCTTCGGCGATTTTGTCCGGCGCCAGCGAGGCGCAGGAAAAAGCGCTGCAGGATTACGGCCGTTACCTCGGCACCGCCTTCCAATTGATCGACGATCTGCTCGATTACAGCGCGGACGGCAGCACCCTGGGCAAGAACACCGGTGACGATCTGAATGAAGGGAAGCCCACCCTGCCGCTGCTGCACGCCATGCACAATGGCGACGAAGCGCAAAGAACGATGATCCGCGCAGCGATTGAACAAGGCAACGGCCGCCACCTGCTGGAGCCGGTGCTGCAGGCCATGCAGCAATGCGGTTCTTTGGCGTACACCCGTCAGCGCGCCGAGGAAGAAGCCGACAAGGCGATCGCCGCGCTGCAGGCGCTGCCGGCGTCCGCGCACCGCACCGCGCTGGAGGGCCTGGCCCATCTGGCGGTGCAGCGCGATTTTTAAGAAACTTGAATTTCCGCTTATCCCCTACAGGCCCGCGCTGCGGGCCTGATTACTTCTCTTCGGTGATGCGCGCCAACAGGCCGCCGATCCCTTCCCGCATCAAAAACGACAGCATTTTCTCGCGCTCGCTTTCCGTCAGGTGATAATAATACTCAATCCACACCGTCAAAGGATCCTGTCTTTCCACTTCGTACACCGCCGCATCTTCTTTCAGCAACAGCAGATTTCGGGCGCCGTGCGGCAAGCTGTTGATATGATACTCCAACGCTTTTCCCTGCACGCCTTTGCGCCTGCGACTGATCCATCCTTCGCGCCGGGCCATCAGATTTATTCCCTGTGGTGAGGAAGGTAATCCTGCGATGCCTGTAAGCTCCTTGGCGGCAAACCACTCATTTTTCATAGCCATTATCTCTGGGCAATAGTGGGCAAAGTCATTTTTTAGAAATCATTGAGATATTTTTTAGGAAATTTAGTGGTATCCTGATTTCCGTATAAGCGTTTCATGTTGTTCAAACGATTAATCTTGACCTGTTAGTTATACCACTAACAGAACTTTCGCTAATCAAAAAAGGAATGTAAACATGAATACAAGGGATCAGGATTGGCATCCGGCGGATATCATCGCGGCACTGCGCAAGAAGGGAACGACGCTGGCGGCGGTATCGCGCCGCGCCGGGCTGAGTTCGTCAACGCTGGCCAATGCGTTGTCGCGCCCCTGGCCGAAAGGCGAGTGGCTGATCGCCGAAGAGCTCGCCATTCATCCTTCGGAGATCTGGCCGAGCCGTTATTATGATCCGCACAGCGATCGCCTGCTGGATCGCAAGGCGCGCATCAAGCCGAAGGCATGAATAAAAAGCAAAAAAAACCGCCGGAACCAGGTCCGGCGGCTTCTGCATGCACAGGCTGTGCGGCAATCAGTTGTTGATAAACTTCTCGCCCAGCTCGATATCTTTGTGCAGCACGTCCAGCATCTCATTCAGCGCTTTCTGCTCGAAGGCGCTCAGGGTGCCGATGTCTTTGCGTTCTTCAACGCCGTTTTTGCCCAGCACCAGCGGCTGTGCGAAGAAGCGCGCGTATTTGCCGTCGCCTTCAACGTAGGCGCATTCAACCACGCCTTGCTCACCCTGCAGCGCACGCACCAAAGACAGGCCGAAACGCGCAGCCGCCTGGCCCATGGACAGGGTCGCGGACCCGCCGCCGGCTTTGGCTTCAACCACTTCGGTGCCCGCATTCTGGATGCGCTTGGTCAGATCGGCCACTTCCTGTTCGGTGAAGCTCACGCCCGGGATCTGCGACAGCAGAGGCAGGATGGTCACGCCAGAGTGGCCGCCGATGACCGGCACGTTCAGCGCTTCCGGCTGCTTGCCTTTCAGCTCAGCCACGAAGGTGTTGGAGCGGATGATATCCAGCGAGGTCACGCCGAACAGTTTGTTTTTATCGTAAACGCCGGCTTTTTTCAGCACTTCCGCCGCGATGGCGACGGTGGTGTTGACCGGGTTGGTGATGATGCCGATGCAGGCTTTCGGGCAGGTTTTCGCCACTTGCTCGATCAGGTTACGCACGATGCCGGCGTTAACGTTGAACAGGTCGGAACGGTCCATGCCCGGCTTGCGCGCGACGCCGGCGGAAATCAGCACCACGTCGGCGCCGTGCAGAGCAGGAGTAGCGTCTTCGCCACTGAAGCCTTTGATTTTAACTGCGGTTGGGATGTGGCTTAAGTCGACGGCAACGCCAGGGGTAACAGGGGCAATGTCGTAGAGAGAGAGTTCAGAACCTGAAGGAAGCTGGGTTTTGAGTAGAAGGGCGAGGGCCTGGCCGATACCGCCAGCAGCACCGAGAACTGCAACTTTCATCCTATACTCCTTTATTATCTTAAATATATAAAGCGCCGTGAATGTGTTGGTTACG
Organism: Serratia ficaria; assembly: GCF_900187015.1. Lineage (NCBI taxonomy): Bacteria > Pseudomonadati > Pseudomonadota > Gammaproteobacteria > Enterobacterales > Yersiniaceae > Serratia > Serratia ficaria. Next base: position 538,941 of record NZ_LT906479.1, on the reverse strand, counting down.
GACCTTAAATTATTACACCTTTGAAAACAATCTCTTAACGATGTGTTTGCGAGCTGGGGCAATAAACCGGCCGATGCCGCGCCCATTTTAGATTAAATCGCTTACGCATGAAGGGCATAGCGCACACTAATCAAAAATAATGCGAGGTTATTCACGAGCAAGTTAACCGGCGGTTACATTACACCCTTACGCAACATCAGAACAACATCATTTTAATAACATTTTCTTTACCGCTGGGGGCCATGATTTCAGTCGCTGAAAGGGCATATTCATGAGGGGCGGATTTTGTTAAAATGCCGTCCTTTCCTCGCCGCCCGGGCACGATTATTTTATTTGGGCAGGCTTTATTGCATAAAAATTCAATTATATGCATAATCATCACTTCTATTGTCAACATTCCACGGTGCAAAATGCGTAATCCCGCAAAGCAGGAAGATCTGATCAAGGCGTTTAAAGCGTTATTGAAAGAAGAAAAATTCAGTTCTCAAGGCGAGATCGTTTTGGCGCTGCAAGAAGAAGGCTTCGAAAACATTAACCAGTCCAAAGTATCGCGCATGCTGACCAAGTTCGGCGCGGTGCGTACGCGCAATGCCAAAATGGAAATGGTGTATTGCCTTCCGGCCGAACTCGGCGTGCCGACCACCACCAGCCCGCTGAAGAACCTGGTGCTGGACGTCGACCACAACGACGCGGTGGTGGTGATCCACACCAGCCCGGGCGCGGCGCAGCTGATTGCCCGCCTGCTGGATTCGCTGGGTAAATCCGAAGGCATTCTCGGCACCATTGCCGGTGACGACACCATTTTCGTCACCCCCTCCAGCACCTTTACCGCTCAGAAGTTACATGAAGCGATCCTGGGTGTGTTCGAACAAGAACTGTGAGGCGCGGCGCTAACAAAATGCGGCCAAGGGTCGCGTTTCGTTAGCGCTTATTTAACCCTTCCTTTACCTTTCCACGCTGCCCTACCACGTTTAATACTGCCTTTTCGCCCATCTGCAACACATTCCAATGACATTTCCATGTCGCCAGCGTTAGCGACTGCGATCTTCCGCACTTTTGGTCAAAAGCACTTACCCTATTGAAATTACATAAATTTAACATCGAAAGATCGTTTTATAAGCGTTTTTTATTCCATCCGGTTATTAAAAATAAGGATCGCCAGATTAAAGTTTCACTAGAAACTGTTAGCCAACTATTAATTTTTCGAGTTACTAGATGTATACTCATTTCCGTGACGTAAATCACAGTTCATTGGAACTGATAAAAGAATACGATGAGGTGAGATGATGAATACTAAAACTACCGTTGCAGCCATGAGCCTTCTATCAATGCTTTCTTTCGGCGCATTTGCAGCACAATCTGTTGATGCCTCCCAGGCGGAAAAACTGCAGCCGGCCGGCGTGATTACCGTGAGCGGCGTCGCCGCCGCACCTTCGGACATTCGCCAGGCGCTGTCTGATAAAGCCGACGCCAAAGGGGCCACGGCGTACCGCGTGATCGAAGCGCGCAACGAAGGCAGCTTCCACGCGACCGCTGAAATTTACAAATAAGTACCGGGCGTTACCCGTAAACGGGCAATAAATCTCTGGAATTTCGCACCACCGATAACGGTCTTCAAGAATAAAAACCGCTACCAAGCCCTTCCAGGCTGTTATCGCCAAAGGACCCATACCATGAACATGAAAACCACCATCGCCGCGCTCAGCCTGCTGTCAGCCGTGTCTTTCGGCGCTTCGGCCGCCCAACTGGTCACTAACGATCAGGTCGGCAATCTGCAATCCGTCGGCACCATCACCGTCAGCGGCATCGACGGCGCGCCTTCCGACATTCGCCAGGCGCTGTCGGATAAAGCGGACCAACAGGGCGCCACAGCCTACCGCGTGATCGAAGCGCGCAATGAAGGCAGCTACCACGCTACCGCCGAGATCTACAAATAACAACGCTGGGGAGCGCGTTTGCAGAGCTGATTACCCTCGTCACTGCCACTGCCGAGTTCTGACGCAAACGCCGACTCTCCGGCGCCCCTATCGTCGTCCTATCCGACGAAACCCCGTTGCCCTCGCTCGCGAGGGCTTTTTTATGGGCGCAAAAAAGGGCCGCCGGCGGCCCTTATGCTGAAATGACGCGATCCCGCTGGCGATCAGTAGGTGACTTTCGGCTCCTGCTTCTTCGCCAGCGCTTCCAGCAGGCGATCGTGAATGCCGCCGAAGCCGCCGTTGCTCATCACCAGAATGTGGTCGCCCGGCTGCGCGGTTTTCACGATCATCTCCACCAGCGCATCGAGATCGGCGCTCCAGTGCGCCGGCTGTACGCAGGCTTCGGCCACTTCCGCCACCTGCCAGGGAATATGGTGCGGCTGGAACAGGAACACTTCGTCGGCGCGGCCGAGCGAAGGCGCCAAATCATTTTTGCTGATGCCCATTTTCATGGTGTTGGAGCGCGGCTCCAGCACCGCCAAAATGCGCGCCGTGCCGCCCACCTTGCCGCGCAGCGCGGCCAGGGTAGCCAGGATCGCCGTCGGGTGGTGGGCGAAATCGTCGTACACCGTGACGCCGTTGGCTTCGCCGCGCAGTTCCAGGCGGCGGCGGGCGTTGATGAAGTCGCCCAGCGCGCGGCAGGCGTCGGCCGGCTGCACGCCCACGTGGCGGGTGGCGGCGATGGCCATCAGCCCGTTATGCATGTTGTGCTCGCCCACCAGCGCCCAATTCACCTCGCCGACCTGCTCGCCGTTGAGGAACACCGCATAGCGGCTGGCGTCCGGCGTCAGCTTTTGCGCGCGCCATGCGCCCTCTTCGCCGACCTGTTCCTGCTCGCTCCAGCACCCCATCGCCATCACCTGCTTCAGGTGATTGTCGTTATCCGGCAAGATGATTTTGCCTTTGCCCGGCACCAGACGCACCAGGTGGTGGAACTGTTTCTGGATCGCCTTCAGATCGTCAAAGATATCGGCATGATCGAACTCCAGGTTGTTCATGATCAGCGTACGCGGGCTGTAGTGGACAAACTTGGAACGCTTGTCGAAGAACGCGCAGTCATATTCATCGGCTTCGATCACGAAGAACGGGCTGCCGCCGAGGCGGGCGGACACGTCGAAGTTGCCCGGCACGCCGCCGATGACGAAGCCTGGCTGGTAACCGCAGGCTTCCAGGATCCAGGTGGCCATGCCGGCGGTGGTGGTTTTGCCGTGGGTGCCGGCAACCGCCAGCACCCAGCGATCGCGCAGCACGTAGTCGTGCAGCCACTGCGGGCCGGAAACGTAAGGAATGCCCCGCTCCAGCACCGCTTCCACGCACGGGTTGCCGCGCGTCATGGCGTTGCCGATGATCACCAGATCCGGCGCCGGATCCAGCTGGGCCGGATCATAGCCCTGAATAAGATCGATCCCCTGGTTCTCCAACAGCGTGCTCATCGGCGGGTAGACATTGGCGTCCGAACCGGTGACTTCATGCCCCAGTGAACGAGCCAGCACCGCCAGCCCGCCCATAAAGGTGCCGCAGATCCCAAGAATATGTATGCGCATTAGGTTTCTCATCTGAGTGCTTCGATTTAGAGCTTATTCTAACGCTCAGAATCGTCCAGAAGAAATGGATTTGCCTATGAATAGCGCGTGGCTTTGGGCTACACTGCTCGCGAAAACGTTGGCGGTTTGTTAACAGACCGCTATCCATCCGTAGATTCAGGGATTGTGTCATGAAAACGTTAGGCGAATTTATCGTCGAGAAACAGCACGACTTCTCTCACGCCACCGGCGAGCTGACAGCGTTACTTTCTGCAATTAAACTGGGCGCCAAAATCATCCACCGCGATATCAACAAGGCCGGTCTGGTTGATATTCTGGGGACCAGCGGCGTTTCCAACGTACAGGGCGAAGTTCAGATGAAACTGGACCTGTACGCTAACGAAAAGCTGAAAGCGGCGTTGAAAGCGCGCGGTGAAGTTGCGGGCATCGCTTCTGAAGAAGAAGATGAAATCGTGATATTCGACGGCGAACGTGCAGAAAATGCCAAGTATGTGGTGCTGATGGATCCGTTGGACGGCTCGTCCAACATTGATGTCAACGTCTCGGTCGGTACGATTTTCTCGATCTATCGTCGCATCACCCCGGTCGGCACTCCGGTGACCGAAGAAGACTTCCTGCAGCCGGGCAGCGCTCAGGTGGCGGCGGGCTACGTGGTTTACGGTTCATCCACCATGCTGGTGTACACCACCGGTTATGGCGTGCATGCCTTTACTTACGACCCTTCTCTGGGCGTGTTCTGCCTCTCCCACGAGAAAGTTCGCTTCCCTGAAACCGGCAACATGTATTCCATCAACGAAGGCAACTACATCAAGTTCCCTCGCGGCGTGAAGAAATACATCAAATATTGCCAGGAGCAGGATGAGGCGACCCAGCGCCCTTATACTTCGCGCTACATCGGTTCTTTGGTTGCCGACTTCCACCGCAACCTGCTGAAGGGCGGCATCTACATCTACCCAAGCACCGCCAGCCACCCGCAAGGCAAGCTGCGCCTGCTGTATGAGTGCAACCCGATGGCCTTCCTGGCCGAGCAGGCCGGCGGCAAAGCCAGCGACGGTAAAAACCGCATTCTGGACATCACCCCGGTGAAACTGCACCAGCGCGCGCCATTCTTCGTCGGCACCCGTTCGATGGTCGAAGACGCCGAGCGCTTTATCGCCGAGAACCCGGACGAGTAAAGCCGCTGTACGGGAGGGCGGCCCACCGCCCTCCCGTCTTCTTTCGCTTAGAGTTTGAACGCAGCCATGCTCTGCGCCAGCAGCTGGGCCTGATCCTCCAGCGAACGCGTCGCCGCCGCCGACTCTTCCACCAGCGCCGCATTCTGTTGCGCCACCCGATCCATCTGCGCCACCGCCAGATTCACCTGTTCGATGCCGCTGCTTTGCTCGCGGGTCGCCGCCGAAATCTCGCGCATCAGCGCCGTCACCCGGCCCACTTCACCGGTAATGCCGCTCATGGTTTTCGCCGCCGATTCCGCCATCTGCTCGCCTTCCTGCACCCGGTTCTGCGAAGCCTCGATCAGCCCCTTGATTTCTTTGGCCGACTGGGCGCTGCGCTGCGCCAGATTGCGCACCTCTCCGGCCACCACCGCGAAGCCGCGCCCCTGTTCGCCGGCGCGCGCCGCCTCTACCGCCGCATTCAGCGCCAGAATGTTGGTCTGGAAGGCGATGCCGTCCATCACGCTGATGATATCGGCAATGCGCCTGGAGCTGTCGGTGATCGCCTGCATTTTGCTCATCACCTGGCTCACCACGTCGCTGCCCCGATTGGCGATGTCGGACACGCTCAGCGCCAGCTGATTGGCCTGCTCGCAGTTCTCGGCGTTCATCTTCACCGTCGAGGTCAGCTGCTCCATGCTGGCGGCGGTCTCTTCCAGCGACGCGGCCGACTCTTCGGTGCGCTGAGCCAGATGCAGGTTGCCGGCGGCCAGCTCGCGCGAGCCGGTATCGATTTGGCTGCTGGCGTCGCGCACCTTGCTGACCGAACCGGCCAGCGCCTGCTGCATGCGCTGCATCGCCCGCACCAGGCGGCCCATTTCGGTATCCCCTTCGCCGCTGATGTGATGGGTCAGGTCGCCGCCGGCGATATGTTCCAGCTGGGCGATGGAATCATCCAGCGGCCGCAGGATAATGATCCGCAGCGCAAACCAGGCCAGCACCGCCAGCAGCACGCTGAGCAGGCCGGCCACCACGATCAGGCTAATCTTGGCGCTGGCGTTGCTTTTCGCCTCATCCACCCGCTGCTCGCCGATTTTCATGGCGAAGCTGCGGAAATCGCCGAGGTCCTTTTCAAAGGCGATGCTCAGCGCGGAGATTTTGGTTTCCTGGATCCGGTAGTAATCGTCGACCTTGCCGGCCTTGATGGCGTCCGCCATCGGCGCCACGCCCTGTTCCAGATAGGCACGATAGCTGTTTTGCAGGCGGCCGGACAGCACGCGCCCGCGTTCGGTCACGGTGCCGACGCCCACGAAGCGCGCCATTTCGCGCTTCGACTGCTCAAGATAGCCGTAGATGCGGCTGACGGTCGCGTCGGACACCTCAATCTGGCCGATTTCCCGCTGGCGCACCGCCAGCGAGGCGGCGGTCCTGGCGCGCAGCGTCAGGTTGGAACTGTTGGCCAGCGATCCCAGCTCTTCGCCGAGGATCTGGTTCAGAGTATGTAGCGAGCGCGATCCTTCGTTAATCGCGTTTACGCCGATAACGCTGACCATAATCAACAGCATGGTCATCAGGCTCAGCAAGGCGATAAGCCCGGCCTTCACCGTAATCTTTTTTAGCATGAGTTCTTCCCGGCTTCAGAATAGTGAGATCAACGTAGGGGAGGCAAAACGCGGAGCCAGCCTTTGCCGGCTCATTATTATTTGCGGAAGTTATCGGCATCCCCGGGGAAAACTTCACGCCGACGGTGGATTAATCTGGAAATTATCGCCATGGCCCCCGGCCGGGCTCCGGGTGATGAAAAGGGCAGGAAATCGCAAAAGAGTCCGCTATAATAGCCGCCACTCCATTTCTGGTTTGAAGATTAAGGAAACCGACATGAGCTTGAACCTGGTCCCCGCTGGCAAAGACCTGCCGGAAGACATCTACGTAGTTATCGAAATCCCGGCCAACGCCGATCCGATCAAATATGAAATCGACAAGGACACCGGCGCGCTGTTCGTTGACCGCTTCATGTCCACCGCGATGTTCTACCCGTGCAACTACGGCTACATCAACCACACCCTGTCTCTGGACGGTGATCCGGTTGACGTGCTGGTGCCGACCCCTTACCCGCTGCAGCCAGGTTCCGTGATCCGCTGCCGCCCGGTTGGCGTACTGAAGATGACCGACGAAGCCGGTGAAGATGCGAAGCTGGTTGCCGTTCCGCACAGCAAGCTGACCAAAGAATACGATCACATCAAAGATGTGAACGACCTGCCGGAGCTGCTGAAAGCGCAGATCGCCCACTTCTTCGAGCACTATAAAGATCTGGAAAAAGGCAAATGGGTGAAAGTGGAAGGCTGGGCAGACGCTGCCGCGGCTAAAGCGGAAATCATCGCCTCTTTCGAACGCGCCGCCAAGAAGTAATTCCTGCCGCCGTCCGATGAAAAAACACCGCTCGGTGAGCGGTGTTTTTTTATTACTTTTCGTCGAGACGCTTCAGCCAATCACCGCTGTCGATCCGCGGGTAACCGTCTACGCTGTGTTTATACAGGTAGATCCACGCACTCCCATAAGGCGTCTGAATCAGCTCGCGCTTATAGTCCTTGGTGTTGCTTTTCAGTTCGTCCAGCTCTGCCAGAATCGATGAGTTAATACGATACACCTCGCAATGTATCGTGCCCTCTCCAGGGATCGCCGCCGGGTAATGGCCCAGATTATAAATCTGATAGCCTTCGAGCTCATGCTCGCCGAGCCATTGGGCGTTGGTCATCCAATGGCTGTTTCCCTGTTTGCGTCGTAAACTGCCGTAGACAATTATTCGCATCGCTAAAACTCAAACTGATAGAGCAAATCTAATGCCTGATCGAGACCAGACACCGCTTCAAGATACAACTTAGGCATCAGGCGGTAACGCAACGTCAGCGTGGCCAGCGAGTCGAAAATGCCCACCCCATATTTTACTTGTAAGCCTGGGAGAACATAGCCGCTCACGACAACCTGGGAGCTGTCGCCAACCCCCTGGGTATCCAGGGCCAAATTACTCACGCCAAACGCCTCGCCGATTTTACCCACAAGTTGACCACTTTGTGCAACCCCCATGCCAATTAACATTGAGGTCATGGCGTTGCCGTCGGCGCCGGAGCTGTTCAATCCCTGGCCGCGAAGCAGGTAGGACAAGGCTTCCTGCTGCGATTTGGCCGGATCCGAGAACACCTCAAGCTTGGGCGCATCCGCCAGGCCGGTCACGCGCACCCCGGCGGTCACGTCGTCTTCGGTCGATTCGGGGTTACGGATCGCCTCAATGTTGAGCAGCGGCTGATCCGGCGGGCCGGAGAACATCAGTTGCCCCTTGCGAACGATCAGATCCTGACCATAAGCATGGAAGCGGCCGGAAGGGATGTCAATCTGGCCATTGAGCCCCAGCCCCTGCTTGTCCTGCACCACCTTCAGGTCGCCCTTCAGCCTGGCCTTCAGGCCAAAGGCGTCCAGCCGCACATCGTCGCCGACGTGGATCATCAGGTTGCTGTTGATCGGGATCCCCGCCGTCTTCGGCTGGATCGGCTTCAGTTGGTCATCCAGCATCACCTCGTCGGAAGAGACGCCCACCGCGCTTTCCGGCAGTTCCTGCACCGTGATGCGCGCCCAGGGAATATCCACCGAACCGTTGAGCGAGAACAGCTGCGGCGTGGCTTCAAACACCAGATCCGGCGACACGTCGATGCGGATCATCGGCGGCACCGTCACCCGCAGCTTGTCGCCCTTGGCGGCGATGCGCGCGCGCCAGGCGTTGATGTCGCGCCAGTCGGCGTCGCCCGCCAGGTTAAGCTGGCCGCGGGTGGTGCTGACCAATCCTTCCAGCGTCGAGGTCATGCCGTTGAAATTGATCGCCAGCCGGCCGTCGGTCATGTCGAACGGCATCCAGTGGCCGTCGATATCCACCTTGTCCAGCGCCAGCCGGCCGAACACCAGCGGTTTCTCCGCGCTGCCGCCCAGGCGCAGGTTGGCGTTCAGCATGCCCGCCGCCTTTTCGCCCTGCATCAGCGCCGGGTTGATCATCGCCAGCGAGATATTGGCGATGTTGACGTTGCCGCTGATAGCGCGCCGCACCTGCGGATCGGTCACCTGGATCTTGCCGTCGAACTGACCGTTGTTGGTCAGCTTGATCAGCCAGTCCGCCTGTGCGCGGCCGTTGTTGAGCCCGGCGTTGAGGGTCAGGGTGTCGAAGGCGATCGGCAACGCGTTGCCCTGCACCTGCTGCACCACCTTCACGCCGTTGCCGGCCAGCGACACCTTGGCCTCCGGCAGCGCGCCGCCCGGTTTCCAACTGACGTCGGCCCGGCCGGTAAATACGCCGCTCAGCGCGGTTTCCGGGCCGAGGAAAGGTTTGATCATCGCCAGATCGAAGCGGTTAAGCACCACGCTGGCCTGGCCGCTCTGGCCGGCCTCGATGGTTTTCGGCACGCACAGCTCGGCGTTCGGGTTCTGCCAGCAGTGCGGCCCGACGCTGATTTTCTGCGCGGTATTCAGGTAATCCAGCGCGATAGCGCGCGTCAGGCGCCATTCGCCGACCGGGGTATCGAAGCGAGTGTTGTTCAGGTTGCCGCGCCAGCGCTGTTGCTGGCGATCGAAGCTGCCCTGCAGCGCCAGCTGGCCGGAGACCGGCTTGCCGTCAATCTTCAGCTGCAGCTGATGCTGCTTCTCGCTGCCCTTGGCGTCCAGGGTCAGCAGGCTGACCTCCAGCGCGTCCTGCTTCAACTGCTCAACGCGCACCGCCAGCTGCCCCTGGATCTGGTCAGTAGAGCGCACGTCGCCGTCGATTTTCACCCGGTTGATGCGCAGCGCCTGCCATTGCAGGCCGGAGGCGGTCAGGTCGGCCAACACCTGCGGCGCCTGCAGGTTGCCGCGCAGCTTGACCAACCCTTTGGCGGTGCCGCCCAGGCCCGGCAGCGCGCCGTCGAGATGCGGCGCGTCGATATTGGCGTCCAGGTTCCAGCTTTTCTCATCCAGCTGGCCTTTGACGTTGAGCTGATTGCGCCCCAGCGTCAGGTCGATGCCGGGTATCTTCCACTGCCCGGCGGCGTTGCCGCTCAGCGCACCGCGCGCCGTGACCTTGTTCTGCTTCACGTTGCCGTCCAGCTGCAGCACCGGCACCTGCAGCTGCCAGCTGCCGCCGTACAAACTGCCGCGGGTGGTGATTTTGCCGTCGAGCCGGGCCGGCCATTCCGGCCATTGTTTGGCGGTGTTGATGCCGCTCAGCGTCAGCTGCGAATTCCAGCTGATGGCCTTGCTCCAGTCCACCAGCGCGGTGAGGTCGGTATTGCCCTGCAGCGCGGCCAGTCGCAGGCGCTCCAGCTTGAACTGTTCGACATTGCCCTTGCCATCCAGCGTCAGCACCGCCGGCGGCAGGTCCTGCCCCTTGATATTGGCGCGGGTGGACAACGCGTAGTCGGTCGCCTTGCCGTTAAAGCGCAGGCGGAAATCATTGACCTGATATTGCGATTCGCCGCTCAACGGCCATTTCAGCTGTTTGCTTTGCAGCGTCAGCGCCAGCGGCAGGCCAGCCTCGGCCAGGCGCGTCTGTACGTCGAGCTGCGCGCCGACCGGCCCGGACAGGTTGAGCGCCACCTTCAGCTCTTCGCGCAGCCCGCCGCCGACGTTGAGCTTCACCTTCTCGCCCTTCAGCGGATCGATGTTCAGCGTGCTGTTGGCCACCATGCTCACCGGCCACTCGCCGGTCAGCGTCGCCTGCCCCTGTGCGGACAGCGTGCCCTGCGGCGACTTGACGTCAAAATTATCCAGTTGGATATGTTGATCCTTGGTGCTGGCCTGCAGCAGCAGGCGGGTGATCAGCACCTCGGTATCGCCGGTCAGGCGCAGCTGTTCGCCGCTGATTTCCTTGACGGTGATATCCAACGGCAAGCGAATTTCCGGCAGGTCCGGCAGCAGCGGCTTGGCAAACAGCGCTTTCAGCGTTTCGCCCAGCGGCTGTTCTGCCGGCTGCGGCGCCGGTTTGGCCGCCTTGTCGACCTGCTCGCCAACCTGTTTCGCCACCTCTACCGCCGGCTGCACCGCCTCCGGCAAGGGGTTCTGCGGCGTCTTCGGCAGGGCAATCAGCAGCGCGCTGATTTTGGTCGGCATCAGGGTCAGCGCGCGTTCCTGCCACTGGGCGCCGGTGCGGAACTCGCCCAGGGAAATCGCGGTGTCATCGACGCTGACCTTGACGTTGTTCAACGCCAGCATGCGCAGGGTAATCGGGTATGGCGTGCTGAGATTGGTGGTCGGCTCGCTGGTCTCCTCGACCGGCGCAGACGGCGCCATCTCTTTGGTTTTCACCACCACGTCCACGTCCTGCGCGGTCAGGGCATTGACGCACAGCGAGCTGCGCTTGAAGCAGGACAGATCGAGCGACAGGTGGAACTGCCCGGCATTTACCGTCACGCCCGGCATCTGGTATTTGACGCCTTTCAGCGTCAGATCGCGCCAGCCGCCGCTGACGCCGGCGATATCCAGGCCCGGCACCCAGCGCGCCGCGCCGTTAATCACCATATGCAAACCGCTGGTGGTGCCCAGCAGGAAAGCGACTCCGCCGATCAGCAACAGCAGAACGATCAGGGATCCGAGACAAATCTTTTTCACCAGGCTCATAGTTCAGGCCCCAAACCGATGTAGAACTGCACGCCATGGGTCTCCTTGTCACCCACCGGCGCGGCGATATCCAGCTTCACCGGGCCGACCGGCGACTGCCAGCGCACGCCCACGCCTGCGCCGGTCTTGAAGTTGCTTTGCTTGATATCGTTCACCGCCTCGCCCGAGTCGACGAACACCGCGCCCCACCATTTGCCGGTCACGTTGTATTGGTATTCCAGCGAGCCGGTCATCATCTTGGAGGCGCCGGTCAGCTTGCCGTCGTCGTCGCGCGGCGAAATGCCCTTGTACTTATAACCGCGGATGCTGCGGTCACCGCCGGCGAAGAAGCGCAGGTCCGGCGGCACCTTGTCGAAGTCGTTGGTTTCAATCCAGCCCACCTGGCCGCGCGCCACGAAACGGTGCTTGTCGGCCAGGGTGCGGATCCACACGTTCTGCGCCTGCATCAGCGCAAAGTCCACCCCGGAGCCCCAGGTGGTGTCGGAGACATCGATGGAGTAACGCTGGCTGTCGCCCCAGGTCGGCATCAGGCCGCCGCGCGAGCGGGTGCGGTTGATGCTGACGCCGGGATACAGCAGCATGGTGGTGTTGGTGACGGTGCCCTGGGTAAAGTGGTCCCAACGCCAGGTCAGGTTCAACGCCCGTTGCCAGCCGCTGGAGAGATCCCAGTTGCGCGACGCCACCACTTTGGACGTGACGGATTTGGTGTCGTTGAGATCGACGTTCTTGAAGCCGCCCTGCAGCAGGTAATACTGTTCCAGCGGGTTCTTCAGCAGCGGGATCTTATAGGTCAGATCCAGTTGCTGCTCCGGCGCCGAAATGCTGGCGCTGGTTTCCAGGCTGTGGCCGCGATCGTTGAGCCACGGTTTTTTCCAGGTGCCCTTGACCCGCGGGCCGACGTCGGTGGAATAGCCGACCCCGGTTTCGATGGTGTTGCGGGTGCGCGGCGTCACCAGCGCCTCTAGCGGCAAAATCTTGTTCTCTTTGGCATCTTTGAAATCAGGCGACACCACCACCGAGTTGAACCAGTTGGTGGCGGACAAACGCCGGTTCAGCTCGGCCAAATCCTCCGAGCTGTAATAATCCCCCTGATGAAAGGGCACCAGATTTTGCAGATAGTCTTCGCGAATTTGCGACCCTTCGAACTTTACCTTGCCGAAGCGATAGCGCTCGCCGCTGTTGAAGTCGATATCCCAAAAGGCCTTGTGCAGCTCTTCGGCAACGCCGAGCTGGCTCTTGGCCATATCGGCGTCGAAATAGCCCTTGCGCAGCGCCAGGCCGCTCAGCGATCCCTTAAAGCTGTCGTACTTGCCGTGATTGAGGATCTCGCCGATGGTCGGCCGGCCCTTTTTGACCAGCGTCTGGTAATCTTCGTCGGTGCGGGCGCCGCCGCGCAGCACGATGTTGGCGCCGGCGATGCGCACCGGTTCGCCCGGATCCACCTTGGCGTGCAGCACCGGGCGCGAAAGGCCGGGCCGGTTGTCGAGCGTGAAGTTGATGGTCGGCTCATAGTAGCCGAGCGCCCGCAGCCCCTGGCGCACCGCTTCGTCCACGCGCGCGCGGAAGCGGCCGTCGGTGCCGACCTCTTCGGGGGTGATCGACGACAGCCGCACCCGGACGTTTTTTTCCAGTTCCCCGCTAAGACCTTCCACCTGCAGACGCACATTCGCCGCGTACGCCGCAGGAGCCGCAAGCAGCACAGATAACAAGCACATGACCGGGTATCGTGGCACGCGTTCTCCTTATTTATTTTACTTTCCTGTAAATGGTGTTCGCTCTGGGGCCAGGGCAGACTCCGCGCTATCAGGACGGCAGCCCTCTTCAACCTTATTCCAGACGCGGCCCGCGACGGTTTGACTCTCACCGTTCATCGGGCGCATTCTTCACTTTTGGCGCTCAAAATACTGCGTTAAGCTTATGCTAAATCCAATATGCCGCTTATTGTGGGCAAAGACGCGGTTAGATACAACCGAACCGCCCCGACTTGCGTCAATTCTTACTGTGACAACAGGAGACAACCGTGGTGCCATTTTTTGATAAATCACAAACCGTCGACCCGGCGAGCGCGCTGCCAGGCCGCACCACGCCTATGCCGGTCGCCACGCTCAACGTGGTTACCGAGCATTCGATGACCCAGGTGCCGGACGGCATGGAAGTGGCGATCTTCGCCATGGGCTGCTTCTGGGGCGTAGAGCGTCTGTTCTGGCAACAGCCGGGCGTTTACAGCACCGCAGCCGGCTACAGCGGCGGCTCTACGCCGAACCCGACCTACCGCGAAGTGTGCAGCGGCCAGACCGGCCATGCCGAAGTGGTGCGCGTGGTGTTCGACCCGCAGGTCGTCAGCTACCCGCAGCTGCTGCAGGTATTCTGGGAAAACCACGATCCGGCGCAGGGCATGCGTCAGGGCGGCGACATCGGCACGCAGTACCGCTCGGCGATTTACACGCTGAGCCCGGAGCAACAGGCCGAAGCCGAAAACAGCCTGCGGCGCTTCCAGCAGGCGATGGACGCCGCGGGCGACCGGCGCGCGATCACCACCGAGATCGCGCCGGCCCTGCCGTTCTACTACGCCGAAGACGATCACCAGCAGTATCTGCATAAAAATCCGGAAGGCTATTGCGGCCTGGGCGGCATCGGCGTCTGCCTGCCGCCGCAGGGCTAACCCGCTGGCCGGCGGCAATTTTTTAACCGCTGGCGGCCCCTGTGGGGCAACTGCTATACTGTGCGGGGTCGCATTTGCGGCCCCGCTTTTTGGTAAAGCTCTGGCGGGCGCGGCGTATCGCGCCCCTACGACTCTTTTTTTACAATGTACTACCCTTCCTCAAGAGCGCCGTCATCCCGTCGGCACGTATGGATAGATTATGTTAAACAGTATTTTACTGATTCTTTTTCTGATCGCGGTGAGCGCGTTTTTCTCACTGTCGGAAATCTCTCTGGCTGCGTCACGCAAGATCAAACTGAAGCTGATGGCTGACGAAGGTAACGTCAATGCCGCCAAAGTGCTCAAACTGCAAGAAACCCCCGGCCTGTTCTTTACCGTGGTGCAAATCGGCCTGAACGCCGTGGCCATTCTCGGCGGTATCGTCGGCGATGCGGCCTTTTCTCCCTCTTTCAAACTGCTGTTCGACCGCTTCCTCTCGCCGGAACTGGCGGAGCAGGTCAGCTTTATCTGCTCCTTCGTGCTGGTCACCAGCCTGTTTATCCTGTTCGCGGATTTGACCCCGAAGCGCATCGGTATGATTGCACCAGAGACGGTCGCCGTCCGGATCATCAACCCGATGCGTTTCTCGATCATGATTTTCCGGCCGCTGGTGTGGTTCTTCAACGGCATGGCCAACCTGATCTTCCGCCTGTTCAAACTGCCGATGGTGCGCAAGGACGACATCACCTCCGACGATATCTATGCGGTGGTGGAAGCCGGCGCCCTGGCGGGCGTGCTGCGCAAGCAGGAGCACGAGCTGATCGAGAACGTCTTCGAGCTGGAATCGCGCACCGTGCCTTCCTCCATGACCTCGCGTGAAAGCGTGGTGTACTTCGACCTGCGCGAGAGCGAAGAGAGCATTATCGAGAAGGTCTCGACCCACCCGCACTCCAAGTTCCTGGTGTGCGACGGCCATATCGATCAGGTGGTCGGCTACGTCGATTCCAAAGACCTGCTGAACCGCGTGCTGGGCAACCAGAGCCTGGTGCTGAGCAGCGGCGTGCAGATCCGTTCGGCGCTGATCGTGCCGGATACCCTGACGCTGTCGGAAGCGCTGGAAAGCTTTAAAACCGCCGGCGAAGACTTCGCCGTGATCCTCAACGAATATGCGCTGGTGGTGGGCATCATCACGCTCAACGACGTGATGACTACGCTGATGGGCGATCTGGTCGGCCAGGGGCAGGAAGAGCAGATTGTCGCGCGCGATGAGAGCTCATGGCTGATCGAAGGCGGCACGCCGATCGACGACGTGATGCGCGTGCTGCATATCGACGAGTTCCCGCAGGCGGGCAACTACGAAACCATCGGCGGCTTTATGATGTATATGCTGCGCAAGATCCCCAAACGCACCGACTTCGTCAAATACGCCGGCTACAAGTTTGAGGTGGTGGATATCGACAGCTACAAGATTGACCAGCTGCTGGTCACCCGGCTGAGCGACAAGCCGGCGGCCACGCTGCCGAAGGCGCCGGACGAGAACGTCCCGGCCTGACGGCCATACGGCAGAAACATCAGCGGCCCCATCGGGGCCGCATTTTTTTACCGGCTCAGGCCTGGCTTTATCCCATTTCGGACTGCAGCAACAGCACCTGGCGGTTGACCTCTGACATCACGCTGAAGTGGCGCTTGTCGCGAATTTTCGGCAGCAGGATTTTTCCTTCGTCGAATTCGAACGCGCCCACGTCCTTGATATACAGCCGGCCACGAAACAGGGTCTTAACGTACTTCGCCACTTTCAATGGGTTATAACGCTGGAAGATTCTCATTCTTTTACGCTCCTCCCGTTTGATCCATGCGCTCAGCGAGCCGCCAAGGTGGCAGCCTCGAAATTCAGAACGCAACTTGATTGCATGTAGTAGACCCAGTAAAGACCAGAACGTTCATTTTCGCTCGGATTTCTACGCTGGATTTACACTTTTTGACAGAATTGTATATGATAATTTATAACGTTTTCAGTATATCCCTTCAAAATCTGGTGATTAGCGGAACGAGGGGAAAACTGCGATCCGGTTAACAGGACAGACCTCTGATCACAACCTATGCTTTAGGCTGTTGAGTGCTGTCGCACTATTTCCCCCATTACAAGGAGAAAGCATGAAAAAAAGACACATGCTGATGGTATCCCTGCTGCTCGCCCCTCTTTTCGCCTCCGCGCACAACTTCCAGCTCCAGCAACGCGTGGCGCCGGTCGGCGTCAGCGACAAAGGAGAGTTAAATTATGCTAATGATAATTTTAGCTACAAAAACTGGAATAGCGCGCAACTTAGTGGAAAAGTGCGAGTTATACAGCATATTGCCGGCCGCAGCTCCGCCAAGGAGATGAACGACCCGCTGATAGAAGCCATTAAGAAAGCTAAACTACCACAGGATCGTTACCAAACGACGACAATCGTCAACACCGACGATGCACTGCTGGGCACCGCGATGTTCGTACGCAGCAGCATTGAAGACAGCAAGAAAGAGTTCCCGTGGTCGCAGTTTGTCGTCGACAGCAACGGCAACGTGCAAAAAGCCTGGGATTTACAGCCGAAAAGCTCCACCATTGTGGTATTGGATAAGCAGGGCAGGATCCAGTTCGCCAAAGACGGCGCGCTGACGCCGGAAGAGGTGCAGCAGGTCATGACCAAGCTGCACCAGCTGTTGGCGAACTAACTCAGAACAGCGAAACCCGGAAGCCGGGGTTGAGGAAAGATTCACGCGGGGCGTACAGCAACGGCCGGCCCTGCCAATCGTGGATCTGCGCCCCGGCGGCCACCGCCACCGCATGCCCTGCGGCGGTATCCCAGATATTGGTCGGCCCAAAGCGCGGATAGAGCTGCGCCTTGCCTTCCGCCACCAGGCAGAATTTCAGGGAAGAGCCGACCGAAATGGTCTGGTGCTCGCCAAGCTGCTTCAGGTAGTCC
Source organism: Serratia ficaria (assembly GCF_900187015.1). Classification (NCBI taxonomy): domain Bacteria; kingdom Pseudomonadati; phylum Pseudomonadota; class Gammaproteobacteria; order Enterobacterales; family Yersiniaceae; genus Serratia; species Serratia ficaria. The sequence continues at coordinate 522,033 of NZ_LT906479.1, read as the reverse complement.
TTCAGCTCATCGTCGATGTGCGAGCGGCTCACCACCACCAGCGGCGGTTGCGCATTGCTGACGGCGATCGGCTGGCGCTGCCCCTTTTCTTCCTTCCAGGCCTTGCCGCGCTCCGCCAGATACAGCACGTCTATCGCCGGCGCATACACCACCCCCATCACCGCCTCGCCGTGCTCAATCAGCGCGATGTTGACGGTAAACTCGCCGTTGCGGTGCAGGAACTCCTTGGTGCCGTCCAGCGGGTCGACCAGCCAGTAACGCGTCCAGCTCTGGCGCTCTTCCCAGGCCGGCGGATCCTCCTCCGACAGCAGCGGCACCTCCGGCGTCAACGCCGCCAGGCCGCGCTTGATGATATGATGCGCCGCCAGATCGGCTGCCGTTACCGGTGAATCGTCTTTTTTCTGTGCGACATCAAGCGGTTGTTCACCGTCATACACCGCCATGATCGCCGCCCCCGCCTCGCGGGACAGTTGGCAAATTTGCTCTAACATCATGCACCTCAGATACGCAGTTCCGTGGGAAATTTCCCCCTGTCTCTGCTAGCAGACTAGTTTTTTTTACGCCGAATATCCATCTCAACTGGCTAACCTACGGTAATTGCTCAGGTCTTGTTCCACACAACTGTGAACTTACCCGCGTTACATCCGGCCATTTTCTGCCACACTTCACAGTTTACTGTGGCAACCAATGTTAATTACATTTCCCTCTGCGATAACACTCGAATAATGGAATGGAGAGAGTCAAAAATGATCAAGCGTCCGCTGACGTTGTCCGCCCTCGCTCTGCTGGTTTGCGCTTCGGCGCAGGCGGCGACCGTCGACCTGCGCGTGCTGGAAACCACCGACCTGCACAGCAACATGATGGACTTCGATTACTACAAGGATAAGCCGACCGACAAGTTCGGCCTGGTGCGCACCGCCAGCCTGATCCAGCAGGCCCGCCAACAGGCCGCCAACGCGGTGCTGGTGGATAACGGCGACATCATTCAGGGCAGCCCGCTGGGCGACTACATGGCGGCCAGCGGGCTGAAACCGGGCGACGTGCATCCGGTATACCAGGCGATGAATACGCTGGATTACGTGGTCGGCAATATCGGCAACCATGAGTTCAACTACGGGCTCGACTACCTGAAGAACGCCATCGCCGGCGCCAAATTCCCCTACGTCAACGCCAACGTCATCGACGCCCAAACGCAAAAGCCGCTGTTCACCCCCTACATTATCGTCGATACCCCGGTAAAAGACCGTGACGGCAAAGCACATACGCTGCGCATCGGCTATATCGGCTTTGTGCCGCCGCAGATCCTGGTGTGGGACAAGGCTAACCTGCAGGGCAAGGTGACGGTCAACGACATCACCGAAACCGCCAAACGCTACCTGCCGGAAATGCGCAAGCAGGGCGCCGACCTGGTGGTGGCGATCCCGCACTCGGGCCTGTCCAGCGACCCCTATAAAGCGATGGCGGAAAACTCGGTGTACTACCTCAGCCAGGTGCCGGGCATCGACGCCATCATGTTCGGCCACGCCCATGCGGTCTTCCCGAGCAAAGACTTCGCCAACATCAAGGGCGCAGATATCGACCAAGGCTTGCTGAACGGCGTGCCGGCGGTGATGCCGGGCCAGTGGGGCGATCACCTCGGCGTGGTCGACCTGCAGTTGAGCAACGATTCCGGCAGCTGGAAGGTGACCGGCGCCAAAGCGGAAGCCCGGCCGATTTACGACAAGGAACACAAGAAATCGCTGGCGGCGGAAGATGCCGCGCTGGTGAAGGTACTGGCCGACGCCCACCAGGGCACCCGCGAATTCGTCAGCCAGCCGGTCGGCAAGTCTGACGGCAACATGTACAGCTACCTGGCGCTGGTGCAGGACGACCCGACGGTCCAGATCGTCAATAACGCCCAGAAAGCCTACGTCGAGCACTATATTCAGGGCGATCCGGATCTGGCGGACCTGCCGGTGCTGTCGGCCGCCGCGCCGTTCAAGGTCGGCGGGCGCAAAAACGATCCCGCCAGCTTCGTCGAAGTGGAAAAAGGCCGGCTGACCTTCCGCAACGCCGCCGATCTCTATCTCTACCCCAATACCCTGGTGGTGGTGAAAGCCAGCGGCAAAGAGGTGAAAGAATGGCTGGAGTGCTCCGCCGGGCAGTTCAATCAGATCGACGTCAACAGCGGCCAGCCGCAGGGCCTGATTAACTGGGACGGCTTCCGCACCTACAACTTCGACGTGATCGACGGGGTGAATTACCAGATCGACGTCAGCCAGCCGGCGCGCTACGACGGCGAGTGCCAGTTGATCAACGACAAAGCCGAGCGCATCAAGCAGCTGACCTTCAACGGCAAGCCTATCGATCCGAAGGCCACCTTCCTGGTCGCCACCAATAACTACCGCGCCTACGGCGGCAAGTTCGCCGGCACCGGCGACCAGCACATCGCCTTCGCTTCGCCGGACGAAAACCGTTCGGTGCTGGCGGCCTATATCAGCGCGGAGACCAAACGGCGCGGTGCGGTGCAACCGCAGGCCGACAATAATTGGCGCCTGGCCAGCTTCAGCAGCGAACAGCCGCTCGATATTCGCTTCGAGACGTCGCCTTCAGACCAGGCGACGGCGTTTATCAAGCAACACGCACAATACCCGATGAAGGCTGAAGGCAACGACAGCATCGGTTTTGCGGTATATCGGATAGATTTACAGAAGAAGTAAACAATCAGGGCGCCGAGAGGCGCCCTTATCACTGCCGTGATGGATTACAGAATTTCCAGCAGTTCGACGTCAAACACCAGCGCGCTGAATGGCGGGATGGAGGCGCCGGCGCCACGCTCGCCGTAGGCCAGGGTGTGCGGGATGTACAGCTGCCATTTGGAGCCGACCGGCATCAGGGTCAGCGCTTCGATCCAGCCCGGGATCACGCCGCTAACCGGGAATTCCGCCGGCTGGCCGCGCTCTACGGAGCTGTCGAACACGTCGCCGTTGATCAGACGGCCGGTGTAGTGCACGCGCACGCGGTCCTGACGGGACGGAATTGGGCCATTGCCCTGCTCCAGCACGGAGAACTGCAGGCCGGACTCGGTCAGCGTCACGTCATCACGCTTGGCGTTTTCGTCCAGGAACTGCTGGCCTTCAACGGCCATCGCCTGCTGGCGCTCACGACGCACGGCGTCCGCACGTTCGTGGATCTCACGCAGCGCACGGTGCACCACGTCAACCGGAACCGCCGGGGCATTCCCTTCCAGCGCGTCACGCAAACCCGCCAGCAAAGCTTCCGGTTGCAAACCTTCCAGACCGGACTCTTGCAACTGCTGACCGACCTGTAAACCGATCCCGTAACTTGCTTGCGCTTCAACGCTGTCAAAAGAAGGGGTTGTCATGGGGTTTTCCTTAAGTCTCTAAAAAGTCGAAAGCGCAGCATAACAGCGCGGGAAAGCCGGGTAAAATCTTGTGTGGAGAATGATGACTTTTGTCGTAGAAAAAGAAACAATAACCTTCTGTTAACGCCCCTAGCCGCGATCCCGGGCCCAAAGCCCACCGCCGCCGGCGTTGAAACGCAGCCGCCTTTCACTTCAATCAGTTAGCGGACTATACTGAAAGCAGGAAACCGGGCCGACGGTACAGCCTTTTGTATCGTGTTATTTTTACGCCGTTGAAGAGAGGTCACCATGGGCAGAATCTCGCCCAGGAGAAGGAAAACCACCCGCATCTACCAGCCGTTGCTGCGTACCTGGCTGAACGTCAGCCAACGCCTGAAACCTGGCGCCGCGCCAGAGGCGGCAGATCCGGAATCAGAGCAACCGCCGGTGAACGGCAAAGGACAGGGAATCAAAGCGTTACTGCTGAAGATCTGGCACCTGCCGGACGGCTTCGGCTGGATGGAGCCGCTGCCCTATTTTCATCGCCGCTGGACCCTTATCTTCGGCGCCATGCTGCTGCTGGCGTTGCTGTGGCCCTATTCGCCCGAGAAACAGGCGTTCCCGGTCACGCAGCAGGCCAACGGCGTGCCGCAGCAAGGCAGCGAGCCGCCGCCGGCCGCGGAGCCCGAGCCATCGGGCAACTGGCAGCGCTATCAGATCCAGCCGGGCCAGACGCTGGCGCAGCTGTTCCGCGACAACGGCCTGCCGGTGAATGAAGTGTTCGCCATGGCGCAGGTCGAGGGCAACGACAAGCCGCTGAGCAATATGAAGGCCGGCCAGGAAGTGCGCATCGAGCGCGACGCCAACGGCGTGATCGGCGCGCTGTCGGTGACCACCGCCGATAACAGCCAGGCGCTGTTCCGCCGCCAGGCCGACGGCAGCTATCGCCGCGAGCGTTAAATCTGCGCCAGCAGAAAATCGCGCAGCACCACGCCCTGATTGTGCTCGGTGTCTTTACTGCCATACAGCAGGGTCAGCGATTGGCCCTGCCGCAACAGCGCCGCCAGCGGCCGCCAGGCGTCGTTCTCCGCCAGCTGCCGCCGGTAGCGCCGTTCAAACGCTTCCCACTGGTCGGAATGCTGATGAAACCACTGGCGCAACTCGGTATCCGGCGCCACCGCTTTCAGCCACTGCACGCCCTTCAGCCTTTCCTTGCTGACGCCGCGCGGCCACAGCCGGTCAATCAGGTAGCAGTGTTCCGGCGCCGGCGCGCTGAAATCGTAGACCCGCTGCAAGATAATCGTCGCCATATCCCCCCTCCCCGGTCAGATAACCACAGGGTAGCGCGTTTCGCCGGGCGCAGAAAAGCAAAACGCCAGCACGAGGCTGGCGTTTTAACTTGGTTAACAGACGCGTTGTTACGCTTCTGGAACCACAACTACATTCAGCTGTGCGAACACGTCGCTGTGTACCTGGAAGTGCACTTCGTGCTCACCGGTGGTACGCAGAACGCCGTTCGGCAGACGAACTTCGCTCTTGGCAACTTCAACGCCTGCCGCAGTAACTGCGTCAGCGATGTCGCGGGTGCCGATAGAGCCGAACAGTTTACCTTCGTCGCCTGCTTTAGACGCGATGGTGACCGTTGCCAGTTCGTTGATCTTGGTTGCGCGAGCTTCAGCGGCAGCCAGAACGTCAGCCAGTTTGGCTTCCAGTTCAGCACGGCGTGCTTCGAAGAACTCTACGTTTTTCTTGGTAGCAGGAACAGCTTTGCCCTGTGGTACCAGGAAGTTACGGGCATAGCCCGCTTTAACGTTAACTTGATCACCCAGGCTGCCCAGGTTTGCTACTTTATCAAGCAGAATAACTTGCATTACCTTATCCTCTCAAAGTCGTTAATGGACAGTGGCCGATTACTGATGACGATCAGTGTACGGCAACAAAGACAGGTAGCGCGCGCGCTTGATAGCACGGGCCAGCTGGCGCTGATATTTTGCACGAGTACCGGTGATACGGCTCGGTACAATTTTACCACTTTCAGTGATGTAGTTTTTCAGCGTAGCGATGTCTTTATAGTCAATCTCTTGAACGCCTTCCGCGGTGAAACGGCAGAACTTGCGACGACGGAAATAACGTGCCATTTGGCTAGTCTCCAGAATCTATCAATTCAATCTGCTCGGCATGCAGAACCAGTTTGTTCAGCCCGTTGCGCCCTTGATGGCAACTTACGAAGCCTTGCACGGTAACCTGACTGCCGACCGTTAATCTTTGAGTTAGTGCTTGTGACTGGTGTCCACTGACAACCACGGGCATTCGGCACCATGCTTGCCTGTTGAATCCGGCTTCCATCTGCTGCGAACGGTGCTCAAGCACGAATTGGCAGTGCGGTATCCCGGAAGGACTCACTTTTCGAACCGGCGCCTTGCACAGGGTGCCCGACAAAACCAGACGATTAGCCGTCACGGCGGCAATTACTCTTCAGAATCCCCAGCATCTGCATCATCTGCGGTTTCGTTAGCGAAGTCTTCGCGGCGATCGCCACGACGTTCGTCTTTCGCTTTAACCATCGGAGATGCTTCAGTTACCGCGTGCTTAACGCGCATAACCATGCTGCGGATAACGGCGTCGTTGAAGCGGAAGTTAGTTTCCAGCTCATCGATCGCTTCCTGCGGAGCTTCAACGTTCAGCAGAACGTAGTGAGCTTTGTGCAGTTTGTTGATCGGATAAGCCAGCTGACGGCGGCCCCAGTCTTCCAGACGGTGAATCTGACCTTGCGCGTTAGTGATGGTAGCACTGTAACGCTCGATCATGCCCGGAACCTGTTCGCTTTGGTCAGGATGGACCATAAAAACGATTTCGTAATGACGCATCGAATTGCTCCTTACGGATTATTCAGCCTCCTGTCAGGGTCAACCGCGGCCCATGGAAGCAAGGAACGTGTTTAGTGTGCGGCTGAAAAATGACGCGTAATCATACTGGCGCAGGGGGGGAAACTCAAGGACCGCGTGGGATTTATTCACGGGAATGAGAGCGGACTGTGGAAATAGCACGATTTGCCGCCTGATAAACCTATGTATGCCGATCCATCAGTTTCAAAAATCTTTCAATGAAATCATCGGCGAGTCGTAAATGTTTTTCATTTATTTTGAATGAGCGCATCAAAAGCCCGCGCTTTTTAATCCTGCGCGAGGGTCTAAAATTAACCCTATCCGCCGCAGACAGCGCGACGAAAAAGATCTCAGCTTATTCAATGCAGATAAATAACTTTTTGCTGCACTGGCACCCGCTGTCAGGCCGTTGAAGCAAACAGTTAAGAGAGGCACCTATGAAACGCATTACCCTCGCCACCGCCGTTGCTTTACTGTTTTCCGCCAACGTCATGGCCGCCACCGAGGTCTCTTCGCACCAGGCCGATGGGTTGCAGAGCGTCGGCTTCGTGACGCTGAACCAGAACCTGGTGTCGCCGGATGACGCCAGCAGCCAGGTGAGCAAGCTTGCCGACCAGCGCGGGGCGACCGCCTACCGCATCATCGCCCTGCATGAGCCGAACAACAACAGCACAATACATGTCAGCGCAGAACTGTACCGTTAAACGCCCTGCCGGCACCGGGAAAACGAGCCGCAGATAAAAGCGGCGAATTAAAACGCGTAAGCCATCATCGGCCCCCTGCCTGCAGGGGGCTTTTCCGTTGCCGCTACAGCACCCGCTGGAAAAAATCGGCGGTGGCCCCAAGCGCCCACGGAGTGATGCGATGCTTGACGTCCGGCTCGCTGAGGAAGGTCAGCCGGCTGTCCCAGCCGCGCTGGCGCAGCTCGGTCGCCAGCCGCAGGCTTTCCGCCGCCGGCACCACGTCATCCGTTTCACCATGCCACACCAACAGCGGCCGATCGGCGATTTTTTCCAACTGCTGTTCCAGCCCGAACTCCGCCAGCGCGGCGATGCGCGCCTGGAAGGCGGCCGCGCTCAGCGGCTGCCCTTGTGGGCCCAACGGCGGGAACAGCGTCTGCGCCAGCGAGCTGTAATAGCCGGACCCCATCAGGCTGGCGGCCGCCTTGATCCACGGATAGCGCGCAAAGCTACCCAGCGTGGTCATGCCGCCCATCGAGGCGCCGGCCACGCCGATACGCCCGTCGGCGATCAGGCCACGCCGTTCAAAATGCGTTTTGATGGCCGGCAGCTCCTCGATATTGCGGCGCAGGATCTCCCAGAAGCTGGCCAGCCGCCGCTGCTCATCACCATCGAAACGCTCGCCGTGCTGGTCGGTGTCCGGCAGCACCACGCGAAAACCGACGCGCGCCAGCGCATAGGCGAAGTAGGCGTACACCTCCTTCGATGAGGTATAGCCGTGGTAGAAAAACACCGTCGGCAGCGGCTGATGGCAGCGCCCCGCCGGCACCGCATGGATAGCCGCAATGTCACCCACCCGTTCGTCATGTATTTCGATCATTCGTTTATCCTCGGCAGCCTCTTGCCTCCATCATGGCAAACTTGCGCGGGGGAGCGTTAGCTCAATATGTTCCAGCATATATTGCGTTACACTGAAGCCATAACAACCGGCTTTCCCGAGGTCTGCATGACGTTTTCCCGCCTGTTTACCGTCCTGACGCTTTCCGCCCTGCTGTCGGCCTGCGGCATCATGACCGTCACGCCCAAACCGCCGCCGCCGCCCACCGCTCAGGCGCAGGAGATCACCCGCGCGCAAACCGGCGAGCTGGTCAAAATGGGCACCACCAGCGCCCTGGTCTACGGCAGCCCGATGGACGTGGAAGCGGCGATCCAGAGCAAGGCCAACGCCAGCGGCGCGCGCTATTACATGATCATCATGAACAGCGAAACCATCGTGCCCGGCCAGTGGTATTCCCAGGCGATCCTGTACCGTTGACGGCGGTGTTTTAAGCAGATTTACATTGGCTTTGCACTGGCTGAAGTTGATTGCGGCACACTGCTGAACAACATGCCGCATTCTGCGGGTTTTGATTCAGGATCTGACGAAGGGGAACGCCATGAAACGCTCCGCCGCACTCACCTCCCTCTTGCTCTCCATGGGGCTGCTCAGCGCCGGCGCGCAGTCCGCCGAGCTGGCGCCCGCCGATCGCGTTACGCCGCTCAGCGAAATCGCCGAGATCACCCTAAACGATCTGCCCGGCTCGCCGCAGGAGGCGGAGCAGGTCATTGCCCGTAAAGCCGATGAACACGGCGCCAGCTACTACCGCATTCTGCGCATGGAGGAACAGGCGCACCAGCCCGGCTGGCATGCCTCGGCGATCCTTTATCTCTAGTAGCTCATGCAGGCCGCATTCAATACGCCGCCGCTGACGGATACGCCCCCCAGGAAGATGCCGGCGGCCAGGTGGTTCGCCTCGATCTTGTCGCTGATGCGCGGCATGTAGATCTTCACCGCGGCAAACAGCAGCAGCTGCACCACCAGCGCCACCACGCCCCACAGCAGATAATCCAGCAGGCTGATCGAGTTGATCGCCGCGCTGGCCAATGGGATCACATAGCCCAGACAGGCGCCGATGAACGCCAAGGCGGCGGACTGATTGTCGGCCTTGATCAGCGCCCATTCATCATGCGGGGTGATACGGGTGTAGACGAACAGAAATACCAAAACCATGGCGAAGCCACTGAAGAAATACGAGGCGAACGCCGCCAACGCGCTGAGAATATCCATGTTAATTTTCCTGGTCCGGGGTGACAGGCCCTTGCGGGTCATAGCCTGAATTAAAAAGGTTTTCCCATCTGGGCGCCACTGTTTTCCCTAACCGCCGATCGCGCGGCCTAGCAACTGGTCGCAGACCTCGGCCGACAGCGGGCTTTCGCCGCGGTGATCCAGCGTCAGATGGCACCAGGCGTCGGCGATCTGCGGGCTGGCGTGCTGCAGCAGCTGTGCGGCGCAGCACAGGTCGAACAGCTGTTGAGTCAGCAACCGCCCCATCTCCTCGCGCGGCTGGCGAGCGCGCTGCTGCCACTGGCGCCAGGCATGGTCAAACAACCGATTCTGGCCGCGCACCGGCTGCAGCTCGAACTGCAGCATTTCAAGCGCGCCAGGCAGTTTGTGCAGGCTGCGCAACACGTCCAGGCACATGATATTGCCGGAACCCTCCCAAATGCTGTTCACCGGCATCTCGCGATACAGACGCGGCAGTTCGCTCTCTTCGCAATAGCCGATGCCGCCCAGCACCTCCATCGCCTCGGCGATAAAAGGCATCCCCTGGCGGCAGATGCTGTATTTGGCGGCCGGCGTCAGCAGACGGCTGTAAATCCGCTCCCCTTCGCTGTCGCGGCTTTCCCAGGCGCGCGCCAGCCGGAACAACAGCGCGGTGTGCCCTTCCAGCCGCAGCGCCATGCGCGCCAGCACCTGACGCATCAGCGGCTGCTCAATCAGCGTCTTGCCAAACGCCTGCCGCTGCAGCGCGTGGTACAGCGCCACCGACAGCCCGCGCCGCATCAGGCCATGGCTGCCCAGCGAACAGTCGAAACGCGTCAGGCCGCCCATTTTGAGGATATGCCGCACGCCGTCGCCTTCGTCGCCCAGCAGCCAGGCGGTGGCGTCCTGAAACTCCACTTCACCGCTGGCGTTGGAGCGATTGCCAAGCTTATCCTTCAGCCGCTCGAGGCGGATGGCGTTGCGGTTGCCGTCGGGCAGAAAACGCGGCAGGAAGAAGCAGGACAGACCGCCCTCGGCCTGCGCCAGCACCAGATGCGCATCGCTCTGCGGCACCGAGAAAAACCATTTATGCCCCACCAGCCGGTAGGCTTCCCCCGGCCCTCTCGCGCCCAGCGACGCGGCGGTGGTGGTATTGCTCAGCACGTCTGAACCGCCCTGCTTTTCGGTCATGCCCATACCGATCAGCAGCCCGCGTTTTTGCCCGCCCGGCAGCAAATGGGCGTCGTAGCGGTCGGACAACAGCGGCGTCAGCCAGGCGTGAAATTCCGGCGGCAGCGCCTGTTGCAGCAGCGGCGTGGCGCCGAAGGTCATGGTAACCGGGCACAGGGTGCCGGCCTCCACCTGGGCGTGCAAAATAAAGCGCGCGGCGCGCGCCACGAAGGAGCCGATGCGCGCATCCTCCTGCCACGGCAGGTTATGCACCCGGTTGGCGATCAGCCCCTGCATCAGGATATGCCAGGCGGGATGGAAACGAACGTCGTCCAGCCGCTGGCCGGTGGCGTCGTAACGCAGCAGCTCCGGCGGATTGGCGTTGGCCAGCCGCCCCAGCTCCAGCGACTCCTGGGTGCCGAGCTGTTGGCCCAGCGAAGCCAGAACGTCGGCGTCCCAGCCGGCCTGTTCGCGCTGCACCGCCTCGCGCAGCGGCGTGTCGGAAAGAAACAGGTTGCTGTTGCCCAGCGGCTTGGGTTGATTGAACACGGTGTGCGTAGTCCAGACCATCGTCTTGCTCCCCGATCAAAGCGTCAGGGGTAATTATGGTCGGTGGGGAGATTTCTGCCTGAGGCGGGATCACAAGATGGCGGATTGGCGGGGACGAAAACGCCCCCGCCGGTCAATCAGCTGCGCTGGCGCACCGCTTCAAACAGACAAATGCCGGTGGCGACCGAGACGTTCAGCGAGGAGACGGTGCCGGCCATCGGGATGCTGATCAGCTCGTCGCAGTGCTCGCGCGTCAGGCGGCGCATGCCTTCGCCTTCCGCCCCCATCACCAGCGCCATCGGGCCGGTCATTTTGCTCTGGTACAGCGTATGGTCGGCTTCGCCGGCGGTGCCCACCACCCAGACGTTCATTTCCTGCAGTAGGCGCAGGGTGCGCGCCAGGTTGGTGACGCGGATCAGCGGCACGTTCTCCGCCGCGCCGCAGGCCACTTTTTTGGCGGTGGCGTTCAGCTGGGCGGAGCGGTCGCGCGGCACGATCACCGCGTGCACGCCGGCGGCGTCGGCGCTGCGCAGGCAGGCGCCGAGGTTATGCGGGTCGGTTACGCCATCCAGCACCAGCAGGAACGGCGTATCAACGCTTTCCAGCAGCGTCGGCAGGTCGTTTTCCTGGTACTGCCGCCCCTCGCGCACCCGGGCGATAATCCCTTGGTGCACTGCGCCTTCGACCTTCTCATCCAGCCATTGGCGGTTTGCCACCTGGATGACGATGCCGGTGGCTTCCAGTTCGGCGATCAGCGGCTGCAGGCGGCGATCGTCGCGCCCCTTGAGGATAAACACTTCCAGGAAGCGTTGCGGGTCGCGCTCTAACAGGGCTTTGACGGCGTGGATGCCGTAAATAATTTCGCTCATGATGCTCTTTTAACTGTGCGGCTGGCGGTTGCCAGCCGGTGATAATGAGGTGCCGCAGGTCAGGCCTGCTCGGCACCTTTCTTCTTGGACGCGCGCTTGGCTTTGGTCGCCGCCGCTATCTTCCGGGTTTTGTCGGACGGTTTCTTGGCTTTCGCCTTTTTGTCCTTCTTCACCTTGTCGGCGGGTTTGTCGCCGTCTTTGCGGAACGCGCTGTCCGGCTCGAAATTGGCCGGCGGCTTGCCGCCGCGGCGCTTGCGTTGCGCCTGGCCGCGGCCGGCGCCGGCCCCGTCGCGCAGGGTACGCTGCCCGCCGTTCTTGGCGCGATCGCGCTCGGTTTTGCCTTCGCCACGCGGTTTGCGGGTGCTGGAAACCAACGCGAAATCGATTTTGCGCTCGTCCATATGCACCGCTTCAACGCGGATTTCCACCGTATCGCCCAGGCGATAAACCATGCCTGAGGATTCGCCGATCAGACGCTGGCCGATATTATCGTAGCGATAGTAATCGTTATCCAGCGACGAAACGTGCACCAGGCCGTCGATAAACAGATCGTTCAGGCGCACGAAGAAGCCGAAGCCGGTGACGCTGGCGATGATGCCGTTGAACACTTCCCCGACGTGATCCTGCATAAAGTCACACTTCAGCCAGTCGGCGACGTTGCGCGTCGCTTCGTCGGCGCGGCGTTCGGCCATCGAACAGTGCTCGCCCAGCTGCAGCATTTCTTCGAACTCGCTGTGCCAGCCGCCGGTCGGCGTCCAGCGCTCTTTCGGCTGGCCGTGCTCTTTGGCCAGCAGGTATTTGATGGCGCGGTGCAGCGCCAGGTCCGGGTAACGGCGGATTGGCGAGGTAAAGTGGCCATAAGAGGCCAGCGCCAGACCAAAGTGGCCGCGGTTTTCCGGATCGTAAATCGCCTGCTTCATCGAACGCAGCAGCATGGTCTGCAACATTTCATGATCGGGACGTTCGGACACTTCGTCCATCAGGGTGGCGTAATCTTTCGGTTGCGGCTTGTTGCCGCCGCCCAGCGTCAGGCCCAATTCGCTCAGCACGCTGCGCAGCGCGGAGATATGATCGTCGCTTGGGCGATCGTGCACGCGATACAGCGCCGGCTCGTTATTCTTCTCGACGAAGCGCGCCGCCGCGACGTTGGCCATGATCATGCATTCTTCGATCAGCTTGTGGGCGTCGTTGCGCACCGTCGGCTCGACGCGCTCGATGCGGCGTTCGGCGTTGAAGATGAACTTGGCCTCTTCGGTTTCGAAGGCGATGCCGCCGCGCTCGGCGCGCGCCTTATCCAGCACCTTGTACATCGTATGCAGCTCTTCCAGGTGCTTGACCAGCGGGTGATAATGCTCACGCAGCTCCTGATCGCCCTGCAGAATGTGCCACACCTTGTTGTAGGTCAAACGCGCGTGGGAACTCATCACCGCTTCGTAGAACTTGGCCGTCGACAGGCGCCCCTGGGCGGAGATGGTCATCTCGCACACCATGCACAGGCGATCGACCTGCGGGTTCAGGGAACACAGGCCGTTGGACAGCACTTCCGGCAGCATCGGGATCACCTGCGACGGGAAATACACCGAGGTGCCGCGGTTGCGCGCTTCGTCATCCAGCGCGGTGCGCGGGCGCACGTAGTAGCTGACGTCGGCGATGGCCACCCACAGGCGCCAGCCGCCGCCGCGTTTTTTCTCGCAGTACACCGCGTCATCGAAGTCGCGCGCGTCTTCGCCGTCGATGGTCACCAGCGGCAGCTTGCGCAGATCGACGCGGCCTTTCTTGGCCGCTTCAGGCACCTGCTCGCTGAGATCGGCCACCTGCTTTTCCACCTGCGGCGGCCAGGTATGCGGGATCTCATGGGTGCGCAGCGCGATGTCCACCGCCATGCTGGTGCCCATCTTGTCGCCGAGGATTTCGACGATCTTGCCGACCGCCTTGGTGCGGCGGGTCGGACGCTGGGTCAGCTCCACCACCACCATGTAGCCCATGCGCGCGCCGCTGACGGCCTCGGCCGGGATCAGGATATCGAAGCTCAGGCGGCTGTCGTCGGGCACCACAAAGCCGGTGCCGGCGTCCATGAAGAAGCGGCCGACGATCTGGCTGGTCTTCGGCACCAGCACGCGCACGATGCGCGCCTCGCGGCGGCCCTTGCGATCGGCGCCCAGCGCCTGCGCCAGCACCACGTCGCCGTGGATCGCCATTTTCATCTGCTCGGCGGAAAGATACAGGTCATCCTTGCTGCCTTCGATGCGCAGGAAACCATAGCCGTCGCGGTGGCCGATGACGGTGCCGCGCAGCAGGTCCAGGCGTTCCGGCAATGCATAGCACTGGCGGCGGGTAAAGATTAACTGACCGTCACGCTCCATCGCGCGCAGGCGGCGGCGCAACGCTTCCAGCGGCTCTTCGCCGCTTAGCCCCAGCTCTTTGGCCAGCTCTTCGCGGCTGGCCGGCGTTTCACGTTTCGCCAGATGGGCCAGAATGTATTCACGGCTCGGGATGGGGGATTCATATTTTTCTGCTTCTCGTTCCAGGAATGGATCTTGTGACATTGCGGTTCCTCCGTTGTCATCAGCAGGGTGTCGCTGAGCCTTGTCTTCTCAACGACGCTTTATTCGACAAGCAATAGCTTGTAGAGCGGCGGATTGTCTTCGACCATATCGGCCAGGGTGTGGTTATCCAGCTCTTCAAGGAAATTCTGTACGCCCTGATGGAGCACCTGCTTCAGGCGGCAGGCAGGGGTTATGTGGCAAAAATCACTGCTGCAGTTGACCAGTGAGAGCGGCTCCAGCGCTCTGACCACGTCGCCGAGGCGAATGGTTTCGGCCGGCTTGCCCAAACGGATGCCGCCGTTTTTCCCGCGCACCGCGGTGACGAAGCCGACACGGCTTAACTGATTGATGATCTTAACCATATGGTTGCGGGACACGCCGTAGACCTCGGTCACTTCCGAGATGCTGGTCATTTTGTCCGGTGGCAGCGAAGCCATGTAGATCAACGCCCGCAGGCCATAATCAGTAAAACTTGTTAACTGCACATCTACCTCTGGGTATCACTTTACCCGTCTGATACGCCGCTTTTCGGCATTTTTCAAAAGATTACTCATTGGATAATAAACCAGCCGGAGAGTTCGCCGCTAATTATTTAGCGCATGACAGGCTCTGAGACGGGATTAAGAAAGGATTTTTTGACGTGAAACCGCAAATGGGGAGAACAAACGATAAAAACAAACCGGGACGCGCCCGGTTCGTTTATGGCAAAAAGCCAGATTATGCGTCGAACGGGTCGCGCAGGATCATGGTTTCGCTACGGTCCGGGCCAGTAGAGATAATGTCTACCGGTACGCCGGTCAGTTCTTCGATGCGCTTGATGTAGTCCAGCGCCGCCTGTGGCAGCTTGTCGTGCTCTTTCACGCCAAAGGTGGTTTCGCTCCAGCCCGGCATGCTTTCGTAGATAGGTTCGATACCTTCCCAACCTTCGGCAGCCAGCGGAGTGGTGGTCATTTCGCGGCCGTCCGGCATGCGATAGCCCACGCAGATCTTCACTTCTTTCAAGCCGTCCAGCACGTCCAGCTTGGTCAGGCAGAAGCCGGACAGCGAGTTGATCTGCACTGCGCGGCGAACCGCCACCGCGTCCAGCCAGCCGGTGCGACGACGACGGCCGGTCGTGGCGCCGAATTCGTTGCCCTGCTTGCACAGGTATTCGCCGGTTTCGTCGAACAGTTCGGTCGGGAACGGACCCGCACCCACGCGAGTGGAGTAAGCTTTAACGATGCCCAGCACGTAATCCACATAACGCGGACCAATGCCTGAACCCGTCGCCACGCCGCCGGCGGTGGTGTTGGAAGAGGTCACGTACGGATAGGTACCGTGGTCGATATCCAGCAGGGTGCCCTGAGCGCCTTCGAACATGATCAGGTCGCCACGCTTGCGCGCGCCGTCCAGCAGTTCGGAAACGTCTACCACCATGCCGGTCAGGATGTCGGCGATAGACAGCACGTAGTCCAGGGTGGCCTGGTAATCCACGGCTTCGGCTTTGTAGTAGTTGACCAGCTGGAAGTTGTGGTATTCAACGATTTCCTTCAGCTTAACGGCGAAGGTTTCTTTGTTGAACAGGTCGCTGACGCGCAGACCGCGGCGAGCCACTTTATCTTCGTAAGCCGGGCCGATGCCGCGACCGGTGGTGCCGATGGCTTTCGCGCCGCGCGCTTTCTCACGCGCGTTGTCCAACGCGACGTGGTAAGGCAGGATCAGCGGACAGGCTTCGGACAGTAACAGACGTTCGCGTACCGGGATGCCGCGCGCTTCGAGTTCACCCATTTCCTTCATCAACGCGTCTGGCGCCAGAACCACACCGTTGCCGATGATGCTGGTGACGTTTTCACGCAGGATGCCTGAAGGAATTAAATGAAGGACGGTTTTTTCACCGTTAATAACCAGAGTGTGGCCAGCGTTATGGCCACCTTGGTAGCGCACAACATATTGAGCCCGTTCAGTCAGCAGGTCTACGACCTTGCCCTTACCTTCGTCACCCCATTGGGTGCCCAGTACGACGACGTTCTTACCCATTTTTCAAAATCACCGGTTGCTTAAAAATGGATTCTACCACCGTAATTTTCGATTTTCAGCACTTTTAGCATACGATTGCGTAATTTTTAGTCTAAACTTTAAACCCCGGTGCGACTGCGCAACATGTAGTAGATCACGCAGCCCGCAACCACTATTCCGCCGCCAAATCGCCGCAGCGTGGCGTCCGGCAATTGGCTCATCGCCAAGATCATTTTGCGCCACGCCTGTGGAAACAGCATCGGCCCCAGCCCTTCCAGCACCAGAACCAGCCCAAGCGCCAGCCAGATCGTTGAATTCATGCATCCCCCAAAACAACAAAGGGCCCGCGATTAAACGGGCCCCCGATAATTTACCTGTCGCGGTTACTTGCGCGTGGATTCAGGCGATTTCATATAGCGGAAGAAATCGCTGTCCGGGCTCAGTACCATCACGTCCTGGTTGTTCTTGAAGCTGGCTTCATAAGCACGCAGGCTACGGATAAAGGCGTAGAAGTCCGGATCCTGGCTGAACGCGTTGGCGAACAGCTTGGCCGCTTCGGCGTCGCCTTCACCGCGGTTGATACGGGCCTGGCGCTCGGCCTCCGCCAGAGTACGGGTCACTTCGTAATCCGCGCTGGCGCGCAGCTTCTCGGCTTCTTCCTGACCCTGCGAACGCAGACGACGGGCTACCGCTTCACGCTCGGCGCGCATACGCTGGTAGATGGCGTCGGACACTTCGGCCGGCAGGTTGATCTGCTTGATGCGCACGTCGATCACTTCGATACCCAGCGCCGCCATGCTGTTCGGGTTAACCTGCGGCTGTTTTCCGGTGGTTTCCCGCTCAACGCGCGCCGCTGCGGAGGCGATAGCGTCATCGGCTTCGGTGGTCGCCACTTCTTCGCCATCACCCACGGTGCCGGTGTTCAGCGCGTCGCGCACGTCTGACATCAGCTTGCCGCGCGAGTCGGTCACGATGTCTTTCACGTCCAGACGGCCGATCTCGGAACGCAGACGGTCGCTGAATTTACGCTTCAGCAGCACTTCGGCCTGGGAGACGTCGCCGCCGCCGGTCGCCAGATAGTAACGGCTGAAATCGCTGATGCGCCACTTCAGGTAGGAGTCGACGATCAGGTCTTTCTTCTCGCTGGTCACGAAACGATCGGCCTGGTTGTCCATGGTCTGGATACGCGCATCCAGGTTCTTCACGGTTTCAATAAACGGGATCTTGAAGTGCAGACCCGGCGCATACACCAGCGGTTTGTTTTCGCTGTCGCGCAGTACCTTGCCGAAGCGCAGCACGATGCCGCGTTGGCCTTCCTGCACCACGAACAGTGAAGCGTACAGCGCCACCAGCACCACGAGGACGATAACTACAAAAGACTTACGCATTGATTACTCTCTCCCTACGCGAGTGGTGTCGTCACGCTGCGCATTCGCCCGGCGTTGGTCCATGACCGAGCCGTTGCCGGTGCGTTGGCTGCTGGAGCCGCCGTTGGCAGACGGGGCGGGGTTGAGGCGAATCAGGCTAGAGTCCTTATTGCCGCCGTCCGCCGCATTGGCCTGGCCGCG
Organism: Serratia ficaria; assembly: GCF_900187015.1. Lineage (NCBI taxonomy): Bacteria > Pseudomonadati > Pseudomonadota > Gammaproteobacteria > Enterobacterales > Yersiniaceae > Serratia > Serratia ficaria. Next base: position 504,345 of record NZ_LT906479.1, on the reverse strand, counting down.
CAGCATTTGATCCAGCGGTAACATCATCAGATTGTTGCCTTTGTCGCTCACCAGCACCTTACGGGTATGGCTCAGGACTTTCTGCATGGTTTCGATATACAGGCGCTCGCGGGTAATTTCCGGGGCGGATTTGTATTCCGGCAGCAGCTTGGCGAAGCTGGCCACCTCACCCTGGGCTTCCAGGATGGTACGGTCTTTGTACGCCTTGGAGTCTTCCAGCAGGCGCTGCGCCTGGCCGTTCGCACGCGGCTGCACTTCGTTGGCGTAAGCTTCCGCCTCACGGATGTACTGCTGCTCGTTCTCACGCGCGGCGATGGCGTCATCGAACGACGCTTTGACCTCTTCCGGCGGACGCGCCGCCTGGAAGTTGACGTCCAGCAGCGTGATGCCCATGTTGTAAGGACGAATGGTCTCTTCCAGCATGCGTTGAGTATCGTTACGCACCACGGTACGGCCTTCGGTCAGGATGCGGTCCATCGAGTACTTGCCGATCACGCCGCGCAGGGCGCTGTCGGTCGCCTGGCTCAGGCTGTCGTCGGCATTCACTACGCTGAACAGATAGGCTTCCGGATTGGTCACGCGGTACTGCACGTTCATTTCCACGCGCACCACGTTCTCGTCGGAGGTCAGCATCACGCCGGACGCCGCCAGTTCACGCACCGATTCCACGTTGACCGGGCGCACTTCGTCGATGAAGGTCGGCTTCCAGTTCAGGCCCGGCTGCACCAGGTGGCTGAACTTGCCAAAGCGCGTCACCACGCCGCGTTCGGCTTCCTTGATGGTGTAGAAGCCGCTGGCGGCCCAGATCACCACCACGGCGACCGCCGCGATACCGATAATGCGGCCGCTGAAGCCCGGACCAGAGGTGCCGGTGCCGCCGCTATTGCCGCTGGAGCCTTTGCCCCCGCCCAGGCCGCTCAATTTCTTGCTCAGCTTGCGGAAGATATCGTCCAAATCAGGTGGTCCTTGATCACGACCGCCTTTGTTGTTACCGCCAGAGTTGCCGCCATTATTATTGCTGCTCCCCCACGGGTCGCGGTCCTGTCCGTTATTACCGGGCTGATTCCACGCCATGTTTTAGCTCCATATTCTGTGATTGGGTACTTCAGGCTTACGCGAAGCATAAATGTAACAGGATATGATCATACGATAAAGCTAATCAGGTCCTGTTCCTGTTTACAGAGGCGGCGCCACTCGACGATGGGCATACGCACCACCACGCCGATGCTGCCGTCTTCTTCGTTCCACTCTTTCTCAATTGCCTGAAGCTGGTAAAAACGGCTACGAAGACGGCCTGCCTGTGGCGGTAAGCGCAGCTCATAATGCGCGATTTCCCCCGATAAGCGCTCCGTCAACGCCTGATACAGCAACGGGATACCTTCTCCGCTGGCGGCGGACAGCCACACCCGGATCGGTAAGTTTTCGTCGTTGCGGTCGATACGCGGGACAAAGTCATCCAGCATATCTATTTTGTTCATCACTAACAGTGTAGGGATCTCATCCGAATCAATCTCCGCCAGCACGGTATTGACCGCTTCCATGTTTTCATCGACGCGAGCATCCGCGGCGTCGATGACATGCAGCAGCAGAGACGCCTGGCGCGTTTCCTGCAGCGTCGCCTTGAAGGCGGCCACCAGGTCGTGCGGCAGGTGCCGGATAAAGCCTACGGTATCCGCCAACACGGTATCGCCCACGTCCGCCACGTCGATGCGCCGCAGGGTGGGATCCAGGGTGGCAAATAGCTGGTCCGCCGCATAGACCTCGGCAGACGTTATTCGGTTAAACAGGGTGGATTTGCCGGCGTTGGTGTAGCCCACCAGCGATACGGTCGGCACATCTGCACGGGTACGCGCCCGTCGGCCTTGTTCACGCTGCTTCTCTACCCGCTCCAGGCGGCGCAGAATCAAGCTGATGCGATCGCGCAACAAACGACGGTCGGTCTCTAATTGGGTTTCCCCCGGCCCGCGCAGGCCAATCCCCCCTTTTTGGCGCTCCAGGTGCGTCCAGCCGCGCACCAGACGCGTGGCGATGTGGCGCAACTGCGCCAGCTCTACCTGCAGCTTACCTTCATGGGTACGGGCACGCTGGGCAAAGATGTCTAGAATCAACCCGGTGCGATCGATCACCCGGCATTCACACAGGCGCTCAAGGTTTCTCTCCTGCGCCGGGGAAAGGGAGTGATCAAACAGGACAACAGACGCGCCACTGGCTTTTACCGCATCTGCAATTTCTTCGGCCTTTCCTTCACCTACAAAGTACTTGGGATGCGGGGCTTTGCGGCTACCAGTCACCACTTGCAAAGCTTCGACACCCGCCGAGGACACCAGGGATTCGAACTCACTGAGATCTTCGGTATCTTTGTCTTGCGAGAAATAGATATGAACCAGTACGGCCTGCTCACCGGCTTCATAACGGTCAAACAAGCGTGCAACCTCTCAAACGGACACAAACCGCTAGTGCGGGGGACATAAACAGCGCACGGCTGCTTATGCTCCCCGTCATGGTTGACTTGCAACGCGCTTTATTCAGCGTCATCGCTTTCCTGCTGCGGCTGTTGCGGCGCAGACGGGTTGTTACCATGGTGATAGTTACTGGTGCCGCCGCTCGGGTTGTTGCTGTGGTGCGAAACCGGGCGTGACGGGACAACGGTAGAGATAGCGTGCTTATAAACCATCTGGCTCACCGTGTTTTTCAACAGGATGACAAACTGGTCAAAAGACTCAATCTGGCCTTGCAGCTTAATACCATTCACCAAATAAATAGAAACCGGAACACGTTCACGACGCAATGCGTTCAGGAACGGATCTTGCAAAGATTGCCCCTTAGCCATTCTATCTTTTCCTTATTTGCTTGTTGTTTGTAACTAAGAACCTGTCGGCTCTAAAATAAACGACGTAAAAAATTTGCGCGCTGAATACTCATCAATTGTACACAATCACTCGACCTATGCACTAACAACCTGTATTACCGAGTCCAAAGCCTCTCCCGGCTTCTCGCTGTCCAGCCAATGTACCGAGTTCCAGCCCCGTAACCAGGTCATTTGGCGCTTGGCCAACTGACGCGTTGCGCAAATACCACGATAAACCATCTCATCGTAACTAATTTCGCCAGACAAATATGACCACATCTGGCGGTAACCGACACAGCGAATGGAAGGCAAATCCGTATGCAAATCACCCCGTGCAAAAAGTGCACGCGCTTCCGTCTCAAAGCCCGCCGCCAACATTTGATGGTACCGCTGCTCGATGCGTTGATGGATCAACTCACGGCTGGACGGCGCTATCGCAAATTGGTGAACATGATACGGCAACGATTCACCCGAAATTTTAGTCAGTTCCGTTAAAGTTTTACCCGAAATAAAAAAAACTTCCAGTGCTCTGGACAGTCTCTGCGGATCATTCGGATGAATTCTTAATGCCGCAACCGGGTCAATCTCCTGTAACCGGCGGTGCAAAGCCTCCCAGCCCTGCTCCGCCGCCTGCTGTTCTATACGCTCGCGCACCGCCGGATCGGCGGAAGGCAGCGGCGATAATCCCTCCAGCAGCGCCTTGAAATACAGCATGGTGCCGCCCACCAGCAGCGGGATGCGCCCGGCCGCGGTGATGTCGGCCATTTCTTGCAGCGCGTCGGCGCGAAAATCCGCCGCCGAATAGGCCTGCGCCGGATCGCGAATGTCGATCAAACGGTGCGGCGCCTGCGCCAGCTCTTCTGCGCTCGGCTTGGCGGTGCCGATATCCATGCCGCGATAAATCAGCGCGGAATCCACGCTGATCAGTTCCACCGGCAGACGTTGGCGCAGCGCGATCGCCAGCGCGGTCTTGCCCGAGGCGGTCGGCCCCATGATAAAAATAGCCGGGGGACGTGGTGTCATTTCAGTGTCAGTCATGCTTAAGGGCCGCCAGTGCAGCCTGTAAATCAACGGGTTGTAAAAGTCCGCTCGGTGGCGATTTGACCAGCTGCGGGCAAAGTCGTTCAACGTCGGTCAGCAATTGTATCGCTTGCGAGGTGTTCCACTGCTCATGTTCGCTGCCTAAACGGCGGGCGATCCAGGTGGCCAGCACTGCGGGCGACATCTCCTGATGCTCGGCCAGATAGCCTAACAGCTCGGGTATCAGTTTTTGTAAATTTTGTTGGCGTAATGGTAAAGGCACTGCGCGCAGCGTCACACGGCCGCTCCCCGCCTGCAGATCCAGCCCCATGGTGGCCAACAGCGCCTGATGGCGCGCGATCGCCGCCGCTTCATTTTTGTTCAGCGTCAGCTTGATGGGGATCAGCAGCGGCTGCGGCCGCAGCCCCCCTTCCGGCGGATTGAGCTGCGCCTGGCGCAGCCAGCGCTCCGCCACCGGCAGGTTGAGCAACACCGGCTGATGCTGGCGTTCGATCAGCGCGTAGCACGGCGGGTAGATCATCAGCACCCGGCCAAAGCTGTGCTGGCCGCCCGCCAGCGGCGTTTCCGCTGCCGGCTTCACCGGCGGGAACAGCGGCGGCTTCGGCGCGGGTTCCTGCGGTTGCGGCTCCGCGGCCTGCAGCAGCTTGCCGTACAGCTCGCCTTCGCGCTTCTGGTAGCCGCTCCCCGCCGGATAAGGCGGCTGCGGCGCACGCTCGCGGGCGGGCGCCGCCGGCGGTGGCGTTTCGCGCCGCGGCGCGGGCTGAGAAAAATGGTTGCCGCCGGCGGCGATGCGGTTTTCCGGCTGCCAGGTCGGCGCCGCCTCTTCGTCCGACGTCTCGGCCAGCGCCAGCGGCGCTGAACCGGTCTGCTGCAGCACGGTGGTCACCGCCTGATAAATAAAATCGTGCACCAGCCGCGCCTGATGGAAACGCACCTCGTGCTTGGCCGGGTGGACGTTAACGTCCACCTGATGCGGATCCACCTCCAGATACAGCACATAGGCGGGCTGCTGGTCGTCCTTGAGCTGGTCCTGATAGGCCTGGCGGATGGCGTGGTTGATCAGGCGATCGCGCATCATGCGGCTGTTGACGTAGCAATACTGCATCTCCCCCAGCTGGCGCGCGCCGGCCGGGTCCGCCACCCAGCCGCGAATGGTCAGATCGCCGTGCTGCCAGGAGATATTCAGCGCGTGCTGCAAAAACGCCGGGCCGCAGATGCTGCCCAGCCGGCGTTCATGCTGGCTTTCCTCTTTCGCCGCGCGGTATTGGCGAATCAGCTTGCCGTTGTGGCTGAGGTTGATCGCCACATCGAAGCGCGCCAGCGCGATACGCCGCACCACTTCATCGATATGGCCGAATTCGGTTTTTTCGGTGCGCATGAACTTGCGGCGCGCCGGGGTATTGTAAAACAGGTCGAGCACTTCCAGCGTGCTGCCGATCGGGTGCGCGGCGGGTTTTACCGTCACCGCCTGCTCGCGGCCTTCGGCGTAGGCCTGCCAGGCTTCGGCCTGTTCTGCGGTGCGTGAGGTCAGGGTCAGGCGGGAGACCGAGCTGATGCTGGCCAGCGCTTCGCCGCGGAAACCGAGGCTGACGATGGCTTCCAGATCGTCGAGCGTGCTGATTTTACTGGTGGCGTGGCGCGCCAGCGCCAGCGCCAGGTCGTCCTTGCCGATGCCGCAGCCGTTGTCGCGAATGCGGATCAGCCTGGCGCCGCCGCGCTCGATGTCGATATCGATGCGCGTTGCGCCGGCGTCCAGGCTGTTTTCCACCAGCTCCTTCACCACCGACGCCGGTCGTTCGACCACTTCCCCGGCGGCAATCTGGTTGGCGAGCTGTGGCGGTAACACCTGGATAGGCATGCTGACTCCTGTGATGATGGCGCTAGGCCTGCGGAATGGTCAGCGTCCGATCCAGCGGCGCGACGTCCGACTTCAATTTATTGACCCGCTTCAGATCGCTGACGCTGACGCCATAACGTGAAGCTATAGACGACAGCGTATCACCGCGAGTCACTTTATGTTTAGACGGTTTCTGCGCCGGCGCTTTCGCCTTGGCGACGGCGGCGGTTTTCCCCGCCGGCACCTTGAGACGTTGGCCGACCCATACGCCGTCTTTTTTCAGTTTGTTCAGGTCACGCAGCGCGGCCATGGAAGTGCCGTAGCTGTCGGCGATGCCGGACAGCGTTTCCGCCCGCTTCACCACGTGGATCCGGGTCTTGCCGCTAACGCTGCGGCCTGCGCCGGCCGAACTGACGATCGGCGCGGGGGTACTGACGTCTGGTGTTGAGGAGTTAACCGCCGCTGCGACGTCCAGCGGTCGGTTTTCCACCTTTGGGTCGGCTTGTAGCGGATGCGCCAGGAAATAATTGCGCAGGCCGCTATGGATGGCCCTGGCAATCTTCTCCTGATACGCGCTACTGCCCAGCAGCCGCTCCTCCGTGCTATTACTGATAAATCCTGTTTCCACCAGCAGCGATGGAATATCCGGCGAACGCAATACGCCCAGACTGGCGTGCTCCGGCCGGCGTTTATGCAATGAACCGACGCTCTGCATCTGTTGCAGCACTTTCACCGCCACGTCGTAGCCCACGCGCTGCGAATGGCCGAACTGCAGATCCAGCACCGCCTGGCTCAGATAAGGGTCAGCCTGGCTGTTGGCCAGCAGGTCGCCTGCGCCGCCGAGCAGTTCGGACTGTTTCTCGTGCTGTTCGAGCCAGCCGGCCATTTCGCTGTTGGCGCGCCGGTTGGACAGCACCCAGACCGAGGCCCCATTCGCGCTGCGGTTCGGCGCGGCGTCGGCGTGGATCGAAACCAGCACGTTGGCGCCCTGCTTGCGCGCCACGTCTGAACGGCCCATCACCGAGATGAAGTAGTCGCCGTTGCGCGTCAGCACCGGCTTGAACAGCGGATCGTCATTCAGCATCGCCTGCAGGCGGCGCGCAATGGCGATAGTGACATTCTTCTCTTTCAGCCCGTTCGGGCCAATGGCGCCCGGATCCTGCCCGCCGTGGCCGGCGTCGATCGCCACCACCACCCGGTCGCCCGAGCCGGCGGATACGCGGCTGCTGCGCGGCGTCACCTCAGAGGCGGTGCCGGAAACCACGGTCGGTTTGTTGGTGAACGGATTGGCGCCGCTTGGCGCTTTGCGCACCGGCGGCTCGCTGACCACCGCCGGCGCCGGCGCCTGACGCGGCGGCTGGCTGACCGCAACCGGCGCAGGGGCCGGTGCCTTGCGCACCAGGTTGGTTTTTGCGCCGCCCTCGGCGGCGATGGTGAACACCACGGTATACGCGCCGCCGTTCTGGCGCGTCGCTACGCGGGTCTTGGCTCGCTGGGTCAAATCAAACACCAGACGCACGCTTTGCGCGTCTTTCGGCGCGCTGGAGCGGATGCTCTTCACCAGGTTCTGCCCGCTGAAGTTCAGCGGCAGGCCGCCGACCTTGCCCGGCTGATTGACGTCCAGCACCACGCGTTCCGGCCCGTGCAGCGGGAAGAAAGCATAATCCGGCGGGCCGTTGAAGCTCACCGAGACCGTCGCTTCGCGCTGGGCATTCGACACCTTGATGTCGGACAGCGATGAGGCCAATGCACTGGCCGCGCCCAAGGGCTCCAGTACGGCGATAAGGGCGATTAAGACTAGTTTTCTCAACGCATACGTCATTGCGGCGTCATCCCTGTGGCCCGTGAATACGGTCTAAAAGCTGGCTGCCATAAGCGGAAACCGCCTGAATCTTCGCTTCTCTGCCCTGATCCTGATAGCTGAGATGCAGCTCCAGATCCGGATCCGGCAGCACGCCGGTGCCCTGTTGCGGCCATTCGACCAGGCAAATGGCATCCTGCGCAAAATAATCGCGAATGCCCATAAATTCGAGTTCTTCCGGATCGGCCAAGCGATACAGATCGAAGTGATAAACCGCCAGCGGCGCCAGCGCATACGGCTCCACCAGCGTATAGGTCGGGCTTTTCACATTGCCCCGGTGACCCAATGCCTGCAGAAAACCACGGCTGAAGGTGGTTTTACCGGCGCCCAGGTCACCGTAAAGATAGATTACGCTGGCGCGATCGCACGCCTTGGCCAAGGCGGCGCCCAATGCGACAGTCGCTGCCTCATCCGGCAGAGGTAAAACGAGTTCTTTCATTCGATTAAGTCTATTTTGCCCACTCAGGGTTAACGAAATGAAGGATGTCCGGCAATAAATCCGTCGCCAACATGCCTCTGGTTCCTTGTCTTTCCGCCAGGCGATCGGCGGCTGCGCCATGTACCACACAGCCCGCACAGGCGGCATCATACAGCGAGAGCTTTTGCGCCAGCAAACCGCCGATCACGCCCGACAGCACATCGCCCATGCCGCCGGAGGCCATGCCGGCGTTGCCGACGTCGGCGATCGCCATTTGGCCCTGCTCATCGGCAATCAGCGTGCCGGCGCCTTTCAGCACCGCCACGCCGCCATAACGAGACACCAGGTTGCGCACCGCAAGTAAGCGATCACTCTCAATGTCGGCGGTGCGGCAGCCCAACAGCCGCGCCGCTTCCCCAGGATGCGGGGTCATGACGCGATTCTGACGCTTCTCGGGATTTAATGCCAGCAAGTTCAGCGCATCCGCATCCCATAACGCCGGTTTATCACTGGCTTGCAGCACTTTCAGCGCATTCTTACCCCATTCGCCCTGGCCCAGCCCCGGCCCCACCACCAGCACATCCGCCCAGTCCAGCGCCTGATCCAGCGTTTCGCCGTCCAGCGCCTGCGCCATCAGCTCCGGCCGGGCGGCCAGCAGCGGTGCGATATGCTCAATGTGAGTAAGCACTCGCACCAAACCGGCACCGCTGCGCAGTGCGGCCTCCGCCGCCATACGAATAGCCCCGCCGAAGCCGCGATCGCCGCCGACCAGCAACAGGCGCCCGTGGTCGCCTTTATGAGAGCAAGGACGGCGCGGCTGCAGCCACTGCGGCAGCGTTTCTGCGGTAAACCGCTGAATCGGCACCCGTTGCTTTGCCAGCCAGTCAGCTAATCCTAGCGTACTCTGGTGAAGTTGCCCGACCCAGTCGCGCGCCTGGCCGGTCAGCAGCCCCGGCTTGAGGCCGATAAAAGTGACGGTGTGCGCGGCGCGGATCACCGCCCCGGGCGCCGCGCCGCTTGCCGCCAACAGCCCAGAGGGGATATCCAGCGCCACCGTCGGCGCGCGGTGGCGGTTGGCGGCTTCAATCAGCGCATCGTACGGCGCGCGCGGCGCGGCGCCCAGGCCGGTACCGAGCAGGCCGTCGATAATCAGATCGATCGTTTCCGGCCAGCGACCGTTGACCGGTTCAACGGCGCCGCCGCAGGCCAGCCAGTCCCGCCGGGCCGCGGCGGCCTCAGGCGGCAGCGGCCTTGCGCCTTCGCAGGCGATCAGCGTGACCGCAACGCCCGCTTCTGCGGCCAGGCGCGCCACCACGTAGCCGTCGCCGCCGTTGTTGCCATGGCCGCACAGCACCAGCCAGTGGCTGCTGGCCGGATATTCGTCGCGCGCCAGGTCGTAAGCCGCTTTGCCGGCGCGTTGCATCAGGTCGTAGAGTGAAATGCCCAGCGACGCCGCCGCCGCGGGCTCCGCCTGACGGATCCAGTCCGCAGGCCAGACAGAGTGTGGTAAACTGTCGGAGTATGCTCTCTTACTGTGGCCCGTCATGACGCACCCCCTCGATCTCAATCAACTCGCCCAACATATCAAGCAATGGGGGCAATCGCTAGGATTCCAGCAGGTGGGCATCTGCGACACCGATCTGAGCGCCGAAGAGCCCAGGCTGCAGGCGTGGCTGGACAAACAGTACCATGGCGAAATGGCATGGATGGCGCGCCACGGCATGCTGCGCGCCCGGCCCCACGAGCTGTTGCCGGGGACGCTGCGGGTGATCAGCGTGCGCATGAACTATCTGCCGGCCAAGGCGGCGTTTGCCAGCACGCTGCAAAACCCTGAGCTGGGCTATGTCAGCCGCTATGCGCTGGGCCGCGACTACCACAAGCTGTTGCGCCAGCGGCTTAAAAAGCTGGGCGACCAGATCCAGGTCTACTGCGGCGAGCTGAACTTCCGCCCGTTTGTCGACTCGGCGCCGGTGATGGAGCGCGCGCTGGCGTCCAAAGCCGGCATCGGCTGGGTTGGTAAACACTCACTCATATTGAACCGCGAGGCCGGCTCCTGGTTTTTCCTCGGCGAGCTGTTGATCGACCTGCCGCTGCCGGTGGATAAACCGCAGGAAGAACAGTGCGGCCGCTGCGTCGCCTGCATCACCACCTGCCCAACCGGCGCTATCGTCGCGCCCTATACCGTAGACGCGCGCCGCTGCATCTCCTACCTGACCATTGAGCTGGAAGGGGCGATCCCGGAAGAGTTCCGCCCGCTGCTCGGCAACCGCATCTACGGCTGCGACGACTGCCAGCTGATCTGCCCGTGGAACCGTTTCTCGCAGCTGACCGATGAGGACGATTTCAGCCCGCGCGCCGCGCTGCATGCGCCGCAGCTGATCGATTTGTTTGGCTGGACGGAAGAAAAGTTTCTGCGCATCACCGAAGGCTCGGCCATTCGGCGCATCGGCCATCTGCGCTGGCTGCGCAATATCGCCGTGGCGTTGGGCAATGCGCCCTATCAGGATGAGATAGTGATCGCGCTGCGCGCGCGCCTCAAACAGGACGCCATGCTGGACGAACACATCGACTGGGCGCTGGCGCAGCAGTTGGCCCGCCGCGAAGCGCAGGGCGTCGAGGTGCAAACGGCACAGAAAAAGCGGCTGATACGGGCTGTGGAAAAAGGTTTGCCGAGGGATGCCTAAAGCCAATGCCAGACCTATCATGCCAAGCGGCAAAGTCTGTCTGTGGACTTGTGCATAAAAATAAAAACACGTTGTCTTTCAACTGCAACAAAAAGAGCAAGTGATCGGCATAACGTTTTCACATAAATAAATATGCATACAAATCAATGCAATAAATATTTCATTTGCGTGGCGTTGATTTTTTAAACTGGCGACGTTATGTACGCAAGCTGTGGATAACTCTGTTTACAACATTTTTAGGGGGTGTGTAAAACGGGACAAAGAACCGCGCCGGAGAAGGCGTTGAACTGAGTTTGAAACGAAGAGAAAATTGGAGCGGGAAACGAGACTCGAACTCGCGACCCCGACCTTGGCAAGGTCGTGCTCTACCAACTGAGCTATTCCCGCATTGAGATGCTTTGGGCATCCGGCCATCAAACAACAGCATGGCCTTTGAATTTTTTTGGAGCGGGAAACGAGACTCGAACTCGCGACCCCGACCTTGGCAAGGTCGTGCTCTACCAACTGAGCTATTCCCGCGTCGCATGGGTACTGCCTGACACTTTTTTTATTCATCACGCCGCATCAGCAGCATTGTTGAATTTGGAGCGGGAAACGAGACTCGAACTCGCGACCCCGACCTTGGCAAGGTCGTGCTCTACCAACTGAGCTATTCCCGCCCGGCGTATCGATGTCGGAACTTAACGAAATTCTTCATCGGTACGGGGTGCGCATTATACGAGAAATCCTTTTTGCCGCAAGCCCCTGAAAGCAAAAAAACGCGATTTTTGTTTGATTGCCGATTAAAGCGCCAAACTGGCGAATTAAGCGGCGGAATCGGGCGTTTTTCAGCGCGCACGGGCCCCGTAGCCACTACAGCTGAATGAAATGCTCGCGGTAATAGGCCAGTTCGGCCACCGATTCGCGGATGTCATCCATCGCCTGGTGGGTGCCCTGCTTCTTGAAGCCGCCGAGAATTTCCGGCTTCCAACGCCGCGCCAGCTCTTTCAGCGTGCTGACGTCCAGATAGCGGTAATGGAAGTAGGCTTCCAGCTCCGGCATGTAACGGAACAGAAAACGGCGATCCTGGCCCACGCTGTTGCCGCAGATCGGCGATTTGCCGGCCGGCACCCACTGCTGCAGGAAGGCGATGGTTTCCAACTCGGCGGCGCGGTCGTCGAGGCGGCTGGCTTTCACGCGCGCCACCAGTCCGCTGCCGGTGTGGGTGCGCACGTTCCAGTCATCCATCAGGCCCAGCTGTTCATCGGACTGATGGACGGCAATCACCGGCCCCTCGGCCAGAATGTTCAGGTTGGCGTCGGTGACCAGCGTGGCGATCTCGATGATGCGGTCGCGTTGCGGATCCAGGCCGGTCATCTCCAGATCGATCCAAATCAGGTTGTTTTCGTTTCCTGTCATGATATTTCCTGCATAAAAGCCGAAAGATAAACAATGCGCGGGCAAGGCGGCGAGCGACGCCGGTGGCGCCGCGCCGTACATGGCGGCTAACAACGGTTATTTAATATAAAATAGCGTGTATCATAGTCTTTTTGGTCGCCATGGGCGATAAAAGCCGATTCAAGTGAGGCGCAGTGAGCAAGAACAAACTGTCCAAAGGTCAACAACGCCGCGTGCAGGCGAACCATCAGCGCCGCCTGAAGCGCACTGATAACAAACCCGAGCTGGATGATTCCCAATTGGGCGAGCCGCAGGACGGCATCGTGATCAGCCGCTTCGGGATGCACGCCGACGTTGAAGCGGCGGATGGCTCCCAGCACCGCTGCAACATTCGTCGCACCTTGCGATCGCTGGTGACCGGCGATCGCGTGGTGTGGCGCCCCGGCGTCGGCAGCCATGAAGGGGTTAAGGGCATCGTCGAAGCGGTGCACGAGCGCAGCTCGGTGCTGACCCGTCCCGACTTCTATGACGGCGTAAAACCGATCGCCGCCAATATCAATCAGATCGTCATCGTTTCGGCGATCCTGCCCGAGCTTTCGCTGAACATCGTCGATCGCTATCTGGTGGCTTGCGAAACGCTGGAAGTCGAACCGCTGATCGTATTGAACAAAATTGATCTGCTGGACGCCGAAGCGCGCAAGCGGGTCGACGGCATGATGGATACCTACCGCAAAATCGGTTATCGGGTGCTGGAAGTCTCCAGCCAGACGCGTGAAGGCATGGAGGCGTTTGAACAGGCGCTGGTCGGGCGCATCAGCATCTTCGCCGGCCAGTCCGGGGTCGGCAAGTCCAGCCTGCTGAACGCCCTGCTGCCGCCGTCCAAAGAGCAAATTCTGGTAAATCAGGTTTCCGACGTGTCGGGGCTGGGGCAACATACCACCACCGCCGCGCGGCTGTACCATTTCCAGCACGGCGGCGACGTGATCGATTCGCCGGGCGTGCGTGAGTTTGGCCTGTGGCACCTGGAGCCGGAACAAATCACCCAGGGCTTTGTCGAATTCCGTGACTATTTAGGCGGTTGCAAGTTCCGCGACTGCCGCCACGACACCGATCCAGGCTGCGCCATCCGCGCGGCGATGGAAAAAGGCGATATCGCGAAAGAGCGTTTCGACAACTACCACCGCATACTGGAAAGCATGGCGCAGGTGAAGGTTCGCAAGAACCTGACGGACGCCGCAGACTGATCATGACGGGCGGCGTTGACTGTGGCGGAGCCAGGGTTACAATGCGCGCCCTTTACCCTTATTCAAGAGGTTAACGTGCTGGATAGCATCAAGATTAAATTGCAGTATTGGCTACCGAAGCTGGCTCTGACTCGCCTGGCGGGCTGGGGCGCGGATAAACAGGCCGGCTGGCTGACCCAGTTGGTGGTGAAGGCCTTCGCCCGCTATTACCGCGTGAATATGCAGGAAGCGCAAAATCCGGACCTGACCTCCTACGCCACCTTCAACGACTTCTTCGTGCGTCCGCTGCGCGACGGCGCGCGGCCCATCATCGAAGACGCCCGCTGGCTGGCGCTGCCCGCCGACGGCGCCATCAGCCAGCTCGGCCCGATCCGCGACGATCAGATCTTCCAGGCCAAAGGCCATCACTACAGCCTGGAAGCGCTGCTGGCCGGCAACCATATGCTGGCGGAGCCGTTCCGCCACGGCCTGTTCGCCACCACCTACCTGGCGCCGCGCGACTACCACCGCGTGCACATGCCCTGCGCCGGCGTGCTGCGCGAAATGATCTACGTACCGGGCGATCTGTTCTCGGTCAACCCGCTCACCGCCGCCAACGTGCCGAACCTGTTCGCGCGCAACGAGCGCGTCATCTGCCTGTTTGATACCGCCATCGGCCCCATGGTGCAGATCCTGGTCGGCGCCACCATCGTCGGCAGCATTGAAACCGTCTGGGCCGGCACCGTCACGCCGCCGCGCGAAGGCATCATCAAACGCTGGACCTACCCCGCCGAAGGGGAAGAAGGCGCCGTCGCGCTGGAGAAAGGCGCCGAAATGGGCCGCTTCAAGCTCGGCTCGACGGTGATCAACCTGTTCACCGCAGACAGCGTGCAGTTCGCTCCGCAGCTGAATAACGGCACCGTCACCCGCATGGGCGAAGCCTTCGCCGAAATCGCGGCCGCGCCTGCCACCGCTGAATCACCGCAGATCTGAAGGAATTGACGCTGTGCGCCTGATTATCACGCTACTGCTCGGTTGTTTGCTGTTTCAACCGGCGCTGGCCGCCACGGTACCCACCGAGAATCAGCTCAAACAAGAGTTGAAGCAGGCGGAGGGCAACAAGAACGCGCCTAATCAGGCGGAAACCACCGAGGCGCTGCAAAGCGCTCTCAACTGGCTGGCGGAACGCAAGGAGTCGATGACGCGTTCCGAGCAGTATCAGCGGGTGATCGATGATTTCCCCAAGATGACGCAGGAGCTGCGCCGTCAGCTGACGCTGGAAGAAAACAAGATCCTGCCGAACGGCGAAAACCTGCCGGCCAGCGATCTGGAACAGCAAATCCTGCAGGCCAGCAGCCTGCTGCTGGAACAGGCGCGCCTGTTGCAACAGGAACAGGACCGCACGCGGGAGATCAGCGATTCGCTGGGCCAGCTGCCGCAGCAGCAGACCGACGCCCGCCGTTCGCTGACCGAAGTGCAGCGCCGTCTGCAGGCACAGCCCGCCAACCCGACCACCCCGCACGCCCAGGCGGCGCTGGCGCTGCTGCAGGCCGAAGCCGCGGCGCGCAAGGCCAAAGTGGACGAGCTGGAGCTGGCGCAGCTGTCGGCCAACAACCGCCAGGAGCTGGCGCGGATGCGCGCCGACGTTTACAAAACGCGCCATGAGAAGATCGACATCCAGCTGCAGGCGCTGCGCAACAATCTCAATGCCCAGCGCCAACGCGAAGCCGAACTGGCGTTGGAAAAAACCGAACAGTTAGCCGAGCAGAATGGCGATCTGCCGAAAAGCATCAGCCAGCAGCTGCAGATCAACCGCCAGCTTTCCGCCGCGCTGAACAGCCAGGCCCAACGCATGGACCTGATCTCATCCCAGCAACGTCAGGCCGCGGCGCAAACGCTGCAGGTGCGGCAGGCGTTGAGCACCATCATCGAACAGGCCCAGTGGCTCGGTTCCTCGTCGGCGCTGGGGGAAACCCTGCGCGCCCAGGTCGCCACCCTGCCGGAAATGCCCAAGCCTCAGCAGCTGGACGGCGATATGGCCCAGCTGCGCGTGCAGCGGCTGCAGTTCGAGAGCCAGCTGGAGAAGCTGTCGCAGCGCGAATTCAAGCGCGACGACGGCAGCGAGCTGAGCAGTGCGGAACGCCGCATCGTCGAGGCCCAGCTGCGCACCCAGCGCGAGCTGCTGAATTCGCTGCTGTCCGGCTGCGACACCCAAATCCTCGAGCTGACCAAGCTGAAGGTGGCCAACACCCAGCTGATTGAAGCGCTGAACGAAATCAGGGACGCCACCCACCGCTATCTGTTCTGGGTGCCGGACGTCAATCCGGTCTCCCTGTCCTACCCGATTAACGTCGCGCACGATCTGACGCGCCTGCTGTCGCTGGATACGCTGGCGCAGCTCGGCGGCGCCTTTATGATGATGGTGACCAGCCGCGAAACCCTGGTCCCGATCTTCGGCGCTCTGCTGCTGGTGATTTTCAGCATCAGCTCGCGCAAGCACTATCACGCCTTCCTGGCGCGCGCCAGCAGCCGGGTGGGCAAGGTGACGCAGGATGAGTTCTTCCTGACGGTGCGCACGGTATTCTGGTCGATTCTGGTGGCGCTGCCGCTGCCGGTGCTGTGGGCGGCGCTCGGTTTTGGCCTGCAGAGCGCCTGGAACTACCCGGTGGCGGAGGCGATCGGCAAAGGGGTTACCGCCACGCTGCCGATCCTGTGGGTGTGCATGATCTGCGCCGCCTTCGCTCATCCGCAGGGGCTGTTTATCGTTCACTTCCGCTGGCCGGTGAAGCAGGTTTCGCGCGCCATGCGCTACTACAAGATGTCGATCTGGCTGATCGTGCCGCTGATCATGGCGCTGATCACCTTCGACAGTCTGAAAGAGCGCGAGTTTGCCAATACCCTGGGCCGGCTGTGCTTTATCCTGCTGTGTCTGGCGCTGGCCATCGTCACCAACAGCCTGAAACGCGCCGGCATTCCGCTGTATCTGGACAAAAACGGCTCCGGCGAGAACATGGTCAACACCGCGCTGTGGGGGCTGCTGCTGTCGGCGCCGCTGCTGGCCGCGCTGGCCTCCTGCGTCGGCTACCTCACCACCTCGCAGGCGCTGCTGGCCCGACTGGAAACCTCGGTGGCGATCTGGTTCTTCCTGCTGGTGGTTTACCATATCATTCGCCGCTGGATGCTGATCCAGCGGCGACGCATCGCCTTCGACCGCGCCAAACAGCGTCGCGCCGACATTCTGGCCCAGCGCGCCCGCGGCGAAGAAGAAACGCCGCACACGCCGAACAGCACCGAAGGCGCGATGGA
Organism: Serratia ficaria; assembly: GCF_900187015.1. Classification (NCBI taxonomy): domain Bacteria; kingdom Pseudomonadati; phylum Pseudomonadota; class Gammaproteobacteria; order Enterobacterales; family Yersiniaceae; genus Serratia; species Serratia ficaria. The sequence goes on along the minus strand of NZ_LT906479.1, from coordinate 487,750 downwards.
TACGGATTATTCAGAGATCGATCTGGACACCATCAGCGCGCAGTCGCTGCGGCTGGTGCGCTCGATCCTGACGATGATCGCGCTGGTGTCGGTGATCGTGCTGTGGTCGGAGATCCATTCCGCCTTCGCCTTCCTGGAAAACATCTCGCTGTGGGATGTCACCTCGACGGTCAACGGCGTGGAAACGGCGCATCCGATCACCCTCGGCGCGATATTGATCGCCATCCTGGTGCTGATCGTCACCATGCAGCTGGTGCGCAACCTGCCGGCGCTGTTGGAGCTGGCGGTGCTGCAGCACCTGGATTTGACGCCGGGCACCGGCTACGCCATCACCACCATCACCAAATATTTGCTGTTGCTGTTCGGCGCCATCCTCAGTTTTTCCTGGATCGGCATCGAATGGTCGAAGCTGCAGTGGGTGGTGACCGCGCTCAGCGTGGGGTTGGGCTTCGGCATGCAGGAGATCTTCTCCAACTTCATCTCCGGCCTGATCATCCTGTTCGAGAAACCGATCCGCATCGGCGATACGGTGACGATCAGGAATCTGACCGGCACCGTCACCAAGATCAACACCCGCGCCACCACCATCTCGGACTGGGACCGCAAAGAGATCATCGTGCCGAACAAAGCCTTTATCACCGAGCAATTCGTCAACTGGTCGCTGTCGGACAACCTGACTCGCGTGGTGCTCACGGTGCCGGCCCCGGCCGATGCCAACAGCGAAGAGATCACCAAGATCCTGACCAACGCCGCCGAGCGCTGCTCGCTGGTGCTGGACAACCCGGCGCCGGAGGTATACCTGGTCGATCTGCAGCAGGGCATTCAGATCTTCGAGATGCGTATCTACGCGGCCGAAATGGGCCACCGCATGCCGCTGCGCCACGAGATCCACCAGCTGATCCTGGCGGGCTACCGCGAACACGGCATCACCCTGCCGTACCCGCCGTTCCAGGTGCGCAGCGAAACGCTGTCGCGGCTGACCAGCAATGGCCGCACGCCGGCTTCCACCCCGCCGCCCAACACCAAACGCGAATCCGGCGGCCTGTAAGCGCATAATGCAAAAAGGGTTCGGCGTGCAATGCAACACCGAACCCTTTTATCACCACAAGATATCCTATGCGCGCCCTACCGGGAAGGCGAGCACCTCGCTCAGGCTCTCGGCGCCCAACGCCAGCATCACCAGGCGGTCGACGCCCAGCGCCACCCCGGAACATTCCGGCATGCCGTGTTGCAGCGCGTCCAGCAGGTTGTTGTCGATCGGGTGCTGCGGCAGGCCGCGCTCCGCGCGCTTGCGGTTGTCCTGCTCGAAGCGCTGGCGCTGTTCGCGACTGTCGGTCAGTTCACGGAAGCCGTTCGCCAGTTCGATACCCTTGAAATACACCTCGAAACGTTCCGCCACGCGGTGGTCCTCGGTGCTGATCTCCGCCAACGCCGCCTGGCTGGCCGGGAAGTGATAAACAAAGGCCGGCTTTTCGCGGCCGATGTGCGGCTCCACCCCAACGGTGAACAGCAGCTGCAGCAGCGTGTCGCGGTCTTCTTCGGTATCGGCGATGTTGCTCAGATCGAGCTTGGCCGCCGCTTCCCGCAGCTGCGCCTTCTCCGCCGACAGCGGGTCGAGATCCAAATGGCGCAGGAACGCCTGCTGATAAGACAGGGTTTCCGCACTGTCGCAGTCCAGCACCTGCTGCAGCAAATCGTCCACTTCATTCATCAGCCGGTACATGTCGTAATGCGGACGGTACCATTCCAGCATGGTGAATTCCGGGTTGTGATGCCGCCCGGCCTCTTCATTGCGGAAGCTGCGCCCCATTTGATAGATCGGGCCGCTGCCCGCCGCCAGCAGGCGCTTCATGTGATATTCCGGGCTGGTCATCATGTACAGCGTCAGGCCGTCCGCCGCGCCCGGCCCGACGAAGCGCGTCTGGAACGGGAACAGGTGAATATCGGTAACCGTCGCCTGGCTCATGGTGGGCGTCTCAACTTCCAGCACGCCACGATCGGCGAAGAAACGCCGGATCTCAGCCAGGATCGCTGCGCGTTTCAACAAATTGGCGATGGGTGCACTTGGCTGCCAGCTTGCCGTTTCGCTCATGGTAATTACTCCGAAATCAAACAGGGGATGCAGTCTACTCGTATCCCGGCACGCAAACAAATTCTTCAGGGTCGGCGGGCCGCAGCGGCGTCGATTTCCGACAATCGGGCGGCAAAAAGGGCGATAAAAAGGCGAACGCACGCTGAACGCGCCGTCATGGCAGAACAGCCTGTCGGCTAACGATTAATCGACAAAACAATCGATCACATCAAATTTCCCCTACTTAACTTTAGGTATAGTTAATTCCCCACAAATGGTGGGAGATACCTATCCTTAACCTTTAATTAACATCAATCGGTTCAATTAGTTAGCACCCGAAGCGTTTCATTAAATTTTAAGCATAGATATTTAACTTGCCGTTCTTAACCGAACATTGGAGGAATGCAGTGCAAACCTTTAACGCCGATCTTGCCATTATTGGGGCCGGGGGCGCTGGTTTACGTGCAGCAATAGCCGCAGCGGAAGCCAACCCTCAACTGAAAATCGCGCTGATCTCTAAAGTCTATCCGATGCGCAGCCATACGGTCGCCGCCGAGGGGGGCTCCGCCGCCGTCACTCAGGATCACGATTCTTACGACTACCACTTCAACGACACCGTCGCCGGCGGCGACTGGCTGTGCGAGCAGGACGTGGTCGACCATTTCGTGCACCAGTGCCCGCGTGAAATGACCCAGCTGGAACAATGGGGCTGCCCCTGGAGCCGCAAACCGGACGGCTCGGTCAACGTGCGGCGCTTCGGCGGCATGAAGATCGAACGCACCTGGTTCGCCGCCGACAAAACCGGCTTCCATATGCTGCACACCCTGTTCCAGACCTCGCTGAAATACCCGCAAATCCAGCGTTTCGACGAGCACTTCGTGCTGGACATTCTGGTGGACGACGGCCAGGCGCGCGGCCTGGTGGCAATGAACATGATGGAAGGCACCCGCGTGCAGATCCGCGCCAATGCGGTGGTGATGGCCACCGGCGGCGCCGGGCGCGTGTACCGCTACAACACCAACGGCGGCATCGTCACCGGTGACGGCATGGGCATGGCGTTCCACCACGGCGTGCCGCTGCGCGATATGGAGTTCGTGCAGTACCACCCGACCGGCCTGCCCGGCTCCGGCATCCTGATGACCGAAGGCTGCCGCGGCGAAGGCGGCATCCTGGTCAACAAGGACGGCTACCGCTACCTGCAGGACTACGGCATGGGGCCGGAAACGCCGCTGGGCGAACCGAGAAACAAATATATGGAGCTGGGCCCGCGCGATAAAGTTTCGCAGGCCTTCTGGCACGAATGGCGCGCCGGGCGCACCGTCGCCACCCCGCGCGGCGACGTGGTCTATCTGGACCTGCGCCACCTGGGCGAGAAAAAGCTGCTGGAGCGGCTGCCGTTTATCTGCGAGCTGGCCAAGGCCTACGTCGGCGTCGATCCGGTGAAGGATCCGATCCCGGTGCGCCCCACCGCGCACTACACCATGGGCGGCATCGAAACCGATCAACACTGCGAAACCCGCATCAAGGGGCTGTTCGCGGTCGGCGAATGCTCTTCCGTCGGCCTGCACGGCGCCAATCGCCTCGGCTCCAACTCGCTGGCTGAACTGGTGGTATTCGGCCGGGTGGCCGGCGAACACGCCGCGCGCCGCGCGCTGGAAAGCGGCCCGGCCAACGGCAACGCGCTGGACGCCCAGGGCCGCGACGTCGAAACCCGGCTGAGCAACCTGATGAAACAGGAAGGCAGCGAAAACTGGTCGAAAATTCGCGACGAAATGGGCCTGTCGATGGAAGAAGGCTGCGGCATCTACCGCACGCCGGAGCTGATGCAAAAAACCATCGATAAGCTGGCCGAGCTGAAGGAACGTTTCAAACGGGTCAAAATCACCGACAGCTCCAGCGTGTTCAATACCGATCTGTTGTACAGCATCGAGCTGGGCTACGGCCTGGACGTCGCCGAATGCATGGCGCACTCCGCCTTCAACCGCAAGGAATCGCGCGGCGCGCACCAACGTCTGGATGAGGGCTGCACCGAGCGCGACGACGTCAACTTCCTCAAACATACGCTGGCGTTCCACAACCCGGCCGGTGCGCCGCGGCTGGAATACAGCGAAGTGAAAATCACCAAGCTGCCGCCGGCCAAACGCGTTTACGGCGCCGAAGCCGATGCGCAGGAGAAAAAGGATAAGGAGCAGGCCAATGGCTGAGATGAAAACCCTGAAAATCGAAGTCATGCGCTATAACCCGGAACGCGACGCCGAGCCGCATTTCGAGACCTACGCCGTGCCTTACGATGAACAGACCTCGCTGCTCGACGCGCTGGGTTACATCAAGGACAACCTGGCGCCTGACCTTTCCTACCGCTGGTCCTGCCGCATGGCGATCTGCGGCTCCTGCGGCATGATGGTCAACCGGGTGCCGAAGTTGGCGTGCAAAACCTTCCTGCGGGAATACACCGGCGGCATGAAGGTCGAGGCGCTGGGCAATTTCCCCATCGAGCGCGATCTGGTGGTCGACATGACCCACTTTATCGAGAGCCTGGAGGCGATTAAGCCCTACATCATCGGCAACGACCGCACACCGGAAGAAGGCCCGAACGTACAGACTCCGGCGCAGATGGCAAAATATCACCAGTTCTCCGGCTGCATCAACTGCGGCCTGTGCTACGCCGCCTGCCCGCAATTCGGCCTCAATCCGGAGTTTATCGGCCCGGCGGCGATCACCCTGGCGCACCGTTACAACCTGGACAACCGCGACCGCGGCAAGAAACAGCGCATGCCGCAGCTCAACGGTCAAAACGGCGTCTGGAGCTGCACCTTTGTCGGCTATTGCTCCGAAGTCTGTCCGAAACACGTCGATCCGGCCGCCGCCATCCAGCAGGGCAAGGTGGAAAGCGCCAAAGACTTCATGATCGCCATGCTGAAGCCGCAATAAGGGAGAAAAATTGCCATGACAACACAACGTAAGCCCTATGTGCGCACCATGACGCCCACCTGGTGGCAGAAACTCGGCTTCTATCGCTTCTACATGCTGCGTGAAGGCACGTCGGTATTGGCGGTGTGGTTCAGCATCGTGCTGCTGTACGGCGTGTTCGCGCTGAAGGGCGGCGCGGAAAGCTGGGCCGCTTTCGTCGGTTTTTTGCAAAACCCGCTGGTGCTGCTGCTCAACATCGTCGCGCTGCTGGCGGCGGCATTGCATACCAAAACCTGGTTCGATCTGGCGCCGAAAGCCGCCAATATCGTGGTTAACAGCGAAAAAATGGGGCCCGGACCGATCGTCAAAGGGCTGTGGGCGGTCACCCTGGTGGTCAGCGTGATCATTCTGGCCGTCGCCCTGATGTAATCCGGAGGAAACATGATAAATCAAGCACCTAAACGCTCCGACGAGCCGGTTTTCTGGGGGTTGTTCGGCGCCGGCGGCATGTGGGGCGCGATAGTCGCGCCGGCCATCGTGCTGCTGGTCGGCATACTGCTGCCGCTGGGGCTGTACCCCGGCGAGGCGCTGGACTATGAGCGGGTGCTGGCGTTCTGCCAGAGCCTGATCGGCCGCCTGTTCCTGCTGCTGATGATCATTCTGCCGCTGTGGTGCGGCCTGCACCGCATCCACCACGCCATGCATGACCTGAAGATCCACGTGCCGGCCGGCAAATGGGTGTTCTACGGGCTGGCGGCGATCCTCAGCGTCGTAACCCTGATCGGGGTCGTCACCCTGTAAACCGCTGCGGCGGCCAATGTCCGTTGGCCGCCTGTTTTAGGTAGGTGACTGGAGTTATCAGTGGCTGCTGAACTTCAGGCCAAGTATCCCGACCACAATCAGGCACAGGCTGATGATGCGCGCGATATTGGTCGATTCGCCCAGCAATATCATCCCCATAATCGCTGCCCCCACCGCGCCGATGCCGGTCCAGACCGCATAGGCGGTGCCGGCGGGCAGCGTTTTCATGGCGTTGGCCAGCAGCAACATGCTGACCACCATCGCGGCGACGGTAATGATGCTGGGCGTGAGGCGGGTGAAACCCTGGGTGTATTTCAGACCGATAGCCCATACCACTTCGAGCAAACCGGCGATAAGCAGAATAATCCAGGCCATGAGACGGCCTCCATAAGCATGGGGTCGTCCCCGATGTAATGACGCGTGAACAGGTCGTCCCGTTCAGCTTGATGACAAATGCCGGGCAATTATAACGCAGCAAGACAAACGCGGAAAGGCGGGCATAAAGCGGTATTCCACAAAACGAACCGGGCGTTACTGCTTATGGAATACCACCGGAGTCTGGAAACACGCTTATTCCGCGCTGCGCTGAATGGCCTGGCCCCCGGCCTGGATATCTTCACCCACGCCCTTGGTGGTGTTGCATGCGGTCAATGAGCTCAAAATCATCAAAGAGAAAATGGCGATAATACTTTTCTTCAGCATAGGAAAGTCCTTATTTGTCGTGATGAAAAAGTACGGCCTTCTAAGCTTAGTAAACATTGACGCACGCCGCTGTTTAAAATGGCGTTTTTTTGGTCTAAATGATAAGTGGAGTTAATGCTTTTAGCTGGCCGTGCGCGAGATAGCGCCGCCAAGGTGTTGAACGTCTTCGCCAAAGCCGCGAAACGTATTACAGCCGCTTAGGGATGCCAGCAGCAACAGGGAGATCACGGCCAACAGCGTTTTCTTCATCATGCGAATTTTCTGCCAACGGTCGACGGGAAGGGATAAAACAGAGGAACCGCGGGGGTTCCTCTGCCTTGAAACTTATTTAACGCGAGATACGTATTCGCCAGAGCGGGTGTCAACGCGGACAACTTCGCCAATCTGCACGAACAATGGCACTTTAACCACGGCGCCGGTGCTCAGGGTCGCAGGCTTGCCGCCGGTACCGGCGGTATCGCCTTTCAGGCCTGGATCGGTATCAGTGATTTCCGCTTCGATGAAGTTCGGCGGCTGAACGGCGATAGGACGGCCGTCCCACAGGGTGATGATACATTCCGCATTGTCCTGCAGCCATTTTGCCGCGTCGGATACGGTTTTGCCGTCGACCTGATGCTGTTCGAAGGTCTCTGGGTGCATGAAGTGATAGAACTCGCCGTCGGTGTACAGGTAGTTCATGTTGGTGTCTACTACGTCCGCGCCTTCGCAAGAGTCGGTAGATTTAAAGGTTTTTTCCACGCGGGTGCCGGTCAGCAGACGGCGCATTTTTACGCGGGCGAACGCCTGGCCTTTACCAGGTTTAACGAACTCGCTTGACTCGACGGCGTAAGGTTCGCCCTCGAACATGATTTTAAGACCCGGACGGAAATCGTTGCTAGAATAAGTCGCCATGATGGCCCTCTGAATATTTGAACTGGTAGCTTAGCCAAAAAAATGGCACACATTATAACCCGAACTACGGCATATAGAGAAGATTGGTTGCATCAACTCGCCGATGTTATTACCGATCCTGATGAATTACTGCAGCTTTTGTCACTGAATACGCACCCGGAACTGCCGCAGGGGCGCGATGCCCGCCGGCTATTCGCGCTGCGAGTGCCGCGCGCCTTTGCCGCGCGCATGCGGCCGGGCGATGCCAATGACCCCCTGCTGCGCCAGGTGCTGACCGTCAAAGAAGAATTCATCAACGCTCCCGGCTTCACCACTGACCCGCTGGATGAACAGCGCAGCGTGGTGCCCGGCCTGCTGCACAAATACCGCAATCGCGCGCTGCTGCTGGTCAAGGGCGGCTGTGCGGTCAACTGCCGCTACTGTTTCCGCCGCCATTTCCCGTATCAGGACAACCAGGGCAACAAGGCCAACTGGCGTCAGGCGCTGGATTATATCCGCCAACACCCGGAACTGGATGAAATTATTTTCTCCGGCGGCGATCCGCTGATGGCGAAAGACAGCGAACTGGACTGGCTGATCGGCGAGCTGGAAGCCATCCCGCACCTGAAGCGCCTGCGCATTCACACCCGGCTGCCGGTGGTGATCCCGGCGCGCATTACCCCCGATCTGTGCCGGCGGCTGTCGGCATCGCGCCTGCAGGTGCTGATGGTGACCCATATCAACCACGCCAACGAGATCGACCGCGAGCTGCAGGCCGCCATGGCGCAGCTGAAGCTGGCCGGGGTGACGCTGCTCAATCAAAGCGTGCTGCTGCGCGGCATCAACGACGACGCCGACACGCTGGCGGCGCTGAGCAACGCGCTGTTTGACGCCGGCATTCTGCCCTATTACATCCACGTGCTGGACAAGGTGCAGGGCGCGGCGCATTTCATGGTCAGCGACGACGAAGCGCGCGCCATCATGCAGGCGCTGCTGAGCAAGGTTTCCGGCTATATGGTGCCGCGCCTGACGCGCGAAGTGGGCGGCAAACCGAGCAAAACGCCGCTCGACCTGCACCTGATGCAGAACTGAAGCGCCGCGAGGGCAACAAAAAGAGGAATGCCTGGGCATTCCTCTTTTTTTATTTGTTCGCTGCTATCGGCGCCGGTGCCTTATGGGCACTTATAAACCTGGCCGACCATTTTGCTGTCCAGCGGGGCGAAGCTCGAGAGCAGGTTTTGGCTCGGGCTGTTGGCGCCGTAAATCACGTTGCCGCCCATTTCCGCCGCCTTGTTGCGCAGATCGTTAGCCGCACCGCGCATCGAGCTGCCTTCGCCGCCGTTGCCGGACAGCCAGTTGCTCTGGGTGCCGGTCACTTCACCCAACAGTTGGCATTCCGCCGCCGGTTTGGTGTCGGTGAACTTAATCTGCTGACCTGCAGCGGTCAGTTGATGAGTGTTGCTGCAACCCGCCAGCAGTACGGCTGCCGAGAGACCCAGTAAGGCTTTAATCCGCATCTTGTTCCCCATATGATGTTGAGAATTACGCAAAATCTTATACCCGTCGTCTTTCAAGTTGCAGCCTTGTCGACTGCTTACAAGCCCATCCATGGGTCTTGCCCCTCCGGGGCCGCTGCAAGCAGCGTTCAAATCTGTTCCCGACAGATTTGTCGCTAACCCCAGTGACTTACTCAAGTAAGCGCCTGGCTGTCACTTGAAATTCATAGGGTATATCAGAAAGCGTTGCCACCTCTTAAGCATCCGTTGCCACCGAACGCTGGCCAACGTCTTGAGCGACAGCTGAGACCGATCAGTTTACCAGCTAAATCGCCTCGGGCTGCAAAAATATCATCAAATACAGTGCGGCAAAAAGCACAAAATAAAAAACCCCGGCCAGAAGACCGGGGTTTCTCAACACGCGTGAGCGCGGGGGATGATTACATCATGCCGCCCATGCCACCCATGCCGCCCATGCCGCCGGCGCCGCCTAAGTCAGGCGCGTCAGCTTTAGGCAGATCGGTAACCATGCACTCGGTGGTGATCATCAGGCCAGCCACGGAAGCCGCGTACTGCAGAGCAGAACGGGTGACTTTGGTCGGATCCAGGATGCCCATCGCGATCATGTCGCCGTATTCTTCGGAGTAAGCGTTGTAGCCGTAGCTGCCTTCGCCCGCTTTCACGTTGTTAGCGATAACAGAGGCTTCTTCACCGGCGTTGATCACGATCTGACGCAGTGGAGATTCCATCGCGCGCAGCGCAACTTTGATACCGACGTTCTGGTCTTCGTTGTCGCCTTTCAGGCCGGCAATTTTGCCCGCCACGCGGATCAGCGCAACGCCGCCGCCGGCAACCACGCCTTCTTCCACCGCAGCACGGGTTGCGTGCAGGGCGTCTTCAACGCGGGCTTTCTTCTCTTTCATTTCAACTTCAGTGGCTGCGCCAACTTTGATAACGGCAACGCCGCCGGCCAGTTTAGCTACGCGCTCCTGCAGTTTTTCACGATCGTAGTCAGAGGTCGCTTCTTCGATCTGCTGACGGATCTGGGTAACGCGGCCCTGAATGGTGGCTTCGTCGCCCACGCCATCGATGATGATGGTGGTGTCTTTGTTGATCACAACGCGTTTTGCCTGACCCAGATCTTCCAGGGTGGCTTTTTCCAGCTCCAGGCCGATCTCTTCAGAGATAACGGTACCGGCAGTCAGGGTAGCGATGTCCTGCAGCATGGCTTTACGACGGTCGCCGAAGCCAGGCGCTTTAACCGCAGCCACTTTCACGATGCCGCGCATGGTGTTGACCACCAGGGTAGCCAGCGCTTCGCCTTCAACATCTTCAGCGACGATCAGCAGCGGTTTGCCGGCTTTCGCCACGGCTTCCAGCACTGGCAGCAGTTCGCGGATGTTGGAGATTTTTTTGTCAGCCAGCAGGATGAACGGGCTTTCCAGCTCGACAGAACCGGTTTCCGGCTTGTTGATGAAGTAAGGGGACAGGTAGCCGCGATCGAACTGCATACCTTCAACCACGTCCAGCTCGTCTTGCAGGCCGGTGCCTTCTTCAACGGTGATGACGCCTTCTTTGCCCACTTTTTCCATCGCTTCTGCAATCAGTTTACCCACGGTTTCGTCGGAGTTTGCAGAGATGGTGCCTACCTGTGCGATGGCTTTGGAGTCGGAGCAAGGTACGGACAGTTTTTTCAGCTCTTCAACCGCAGCGACCACGGCTTTGTCGATGCCGCGCTTCAGATCCATCGGGTTCATGCCGGCAGCCACGGCTTTCAGGCCTTCGGTGATGATGGATTGGGCCAGTACGGTTGCGGTGGTGGTGCCGTCGCCTGCAGCGTCGTTCGCTTTGGAGGCAACTTCTTTCACCATTTGCGCACCCATGTTTTCGAACTTGTCTTCCAGTTCGATTTCACGGGCAACGGATACGCCGTCTTTGGTGATGGTCGGCGCGCCGAAGGATTTATCCAGCACTACGTTGCGGCCTTTCGGGCCCAGGGTCACTTTTACTGCATCAGCGAGAACATTCACGCCGCGGAGCATTTTCACGCGAGCGTCGTTGCCGAATTTTACGTCTTTAGCTGCCATTGGTATTTCCCTTCAACTCGTTCAGTTCAGAAGATAAAGCGCAATTACGCTTCAACAATTGCCAGAATGTCGCTTTCGGACATGATCAACACTTCTTCATTGTCGATCTTCTCTGCTTTCACGCCGTAGCCGTCGTTGAAAATCACGATATCGCCAACTTTCACATCCAGCGGTTGGATGTTGCCGCTTTCCAGCACACGCCCCTTACCCACTGCAACCACTTCACCACGAGTAGATTTACCCGCTGCAGAGCCAGTCAGAACGATGCCGCCAGCAGATTTTGATTCAACTTCTTTGCGCTTGACGATAACGCGGTCATGCAATGGACGAATACTCATTGAACGCTCTCCTGTAAGAAGGTCTCTATCAGATTTAGGGTTGTTCACCGGAATTTTTGTTATTACCGGCCTCGTGGAATTTGAGATGGGGGCATTCCATCCCCCTTCAAGGGGCCAGCTAAAAAAATTTTCGCTTTTGAGGACAATCCTCAGCGGCGGAAACAAAAAACGCGGCCCGAGCCGCGTTTTTTTAGCGATCGTTGCGCTTGTCGCGCTCATCGGGCTGGTGCTCCAGCCTGTAGCGATCGTCATCCTTACGCTGGAACTCGCCGTCGAAGGTGTTGCCGTTGGCGGCGTCGCCGCCGGGGCCCCATCCGCCTGGGCGGTAGACCGACAGATGCGGCATCAGCTTCAGCGTCAGCGTTTTTTGCACCGGCGGCAGCAGCAGCAACAGGCCGAGGAAATCGGTGAAGAAGCCCGGCACCAACAGCAGGAAGCCCGCCAGCACCAACGAAACGCTTTTCACCATTTCCGCCGCCGGGCTTTCGCCGGCAGCCAGTTTTTGCTGCATTTGCACGAAGGTTTTCATGCCCTGATTGCGCACCAGCGAAATGCCGACGCAGGAGGTAAACACCACCAGCAACAGGGTGACAGCCACGCCAAGCACGGCGGCGACTTTGATAAATAAGGATATTTCTATGTAAGCCAGCAGAAATATCAGCAGTAGCGGTAACCAGCGCACCTGGTTCTCCTATCGGTAGGTAAGGCGCAGCCGCTCTAAGGCGGCTGCGCGAAAAGGGAGGCCGTTCAAGGCCGACCCGAATAGAATGGGGACATCCGCCGGCCATTTCAACCAAAGGCCCTTTTTTATTGCTAAAGTTAGCAAACGTGAAAGAGATCACAGAACCGGAAAAGTGCGTTTTTATAAGCATCATAAGGTGATCTGGATTCAGTCATTTATTACTGACCAGCATATGATCTGGGCAGCAACGGGCGATATGGTTAATCGTTTCATGCCCCAAGCCTTCGGCAACATAAATTAGTTACCTGACAAATTATTAATTCGGCAGCAACACATAGAGAAGGTTCTCATGTCAAACAACATTCGTATCGAAGAAGACCTGTTAGGAACACGTGAAGTCCCCGCAGAAGCCTACTACGGTGTTCACACTCTGCGTGCGATTGAAAACTTCTATATCAGCAACAGCAAAATCAGCGATGTTCCCGAGTTTGTGCGCGGCATGGTGATGGTGAAAAAAGCCGCGGCGATGGCGAATAAAGAACTAAAAACGATTCCGCGCAAGATCGCCGACGTCATCATTCAGGCCTGTGACGAAGTGCTGGATAAAGGCAAATGCATGGACCAGTTCCCGGTGGACGTGTTCCAGGGCGGCGCCGGCACCTCGCTGAACATGAACACCAACGAAGTGCTGGCCAACATCGGCCTGGAGCTGATGGGCCACCAGAAAGGCGAATACCAGTACCTGAACCCCAACGACCACCTCAATAAATGCCAGTCCACCAACGACGCCTACCCGACCGGTTTCCGCATCGCGGTGTACGCCTCCAATCAAAAACTGATCGACGCCATCAACCAGCTGCGCGAAGGCTTTGACCGCAAGGCGAAAGAGTTCGAGACCATCCTGAAGATGGGCCGCACCCAGCTGCAGGACGCGGTGCCGATGACTCTCGGCCAGGAATTCCACGCTTTCAGCGTGCTGTTGAACGAAGAAACCCGCAACCTGCACCGCACCGCGGAGCTGCTGCTGGAGGTCAACCTGGGCGCCACCGCCATCGGCACCGCGCTCAACACCCCGGAAGGCTACCAGCCGCTGGCGGTGCAGAAGCTGGCCGAAGTCAGCGGCCTGCCGGTGGTGCCGGCGGAGGACCTGATCGAAGCCACCTCCGACTGCGGCGCCTACGTGATGGTGCACAGCGCGCTGAAACGCCTGGCGGTCAAGCTGTCCAAAATTTGCAACGACCTGCGCCTGCTCTCTTCCGGCCCGCGCGCCGGCCTGAACGAAATCAACCTGCCGGAGCTGCAGGCGGGTTCTTCCATCATGCCGGCCAAGGTGAACCCGGTGGTGCCGGAAGTGGTCAATCAGGTGTGTTTCAAGGTGATTGGCAACGACACTTGCGTTACCATGGCGGCCGAAGCTGGCCAGCTGCAGTTGAACGTGATGGAGCCGGTGATCGGCCAGGCGATGTTCGAGTCTGTCCATATCCTGACCAACGCCTGCTATAACCTGCTGGAAAAATGCATCAACGGCATTACCGCCAATAAAGAAGTGTGCGAGCACTACGTCTTCAACTCTATCGGTATCGTGACCTATCTGAACCCGTTCATCGGCCACCACAACGGTGACATCGTCGGGAAGATCTGCGCCGAAACCGGCAAGAGCGTGCGCGAAGTGGTGCTGGAACGCGGCCTGCTGACCGAAGCCGAGCTGGATGACATCTTCTCCGTAGAGAACCTGATGCACCCGGCCTACAAAGCCAAACGCTATACGGATGAAAATGAACAATAACAGCCCTACCCGGTAGCCCGAAAGGCACGCTGAATCCCCTGGATAGCGTGCCTTTTTACTTTCCGGCGCCCACAAAATTTTAACGTTTGATTTTCAATTTATTTCATTTCTTAAGGAGTAGACACTATGTTAGCCGTGGAATTGGTTATCGTTCTGCTGGCCATCTTTTTAGGTGCCAGGCTGGGCGGTATCGGTATCGGGTTCGCCGGAGGGCTGGGGGTATTGGTCCTGGCGTTGATCGGCGTCAAGCCGGGCAGCATCCCCTTCGACGTGATCTCCATCATCATGGCGGTGATCGCCGCGATCTCCGCCATGCAGGTCGCCGGGGGGATGGATTATCTGGTGCAGCAAACCGAAAAATTGCTGCGCAAGAACCCCAAGCACATCACCATACTCGCCCCCATCGTGACCTATTTTCTGACCATCTTCGCCGGCACCGGCAATATCTCGCTCTCTGCGCTGCCGGTGATTGCCGAAGTGGCGAAAGAACAGGGCATCAAGCCTTGCCGCCCGCTGTCGACCGCGGTGGTGTCCGCCCAGATAGCCATCACCGCTTCGCCGATTTCCGCCGCGGTGGTGTACATGTCTTCGGTGATGGAAGGCCACGGCGTCAGCTACCTGCATTTGCTGATGGTGGTGCTGCCTTCAACCTTCTGCGCCGTGCTGGTGATGTCGCTGCTGGTCACCTGGCTGTTCGACTCCAGGCTGTCTGACGACCCGGTTTACCTGAAGCGCCTGGAAGAAGGCCTGATCACCCTGCGCGGCAACAACGCGCTGGCGATCAAACCGCGCGCCAAGACCTCGGTGCTGCTGTTCCTGCTGGGGGTGCTGTGCGTGGTGGCCTACGCCATCATCAACAGCCCGGGCCTGGGCCTGGTGGCCAAACCGCTGATGAACACCACCAACGCCATTCTGATCATCATGCTGAGCGTCGCCACCCTGACCACCCTGCTGTGCCGCGTCGATACCGACATGGTGCTCAACTCGAGCACCTTCAAAGCCGGCATGAGCGCCTGTATCTGTATCCTGGGCGTCGCCTGGCTGGGCGACACCTTCGTGCAGGCCAACATCGACTGGATCAAAGAGACGGCCGGCAGCGTGATTCAGGCGCATCCGTGGCTGTTGGCGGTGATCTTCTTCTTCTGCTCGGCGCTGCTGTACTCGCAGGCCGCCACCGCCAAGGCGCTGATGCCGATGGCGCTGGCGCTGAACGTGTCGCCGCTGACCGCCGTCGCCTCTTTCGCCGCCGTATCCGGCCTGTTCATCCTGCCGACCTACCCGACGTTGGTCGCCGCGGTGCAAATGGACGACACCGGCACCACGCGCATCGGCCGCTTCGTGTTCAACCACCCGTTCTTCATCCCCGGCACCATCGGCGTGATATTGGCGGTGGTATTCGGCTTCCTGCTGGGCAGCCTGATGTTGTAATCCCCGACCGGGGCTGCGGCCCCGGTTTCCCCTTTGGCGATAAACTCGCCTTCTAGCCAATCCGCCTTCGGGGTATAGTGCCCACACGACTCAATGAGAGGGCTGAAGATGTCTGATTGCGAAGCTGTCGTCATACTTTGTACCGCACCCGACGAAGCCAGCGCCCAGGAACTGGCGGCGCGGGTACTGGGCGAAAAGCTGGCGGCCTGCGCCACGCTGCTGCCCGGCGCGACGTCGCTGTATTACTGGGAAGGGAAACTGGAACAGGAATACGAGGTGCAGATGCTGTTCAAAAGCGATCGCCGCCATCAAGAGGCTCTGCTCAACACCCTGAAACAACATCACCCGTACCAGACGCCCGAACTGCTGGTGCTGCCGGTGATGGCCGGAGATAAAGACTACCTGTTATGGATCAACGCCTCATTAAACTGATTTTGCTGCTCTGCAGCCTGTTTTTCCTGCCGCAGGCGGCGCAGGCCTCGCTGTTCGGCCAGAGCGGCGGCAGCCAGTTCGTGCCCGTCGATCAGGCTTTCGCCTTCGATTTCAAACAGCAAGGCAGCCAGCTGACGCTGAACTGGCAAATTCGCCCCGGCTATTACCTGTATCGACAGCAGATCAAGCTGGTGCCGCAGCGGGCGGAGCTGGGCGCCTTTACGCTGCCGGACGGGCTGAGCCACCGGGATGAATTCTTCGGCGAGGTCGCCATTTTCAAGCAGCAGCTTAACCTGAGCATTCCGCTGCGGCAGGCGGCGGCCAACGCCAGCCTGAGCGTCACCTATCAGGGCTGCGCCGAGGCCGGCTTCTGCTACCCGCCGGAAACCCGCACGATCCCGCTGGATGCGGTGAGCGCCGCCGTACTGCCGACGCCCGTACCCGCAGAGCCGGCGCCCGCCAGCCTGCCGTTCTCGCCGCTGTGGGCGCTGCTGATCGGCATCGGCATCGCCTTCACCCCCTGCGTGCTGCCGATGTATCCGCTTATTTCCGGCATCATCCTCGGCCGGGAAAGGCCGCACGGCAGCGGGCGCATTCTGGCGCTGGCGCTGGTTTACGTGCAGGGCATGGCGTTGACCTACACCCTGCTCGGGCTGGTGGTCGCCGCCGCCGGGCTGCAGTTCCAGGCGGCGCTGCAGCACCCCTACGTGCTGATCGGCCTGTCGGTGCTGTTTATCGCCCTGGCGCTGTCGATGTTCGGCCTGTACTCGCTGCAGCTGCCTTCCGCGCTGCAGACCCGCCTGGCCAACTGGAGCAACACCCAGCGCGGCGGCTCGCTGGCCGGAGTATTCCTGATGGGCGCGCTGGCCGGGCTGATTTGTTCGCCCTGCACCACCGCGCCGCTGAGCGCCATCCTGCTGTATATCGCCCAGAGCGGCAATATGTGGGCCGGCGGCGGCACGCTGTATCTTTACGCGCTGGGAATGGGCATTCCGCTGGTGATCGTCACCCTGTTCGGCAACCGCCTGCTGCCGCGCAGCGGCCCCTGGATGCAGTATGTCAAAGAGGCCTTCGGCTTCGTGATCCTGGCGCTGCCGGTCTTCCTGCTGGAGCGGGTGATCGGCGAGCTGTGGGGATTGCGGTTGTGGAGCCTGCTCGGCCTGGCGTTCTTCGGCTGGGCCTTCGCCCTGAGCCTGAAATCTTCCCGCGGCTGGGCCAGAGCGCTGCAGCTGCTGTTGCTGGCGGTGGCGGTGATCGCCGCACGGCCGCTGCAGGACTGGGCGTTCGGCGCCACTGGCGCGCAACAGGCCAACCTGCCGCACCTGAACTTCACCCGCATCGAGAACGTCGGGCAGCTCGACCAGGCACTGCAGCAGGCGCAGGGCAAGCCGGTGATGCTGGATCTGTACGCCGACTGGTGCGTCGCCTGCAAGGAGTTCGAGAAATATACCTTCAGCGATGCGGCGGTTCAGGCTAAGCTGGCCAACGTGGTGCTGCTGCAGGCGGACGTTACCGCCAACAACGCCGAACAGGCGGCGCTGCTGAAGCGCCTGCAGGTCCTCGGATTGCCGACCATTCTGTTCTTCAACGGCGCCGGCCAAGAGCTGACCGCACAGCGGGTCACCGGCTTTATGAATGCGCCGGCGTTTAACGCGCATTTGCAGAAAGCGGTGCGACATACGCTATAGCTTTCGAGTTGCAGCTAGGCGGCAAGCACGGGAGTCCCCAGGAGCTTACTAAAGTAAGTGACTGGGGTGAGTGTGAGCAGCCAACAACGCTGCGGCTCGAAAGATGACGGGTATAGTAAATAACACTGATGATCTGAACCGAATTGGAGGAAGCACAAGTGCAACGTGAACACGTCCTTGATACGGCACTGGGGCTGTTGGAACAACAGGGCCTGGCGACCACCACGCTGGAGATGCTGGCGGAAAAACTTGCGGTGCAGCCCAGCGATCTCAAACGGTTTTGGCCGGACCGCGAAGCGCTGCTGTATGACTGCCTGCGCTATCACGGCCAGCAGATCGACACCTGGCGCCGCCAGCTGCTGCTGGACGAAACCCTGAGCCCGCAGCAAAAGCTGCTGGCGCGCTATGACGTGCTGGCGGAATACGTGCAGCATGACCGCTATCCCGGCTGCCTGTTTATCGCCGCCTGCAGCTTCTTCCCGGAAACGGATCACCCTATCCACCAGCTGGCGGAACAGCAAAAGCTCACCTCGCTGGAGCTGACCCGCGACCTGCTGCGCGAAATGGACGCCGACGACGCCGATATGGTGGCGCAGCAGATGGAACTGATCCAGGAAGGCTGCCTGAGCAAACTGCTGGTAAAACGTCAGCTCCAGGACGTATCGGTCGCCAAACGGCTGGCCGAAGACATCTTGCAGGTGGCGCAGTGCCGCAGGAACGGCGCTCTGGGCTGAGCGGCCGATTCACCCGGGCCAATCGGCCCGCGGTTACGGCCTGTGCGGGCGCATTTTTACGCCCTTTGACTGAAAAGCCAGCAACCGGACGCATTTTCAGGTATTTCACGCATAAAGCCGTTGACGGCCCCCGGCCAATACGGTTTAATGCTGCCCGTTGCCCGGATAGCTCAGTCGGTAGAGCAGGGGATTGAAAATCCCCGTGTCCTTGGTTCGATTCCGAGTCCGGGCACCACTAATTCTGCATGAAAGTACGCTGGTTAGGGGTACACCCTTTAACGGGCGGAACAAAGGAACTAGCAAGTTGATATCGCAGTGTTTTTCGAATTTGCACACTCGATGTTAATAACTAGGTTCCTCTTAAAAAGGATGCCTGTGTGACAGCACAGGCATCCTTTTCTCGATCACTGTTGATTTTTACAGCTTGTTAAAGTTATGTCAAGGCTAGCCTGCCGTCTTCTTCACGCATTGGTATTACATCCATATACAGTGATAATTCATCCTCTAACGCTTGTCCTGTGATCTTTAAATCCAGTTCGACATACTCCATCGTTGTACTGACACTCCGATGGCCAAGTAGACCTTTCACCATGGCCAAATTTCGGTCTGGAGACTTCATCATTTCGGTTGCCAGAGTATGTCTGAATCGATGTGGACTCACCTTAAAACCACATTCTTTCGTTAGTCTGCTGAAGAATGAGCGAACAGGTTGGATTGCAGGTTCTGAGTCAACTTCACCTAATGGATTCAAGAATCGCTCTACATCAAATAGATAATCAGCTGGTTCGGCCCCTTGCGCTATAGCGCGGTCAAAAAGTATTCGCATCCTTTCCCGGACAAAGCTCACAATAGGAACTAACCACTCGCGATGTGTTTTACTGCCTTCTTTACACAGCAACATCGAGTTAGTCTCCAGGTCTACATCCATGAGCCGTATATGTAATAACTGATTTTGCCGCATCCCAGTCGAACGCAACACATCGATGACGGTCCGCCAATACCACACAGGGAACAGCGCGCAGGGACGGCATTTACCTACCCGTAATTTTTCTCGCTCTTCAAATTGTTCTAACACCAGATTCACTTTTATCAGTTGGTCACGGTTCAATACTTTTTTACGCTTGCTACCCGGCGGTACTTGCGTTTCATTCAGCGGATTCTCCTCTAAATTGAGCCATTTTTTCTTGATCCCCTGATTGTAGATAGCACGCAAATGCCGAGCTTTATTATTCCATGTACTTGTTGTTAACCCTCTTCCCAGCATATCCCTACGCCACAAAATCAGTTCACGGTTCGTGACCTCTTCTGGTAACGTGTCATACCCAATAAATTTCCTGAAAACAGCAACCACCCGGCGATAGCTCCTTTCAGTTTCAGGACGTAACGCCTTCGAGAAAAAATACTCTTCGAGCAAAGTATCCCAATCCATAGCACGCGATTTATGCATGATATCCCCCTAGTTTAAATAGAAGCCTTGCGAACATTCTGTGATCACAAAACACGATTAATCCCTATCAAGGGATCACCAGTACCGGACTGTCGGCAGGTACGCTTTTACCCCGATAGAGCAAACTTGCTTTAACGAGATATCCTTTGGTTCGTTTAAACGCACCTGTGCGCTCTGATGTTTCATACAGGTGTGCAAAATAAAATCTTTTACCCTTTACCCGGCGATGTTTCTCTAGGCGTTCAAAATCTTCCTGAAGGGATTCTCGTTGAGAGCCATCCAGACCAGCTTGTTTCAGGTACAAATAAAAAATCCCAGGGACCGTGATAAAAACAAAGCCAGAAACAAGATGAACCCGCGCACCGACGGAGTTAATGGGGATCTCATTAGAATTGAGCCCCTCGGTTAACCAATACCAAAAGGCTTCTCCGGGAGTTGTGGCTCCATCGCCTTCAATACCCAGTTTTTGTGATTGCGAGGGAGCAGGGTCAGTAGTTTGAGGGAAGCAGACTTCGGTTGTTGAAAATGCCGCTTCGGGAGCGATATTATTGATGTCGTCTGACTCCTGGTTTATTTCGGCAGCCTCAACTACCTGAGTCATTTCAGCTGTAAACGCAGGACTATCGACAGGCATAGGGCCTTCATCTTCGTGAGGGGCGTCCCCGAACTCCTGTTCTGTCTGATTCACCGGAGCAGACACCTCAACCGACAATAATGACAATAGGGCCTGCATATCCTCTTCCGCACCAACCGCCGTTTCAGGCACGAGGATCATCTCAGCCAAAGGCCTATCGTTGACCGGCGTGTCCAGGGCCGAGCTGAGTAACACCTCCGTTGCTGACGCTGCATTTTCTTCGGTTTGAGTTAATGTCTCTGCTGGCTGTTGCCCCTCGATGAGCGGTGAGTGGGTGTCGCTGACTGCACTTTGCAAATCAACTTCGGGCGCTGAAGAGGGGATATTTTCTGTAGTCGGGGCCACCGACTGTAAAGGAACGGTCAATGTGCTGGAGATGGACGCCGGCGAGAAAGATACGGCCAGGCTATCGCCGCGCGCCAGTTTGACCGCGTCCTGGATAATGTCGTCGATTACCGGTAATGCGCTGGGCTGTCGGGACGCAATCGTCATCAACGTGTGTGTAGCTGTCGGCAGTGTTGATAACCAGTCGATGACTTCAGCAGGCAGAAGCCGTGCCGCAATCAACGCACTTTGACTCGTCGCCAATGTCGGGGCTGACGGGCTCGCACCGAAACGAAAACGGTAGGGAGCACCCGGCACCGTCAAACCGGGTAACCAGGCTCGTCCACTTTGGAGTTCCCCCTGCAACTGGCTCAACAGCGGCAGGTAGTGCCATAGCGCAGCGTAAAACACCACGACATTCCACTGTACATTCTGGGCTGATTGTTCTTCGGGCGCGGCACCTGGCGGAAGCATATGCCCTTTGGCCAGACGCACCGCATACGTCGTCGTCTGAAGAGTGACATCAACCAATCCCCCTTCCCTGGCATACTCACCCTGCGGTGCTGCCGGCAGCACCTGCATCAACGCAATGAGCTGCTTCAGTGGTTGCAAATAGAATTGTTCATAAAGGTCTTTGGGAAGCGCACAATTTTCCCATAACTGCTGTAAACACTGCTTACGCGATGCCGTGCTCAACAGCTGTTCTGCGGATACTGTCATATAGTAACCAGCAGGTCCTTTTGAGCCTGAAGAGCTTGCTGTTGGCTTTACCGGCATATCCCGGGTCCCAACCAGCAGCTCTTTGATGGCCTTCAGCATGCAGGGCCTCCAGCGATATCTCCTTCGCCGTCCATCAACACCTGCAGTAAATCATTCAGTACCAATGTTTGCTGAGCCCGGGTAACAGCGACATACAGCAGATTCGCTTCATCAGTACGTTCGCTGTCAACCATCAGGGGGTCGGTGATATCCGCAAAGTCATCGTTCAACATCACTACAGGCCACTCCAGGCCTTTGCTGCGATGTGCTGTCGAAACGGTCACCTGCGCCTGGCTTTCATCTGTGACCGCATGCTCACGCATGACCTGCAGCTTTTGTGGCAGCGGGAAGTACTGGTCGAGTAATCGAAGACCCTGGTTCATTTCAGCGTCTTTGGTTGCCCTGGCCACCGACTCAAATTCCTCAAAATTACGGTATTCTCGCGCCAGCAACGGGGATTGCATTCGTTCAGGCATATCAGCCGAAAACCAGTACAAATCCTCAAGCTCCTCTGTTTTGTAGCCGGCAATACCGCCAACCCAATACACTTTTTTGCCCGCAAGACTGGCTTCAAGCGCCCTACCAATCACGCCAGCGACAGTCCGACTGAGTACAGCAATGTGTGTTGATTTGTCCTGTTCCGGCAAGCTCGTCACGACGTTGTCTTCACCGCCGTTCCCGACCAGGGGCAGTGTTTCCCCCTGGCGTTTAAGCAGCATATTCGCCACCCTGGCCACTCCAGGGCCAAACCGGAAGCTGTGTGTCAGACACAGCTGCTGAGCATCTGCCAGTTGCTCAGCGTCGAGCGCATTCTCCGCCCCGCGGAACCGGTAAATTTGTTGATGGCGATCACCGACCATGACCACATTACAGCGCTGGGACAGCACCAGGGCTTGCGTGACTGGATTGGCGTCTTGCCCCTCATCAAACAGTACGGTCTGCCAGCGTTTGGCGAGATCTGGCTCGGAGAGCTGATACAGTTTGAGGTAAACATCATGGGTGACAGGGAATACGCCGTCCTGACGAGCTGATTCGCGCCAGAGCAACTGCGCGGCCGCCAGAATTTTTTCAGATGACAACCCGCTGCGCACGTTCTCATCAGGCAGGTGTTGCGTGCCAAACTGGGTATCTGCACTGCAGAGAAAAGCATTGAGGGTGATGGTGGCCACGCGAGCCAAAGGCCAGTGACGCGTATTGAGTTGACGGGCAACGTCGGTGATCCGCAGATTGCCTGTCAACCGTTGTTGATAGTGCCGTCCGAAGTTGGGCCAGGCCAGTTGATGGGAGGTTTTACATTCCACATTGAATGGGAATTTTTGCTCTGCTTCGTCCCTGACAGCCCGGTTATAAGCAAGATAGAGCATCCTGCTGTTCGGATTTGCTAACGCGAACCGCACCAGTGTGGACGTTTTTCCAGTGCCGGCAAAAGCCCTAACCACCAGTTTTCTTCCAGACCAACCGATGATGGCGGCCTGTTCAGGTGTATCACAATAAGACATCAGCAGAACTCCGTAAAACTTGACCGGCGCTTATGCTGCGCAGGTCAATACGGCAATCACCACAGGAAATCCTTTTCCCAGTTGAAAAGGTTTCCTGTGGTAAGCCGTTTTCAGGTTGATAGACAGTTATCAACCCCGCATTGCTGGAGTCTGTTAAGTCAAAACCATGGGATGTCTCGATACTTCCGAAGACAATCCCAAAGCTAAATTTCAGGTTTCCCTGGTGCAAAGACTACAAGGTTCAGGTGAATTTATTTCGGGGTGCTTTAGCCATTCACAAGCATTCATTACTTGTGAAAGCACACCCTCACTGTTATTGCGCATCCGTCTCAATGTAGGGAGTAATCCCCCACGTTGAGTTGGCGCTTTCTCTGGTGTTGTGCGCTGTAGCTTCACCTGAGCGTTATGCTCATCCGAAAAGCGATAAGCATAACGCTCAGAAACTTCAGTTCAGCAGCGCTGGCCCCCACACTCAGGCATCTTTTTAACAACTAACATTAGTGCACGTCAACATAATTGATACTTTTATGACTTTAAATATCGCTTTGCGACACAGTAAATGGCGTTTTCTTTGAAAAACACAACTTTGAGTGTAAAGTTGTGGCTGATTTTTAAACTGAAATTGAACGAAGGTGGGAGATGGATATCAACAATAAAACTGCCCTGGGGGAGATCATTGCAAAAGCGCTAGCGATGAAGGGTATACCAAAGCAGAAGCATATCAGCCACACCAGCCGTGTACTGGATATCACAACAGCTGCAGCACAAAAGAAGATGACCGGCGCATCGAACTGGGAAGTATCACAGCTGGTAAAAGTGATCGATTCCATTGATATGAAGATGAGCGATTTTTTCGACATATTTAACTATTCAGTTAATGAGGTTCATACTGCTACATGGCATGATGGAAAAGCTAATATTAAATGCAAAATCTACTTATCAACTGCAAACAGTAATGAACCAACGGAATATTCAGCCTTAAAAATCAATGATGAATGGGTTGTTTTTCACACCGATGATATAAAAGATGAGGTTTTATTTGAGTCAAAACGAAACATTGAAATAATTCAACTATATCCACAAAAACATAATGTAAAAAAACATAGAATTGCAATTCTTGATGACGACAAAAACATTGTTGATAGTCTACAGGAAATAATTGGTCATGGTCAGTACATAGTAGATTCGTTCTATAACATTGAATCCTTAGAGGAGAGCTTGAAACGCAGCCCTTATGACGCCTATATTCTGGATTGGGTTGTTGGGACGAAAACTGTTTTTAACACAATCAAAGAAATAAGAAAGTCAGAAAATAAAAATGCAATGGTTCTGGTTCTTACCGGACAGCTATCTGGCATAGTAGACAGAGAAATAGCAAGTGCAATAAATGACTATGATATCACTGGCCCCCATGAAAAGCCGATCAAAGCCAGTGTGATAAAATCAATTATTGATAAACACTTCCCCAAGTGAATCATTATGAATAATACTTTATTAACATATACAGGCAGTCTCTTACTTGATGGAAGATACATCGTTTCACCCTATGGGGTAAGTAAAGAAGAACCCGGCGGGGAAATATCCCCATTGAGTAACGCTATTATTCATAATAACGCAATCAATAAAATTTCCGTAGACTACTCAAAAGTTAAAAGCTTGACTGTCATCAATGGATTAGGGGTGACCCTGGGAGATTCAGTAGTCGGTATATCTGCACTACATGCAATAAAAAAAATAAATCCCAACATCGTCATTAGAGTCATTCGTCCAGAGAACTGCCATAATTACGTCAATGAAATTTACACGCTCACAAAGAACATAATAAATGAAATCCACTTCATGCCATTTGATATTACCAAAGCGACAGAAGCAGAGATAATAATAGATATTGGAAACCAACTGTATTGGGAAGATTTTAACAAGTGGGAAATGCATGACTTCTTTTTAAGAAATCTTGGTCTCGAGCATATCTTTACTCCTGCTGAGGTCAAAAGCAACTCATGGTTAAAAGATGCCCCCCTTATTGAAATCAACCTGGGCGAGTATGTACTCTTCTGCCCTCACGCAAGTACAAAAATAAGAAGTATACCGGAACAGTACCATAAAAAAATAATATCTTACTTAAGCGACAAATTTAATATTAAAGTGCTTGGGTTCAGTGATGTTGAGCATGAAAATTACACGAATATATCTGAAATATCAAAAAGTACTGCTTGCTTTGCATCTATAATAAAACATGCCAAACACCTCTACACATGTGACTCTGCTGCCTTACATATTGGTGCTGGTTTTGACATCCCAACTACATGTATATTTACAACTGTGAAGCCTGAATTTCGTAGTCTATACTATACTCATTGCGATTCTGTTTATATCGGAAATGATAAAACAGTAGGGATCCATAATAGTGAAGATATCAATTTAATCAATTCAATAAGTAAAGAATTCGAGGTTTATTATGCATAAATCAAAATCCCTATCGATACTATTCATAGTCGCTGTGTTTTTTTCAGCATCGGCCTTTGCAAAGATAGGCGATCTCTATATAGATGGTGATATTGCAAATAAAAATAATAATGACGGCTATCTGTTAACTGCTGATGATTTTAATAAACTTAAAAAATCCCATATAAAAACCACCACATCCTGGACCGAGCCTGGACACGTGGTGGATTTCGAAGGTGTCAAATTCAAGGATTTATTGACACTTGTCGGTGCTCATGGAAAAACGTTAAGAATGAGAGCATTGAATGACTACTGGGTCGATATACCTTTCTCTGATGTAGAACAATACGATATTTTACTTGCAAATAAAATGGACGGGAACCCTCTGAAAGTAAGAGATTTTGGTCCCTATTTCGTCATTTACCCTTTAGATGAGTTTTACGACAAACTTAATAGCCCCACGTATCAGGCTCGCCATATCTGGCAAGTAGACAGCATAACGGTAATAGATAAATGAAGCTAAAACGGATCCTAATCCAGTATATCGTCGGTTTTTTGATTCTAACCGGTGGTTTTGTGTGGATGTATGAACAGTATTTTTCCACAAACCATAATATGAACTCGGCTGGCCCACAAGAAAACTATGCGTGGGCAATAGCTAAATTCACGATCAGACTGGCAGGATTTAATGCGAAAGTTGAGCGCCAGCTGCGATTGGGTAACAATGATAAAGAGGAATTACAAACAGAGCTTGATCTCCTGTTCTCGAGCTCTAATGTCCTGCTACATAAAAGTGTTTCGACCAGATACTTATATGAAGAAGCTGGCTATGCTAATACTGTGGCACAAATAAATTCTAATCTAGAAAAGATTGATGTCGAGTTACATAAAGAGACTCCTGATTACTCTATCATTCTTAAAAGTATTGAATTAATCGGACAGGACAATAAAAATCTCGTTGTAATTTCAGATCATGCTGAAGTAAGGCAAAGAAATATCATCCAGCAAGACTACCTTAACAAAGGGAACTCTATGAAGTTTCCTATTGCAACTCTGTACTTCCTTTTCTTGCTGATGCTATTCATTTCATATCGACAAGTAAAATCCATTAACAACCAATTAGAATCCGAAAAAAAATCTTTCAACAACAAAAATGCGTTCCTGGGGGTTTTGGGCCATGAATTAAGAACTTCCCTACAGGCGATAATTTCATCTGTAGAGGTGATTATCCAGAAAAAAGACGGTACTGCATTCAATCACTTTGAACGTTTAGAAAATGCCGCCATGAAAATGGAACGTCAGATGAAAGACCTTGCTGAATTTGCAAAGGTTGATAATGGTAACGTCGAAATAAAAATAGCATCATTCAAATTACGTAAGATTGTGCAAGATACCGTTGATCAAAGCATTTCGATATTAAATAAAAAGTCTGTTTCTGTAAGTTTAGGTGACATCTCTGATGTGTATATAAAGAGTGATCCTTCGCGGGCTATGCAAATCATTGAAAACATTGTCACCAATGCTATCAAATACACAGAAAACGGTAATGTGCAGGTCAGTGCAGTTGTTCACGAAAAATCCAAACTAATTATTAAGGTCGAAGATACGGGACAGGGTATCCCGAAAGATAAAATAGACACTATATTTTCGCCGTTTGTCCGAGTCGGCAACGACAACAAAGTGCCCGGCTTCGGGATGGGGTTAGCTATCGTCCATGGTGTTGTTAAAGCCATGAATGGGACTATTGATGTAAAAAGTGATGTTGGTAAAGGAACTGTATTTACCGTTTCATTACCTATTGAGCTGGCAACACCTGCTGAAATTGACATTATCACCGATATTGATGACAAACCGTTCTCAGCTAAGGGCATCAGTATATTGATTATCGATGATAATGAAATGGCGTGCGAGTCATTAGTATCAATTCTTCAGCATGACTTTTCAGTAGAGTATACAACATCTCCGGAAAGAGCATTGGAGAAGTTATATCGGAAATCATTTGATCTTGTTTTGAGTGATTTACAGATGCCTATTATCACTGGTGATGACTTATACAGAGAGGTCAAACAGAATAACGGTCCAAATAAAAACACACCGTTTATATTCATTAGTGCATACACCAGTGAAAGCCCAATCAAAGATGTGGATATTTTAACAAAACCAGTAAGATTAAATGATATTAAAAAATCCATAGAATCCGTATTTGCGAATCAGCCCATTCTATAAATCGCACATTATATTTATAGAACTAAAAGATAACCGCCCATACTGGGCGGTTTTGGTCAATTACCTGAATGGTACTGCTGTATTCTAACTGGCCATTTTTCCAACCAATGCATCGGAGTGTACATCACCAATCGGCGCTCATTGGCCAATACGTTTCCCAATACAATTTCACCGGGTATCCCCAGTGATGACAGCTGGATATAGGCCATCGACACAGCCACTACATCGATGTCAACGCAGGAAACCCACATATGCTGTGAAGGTTCGTATCCCAATGTTTGCATCTCTACCGCTGCAGCAATCATCATGCCGCCGGCACCACAACCAGGTTCACTGATGGTGACAAACGGCTGAGTTTGCAACTGTTGCTTCAATCCTGTGAACTGTAACTTGGCCATCATCGATGCCACGCTCCAGGGCGTGAAAAACTGCCCACGGTGTTTATCCCCGAGCTCCAGTTGCATGAACGTCATCCCTAGAAAATCACAAGCCTGGGCATTCAGTGCAATTCGTACCAGGGCAAGTAAGTGCGCTAGGCGTTCGACGTCTTCACGTTCATACCCCTTGATGATCGTCAGATACTGTTTCTCCAGTCTTTCGTCTGGACAGAAGCGATTGTGCATCGCTATCGCGCCACACTGAACGAAGTCAGAAAAGACCTTATACCGATGGTGGTAGCGTGCAGTTTGGCCAAAGAGGCCGACGAATTGTTTCTGTGCTTCACTAAACGTCAACATGGTGAACTCCTTTAACAAGGGAGCTCACCCGTAGTGGGAGAACTCCCCCACGGGAAAAAAAAGACCACCGAACATCGGTGGCCATAGGTTAATGCGTTAACAAAACTCGATGATTAGCCAGCAGCTGAATTCAGTGACAACGGCACAGAACCCTTGTCAGCGTAGGTCAGGTGGATCACTTCACCGACCTCTGTTTCTGCCGCTATTCGTCCGCCGTCGACATGCTCGCCGCGGTCGTAACGATCATAGCCACTGCGCTCTGCGTCGGGCATATACCAGGTATGCTCTACCTGGCAACTGAACAACTCAGATACTGTCCCGATAACTTCGCCAGCAGGCGGGTACCAGGGAGAGTCAAAGTGAACCGTCAACGTGTTGATGCCGTCCCGTATGCAACCGACATTATGGCCTGATGGCCATTCAACGCCGTACTGACGACCATATAGATCGGCCGTGGCCGGCACCTCACGTAACAGGGCCCCTGAACCATTCAGTTCGGATGCCAGGCGTGTAGGTATCAGCATCAGCATGTCACAGGGCACGGTATACTCTGGCATCACGCCCAAACGTTCCCAGCATATGCCGGCATCAATGTCAGGACTCACCCCCACCAGGCCGAACCAGTCCGCATACTGGCGAGACAGTACATCCGCCATACGCGCCTTCGCGACGTTAGGAATGTTTTCCCATTTCACGGCGTCAATTCCCGACTGGCGATAAAGACGCTCAATCAAACGAATATTTTCGGCCGTTAACGGGATATCTGCCTTCAGCAACCCGAACCAGTGTTCAAAGGCCAGATTCTGAGGTGATGCGATCCCCGGATGTGATAACAGATCCGGATAGGGCACATAAACCCCAGGTTTTGTTGTGGCCGGCTTCAGTATGCCGGCGCAGCCGGCCAGAAATAGCCGGCAACTCTGTTGAATGGCATGACGGTAGTCAGGCACAACATGGCCATTGACCCATTGCTGCAGTTCATCCACAAACACGGATTGGCCAGTGATCACTAAACGGTTTTTGCACCAGTTGGACATGGTCGTTCTCCTCTTCATAAAAAAAGAGGGAGCTTTCCCCATCGGGGGAAAGTCTCCCCCGATGGGTTAGGTGTTAAATCATGATGGTCAGGACGATGATTCAGCCCTGCCCTTAGTGGCCTATCTCCTGCTCTATTTCATCGATCACGCCCAGCTCTTCCACCTGGCGCAGATACGGTGATGATGGGGTAAAGGGATTGGTGCGCAGGCGTACCAGGTGGTATTTATCCACCAGGTTGTTGATCGCCTCAAACGGCCGCACTCCCGCTTCCTGCAAAGCCATCACGCACTCCGCCTCACACAGATCGGTATCGTTTAACGCCAGGCCAAAGTATTTGGCCAGTAACCTGCCGGCAATGGTCTGCCAGTAACGTTGTTCAATCGTCATCACCAGACTCCTCATGCCGCAACGGCAGGATCGGTTGTCGCCGGTTTCGCCAGGGGCTTCAGCAAAAACTCTGATGCCTCACGGGCCTGTTTGGCCGCACGAAACAGCGCGCGCTTATCTTCACGTAATACCTTGAGCCAGTGCTCGAGGTAGCTGTCGTGCTGGATGTCGCCAAAGATGCCAAGCTGCGCGCACATAAAAGCACTGCCCAGTTCCGCCACCAGTTCCTCGAACGCATACACCGGATCTCCGAACGCCCGGGAGGAAGACGTGATCCCCTCCCGGTTGAGCCGTGTTGCATGACCGGTGCTGTGCACCAGTTCATGCAATAACGTCGACCAGTAATCCGCCTCGGTCCTAAATTGTTGAACCTGCGGCAGGACAATCTGGTCGCGGATCGGGGAGTAAAATGCCCGGTCCTGGTACACCTGTTCGAGCCGAACGCCACTGGCATCAACGAGGGTGCTGACCTGAGCCTGCGTTTTCGTATCAACCAACGCCCCATCCTCTTCCGGCACTTCTGCCGGCGTAACGCCGACAACGATTTCCGGGAGGTTGTCGCATTGGGCAACGTTAAACAGGTACAGCGGCTTCAGCATGGGTATTCGCGTTTTCAGCGGGTTCCCCTCCTCGTCAAACAGCTGCCGGCCATCAGCATCCTCCACCTGCTTGTCCCAGGGTTTGAATACCACGGCCAGGGTGGCTGTTTCGCCAGCGCGCACATGCCCACCGACGGCTTCCGCCTGCTTGTAGGTCAGCCAGCGATTGGAGTGAAACCCCCTTTCGTCCGCGGCCATCCACAACAGCAGCACATTCACACCGCTGTAGTGATAACCGGTTGTGCCGTTCTGCGGCATGATGCTGGTCGACGCACTGCGGGCCTTATCGGTCCGCCAGGGCTTACGCCAGGGCAACGTTCCCGTCTCGATAGCGGCAATGATTTTGTCCGTGACCTGTTGGTACAGGTCAGGACGTTCGCGACGGGCTTTTGCCGGCCGACGTGATGATGATGATTTCTTCATGGAATGCTCCTCGTAAAAAAAGCGCATTCCTCCCCTGGCGGCGAAGAATACGCCCCAGGGGACAGAAAGTGGTTAGAACGCAGGGTAACGCAGTGCCCCTTTCGGGTTTACCGTGTCAACACGCTGTTTCAGCCGTTCGAACAAGGCCTGATAGTCGTCCCGATCGGCGGGCTTTGCCCGCTTGCAATCGGTATGGCAGGCCGTGGACAACAGGTTGATAGCCCGCTCACGCCAGTGTTTAAACTCTTCCTGGCTGACACAGACCGAGTAATGGACCTCGGCCAGCTGCAGCATACGGGCGGTCATACGGCGAAAGTCGGCGACACACACCCAGTTGACCACGGCGACGTGCATATAGACCGTTTCGGGTAACAGGTGTATCCAGAGCTCATGGCCTTGCGACAGTATTCGTTCGATGCAACTGTCGGTCAGCACCAGCTCCTCGCCAAAGTCATCTCCGCCGACAAGCTGCCGGGACGTCTCATACCAGGCTTCATCCTTTTCGGGATGGCAACCGTCGGCATACGCCAGGTGTTTAATACGTCCGGTAGCATTTCGCTCGCCCACGGTCGGCATCAGATAGACGCCTTCGTCTTTGGCCAGCATCAGCGCACACTGATTGGCGCGAACTTCAGCAATGACAGTGCGCAATTCTGCAGGGTTAAAATGCAACATGGTAAGTCTCCTGTGTGTTGGAGACGGACTTCCCCGAGAGGGAAAGCCCCTCCAGGGAAAATGAGTTAACGCGTTGAAGTCCTGTCGTACTCAACAAGACTGACAGTGCGGACTACAAGGTTGAGATCACGTTCACTTGCTCCTGCTCAAACCCGGGTTTAGCCAGACGTTATCCATCAGGGTGATCACGCTCCAGTGATAGGAGAGCTCGTCGTTATTGATACTGTCCCTGAATTGCACCAGGTGTCTGCGGACTGAATCGTCCGTGAGTATCCGTTCATTCACCGCATCTGGAGCCTTGAGCTCAGGACGCTGCAGATGATGACGCAACCAGATAAGCGGCTGTTCCCAACCACATCCCGCAGTTTGTGTATCCCGCTCTATTCGGAAGCAGCCGGGGCACAGGTTATGTATCAGGAGCAACATCAGCCGGCCGAAGAAATCCTGTCGACTGTCGATCCAGAGAGTCTGCTGTACAGATTGCATGTGTCCCGGCTGCTGAGAAAACTGCAGACCGGCCACATCGAGTACCGCACCGCTGAACAGATCACTGGCCTGGTTAATATCTACAGGCCAGGTCGTCGCCGGCAAAAGCCAGTACACCTCGGTCACCGCAAGCGTTAAATCAATCCACGCGTCCTCTGACGGCGGCTTGTCAAAATACACAGTCGTTATCACGATAAATCCTCCAGAAATAATGAAGGGGGATCTATCCCCCGGACGGGAATAAATCCCCGTCAGGGTGTGTGTCTGCAAGTTGTCAGGCTGTCATGCCGATCACCAAACCTCGAGCTCACCAATAGCGATGTCGGCTTCAACATCGCGCTTGCCTTGCTCCACGGCCTGCGCCCAGTAAGACGCGTGAATATCTTTGCTCAGCGTATCCAGGCGAGTCAGTAGCGCTTGCCCGTTAGCGGAAAGTGTCGGTAAATAGCCGTACTGCATGACCAGCAGGAAACCACCATAGGCCTCTCCTGCATTGATAACGGCATTTTCGACATCATTCAGCTCAGTGGGGTCTTCACGTTCAAGACCCAACCCCAGACGCTGGCAAGCCCGAATACTCATGAGCTTACCTTCAACCAGGCAAAGGAAATGAAACGCATCAAGCGCGGTTTTCACGTTAAGTACGTTGGGTAACTGGGTATGCATCGATAAATCCTCCACAAAAAAGCAAAGCGGGATTTATCCCCAAACGGGTGTAAATCCCCGTCAGGGTATGTGACTGCATGCGACTTAAGCGGCCGGTTTGCAGGCCAGCTGCTGTGCACCGTGATGGTAGCGATGACGCAGATGAACAAACTGTTTCGCCAGTTGTTCCGCTGCACGAACCGCTTCTATCCGGGATGAGAAGATTTGCGTAAACGAATTCAAAGAGTAGGAAAAATCCCTTTTAGAATATCCGGTACGCGACATAAAGGTGGCGCACCAGCCGCCGGATTCCCGAGGAAAAATGATAGCCTTACAACTGACGTTGCGGGTTTCGTTGGTAAACCACTCGGTATCAATGACGTCTTCTGCGCCCGGATGGCCCGGGTATATTCGGCGCCAACATGCACACAGGCGGTCAATGAAGGAGAGTTCAGGCTGAGAAGGCCACAGTGAAAGTACAGACATGGTGTTTCTCCTGTAAAAAAGGGAAACACCGTCCCCAGGGGAAAGGTATTTCCCTGGGGGAGTCGATTGCTAAAAGCGCAATCAGACGATGGTTACTGTATGTAGAAAATGTATAACACCTGCCCTGACGGGATATGATTACCGTCAAGATAATTGCATCGATTGGACACGGTGCCCGGAAGTGAAATACTGAAGGAACCTTCATCACCGCTAAGTGATCCCCGTTCTCAAAGGCTAAACGGAGTTACCGCCACATGGGCTTCCTCTTTCAGGCTACGAGGCTATTGGCAGTCACCCGAAGGCGTTTCTCACAGACCGCTGAAACTTTGGTTGGCACTCACCCGAAGGCGCTTCTCACAGAGTGCTGAAGCATTAGCTGGTTGTCCGAAGACAACAAGTAAGCCTGTTCATTTTCGAATCAAAAGAGAGTTATGTCAACCACAGGGGAACTAAAATCATGCGAGGATTGTACAGTTATTTCAATCTTCAGCAATTATGACCAAGAAGCCAATAGCAGTAATGATTCATCCAAAGAAAAAAGGCTTCCCTCCATACCCCTGTATAAAACTGGTGCATTCGGGTAGAAAACCGTAAAGGTGGAATGACTATTTATCCAGTTGCAGTTTGGGCTATCGATGGATATAAAGTAATCGGATTCATTTATCTTTTCAAAGGGAGAAGCCCGGAATTACTCCCACAACCGCCAGAATATACATACCAATATGTACATCATGATCAACTAACTTCAGCAGTGTAATAGACATAAAAAAATTGCATTATTTTTAATTGAACAGACTATATAGAGAGTTGCACAAGTAAAATCGCCTTACAATTTTAGAGGTCGCAGCCCTGTGAGTGCTGCGACCATTTTGCACCACTCATTCAACGCCATTTTTAAAATAGACCTGCTTGATATAACGGCCTCGCCCGTCACCATGCCCTAAATCCATAGAAACCAATGCATTTGCCTCTTCTCGACTCATACCATTATTAACGTGATGACTTACTGCATCCTTGGCATAAGCATAACGTAAACTATGAGGCGCATCTTTTCCGGTCATACCAGCTTCACGCACGATATTTCTGTACCGCTCTATCGCCGTATGTAACGAAGGTTTATCAATCAGTTTCCCATTATGTGAATCACAATGTTTTATCGCTTTATCTAAAATAGACAAAACTTTCTCACGATTAAACACTGTAGTTTCCCGAGGGCGACCACCTTTTGTCCCGAACACCACCTTTACCCTATCGTTACCATTCAAAATAGTTTGCTTCCATGTTTTTAGTGATTTAGCCGACTGAACCGTCTCCTCCGTTCTAAGCCCCAAATAACGAGATAATTGCATACAGATTGCTACCCCCTCATCTTTTTTAAAAACATGGCTAACAATTGCTGATAACTTTTCATCGGAGAGTGGTGTCTTTGTCCCATCACGACAAGCTCCTGATATACCCAGCGCCTGATTGCTCAACTTATCATGAGAGGGGTCAGCGAGCTTATTACGCCCTGCTGCTGACATGATTGAACGCACTGCTGACATTTCATTTTGGAGTGTCCGCGTTGATATGTTTTCAGCCTTGCGACTATTAATATATTTTTCGACATGGGACGTTTTAACATGCTTAACATCCCTGATTTGGATATTTAGTTTCGCAAGACGTTCAGAAAAACGCTCTGCTAATCTTGAACGGTCTGCAACGGTTTTAAAACTGCCCCGGCCCTGGCGGGCGAGCGTAACCAGCTGCTTGCTGAGCTTTGACATCAACTTTCCTCCCACGGCATACACAACCCTCTGCTTTCCACAAAGCAGACAGATCTGTATCCCGATAATTTCAACCCCGACGGCACGGTTACTTTTGCGCTTCCTGCGTCTCGACTGGTATCTGTGCATCGGGGCGGCGAAATGTTGAGTTATTTCGAGGCTCCCCAGGTCTCTGACCTGTTCGCGGCTTTCGCCGGCCTGACGTTAGTCACGTCTGCCTCCACACACTACTGTTCGTAGTGTCGCCATCGATACCGAGTCGATTTCCTCCTTTTAGATAGTGAAACGTCCAAAACGGTGTTTTCCGTCGTCATTACGTTTAAGTGAATGCGTGTTTAAAACCGTACTGACACAACTACGTGTTGGTCAGATGGTATTAAAACGTTGAAAGCCACGTCATGCGTGGGTTGAGACGTTATGCGCTACGCGCGTCACTTGGTAGTGTCTTCGCCACTTCACAAGTGACGCGCGCTCCTCTGCTCCTAATGAGACTCACGTAAGCGGCCAAATGTACCAAATGGCCTTATACGTGCGTTCAAAAGTCACATAGTCAGCAACAAGTCGTAAAAGATAAAAGAATCAAAACGTTGAAGCTTAAAACCCACCTTGGCGAGTTCCATAGCTGAAAGACGTAATATATACGTTATTGGTGAAAGAAACCGTACCAGGACTGGCGCGGTTGAGTCGCTAATGAACCTTCATCACTGTTGTGATCTCCGTTCTCAAAGGGTAAACGGAGGTACCGCCACATGGGCATCCTCTTCCAGGCTACGAGGATATTGTGACTACCCGAAGGCGTTTCTCACAGGTCACATGAAACATTGGATGGCACTCACCCGAAGGCGCCTCTCACAGAGTGCTGAGACATTGGATGGTCGTCCGAGGGCGACAGTACAACGTAGATAGGTTAAGCGATCTTACTGAAGTCCGTCAATCGCTTGACGCATCCCCCCACTCCAGCCACTGTGCATTACACTACTCAAATAAACATGAGATATGATAGGATGAAAAATAAAAGCACCCTCATCATTCAGACTCTCTGAACGCTTAATGAATAGTTTAAATGCTCGTTCAGAGTCCAGAAATAAACCTCTTACTGAGCATGTGCAAACTGTTCTAGAGGCCACAATTGATAAATAGGATTTTTAAAAACTATTGTAAGATTATAGAAAACCCAGAGGTTGGGATTTTAAATATTCAACAAAAGATTTCCCGAAAATAAAAAACCCACCCAACCCCTCATTAAATAAAAATAACCACCCCTTCCACACTCCTATTTTCACCACAACTACGCAGTTAGTAATTAACATATAAAACAACGACCCACACTACGAAAAATTCGGCAACAAAATAAAAACAGGAAACAATTAATTTTGATTGGTGTTATGTATATCAATGTATTGACCTATCCAATGGTGAAATAGACTCATGCATTGTTAGCATCAAAAAAAACATAGGGGATAATTTTAATCATGACGCCTATTGACAATATTAAACCAAGCTAATTAAAAGCAGATAATTTAACTCCACATCGTATTTACCAGAAAGTATTTATTTCACACCATCAAGTAAATACTGCAATGATTAACTCCATTGGTTGTATGGCGGGTAGCCGAAGGAAGCACAAACATAGGATGGTAAAATACCTTTCGCAACAATTAAAATCTTACCAAATTAGATTTATCGCGACTGAGGATATTTTTTAACTTGTATGCTATGGAAAGGATTTTCTTCATAACAAAACCGCCTCAGCATTCATTATAATAGGAACAAACTATCGCATTCCTATTTATAGCATTGATGTACTACTTGCACTAACAAAACATCTCAGACGTGATAAACTTGACGACTTCAGGATTCCTGGCAATGAGTTAGATAGAATAAATGTGACCACCCAAGTCCGTATTTTACCTCGAAATAATAAATATTAGCCAATTCAGATTGCAATATAAAATAGACCGTTATTCTGAGTTTACAGAGAAGTCCATGCCCGCTATTAATGATGAAAAAACTACAGGAATTATAAATACAATGCCATTGAAATATGTGATGGTTCTCCAATGTGCTTCATTGAAGAACAAGGTCAAAGCAGTGCTATCCGATGACTTTCCATCAGGCTTTATGTGTGGAAAGCAAGATACTGGTTTCGGTGTTGTGAATACCTTCAATACGACGGAGCCGCCCCAGAATACGGTCAAAATTTTCCAGTGAGTCGGAACGTAATTCAACCAACAGATCCCACTTGCCATTTGTGCTATGCAGGGTATAGACCGCCGGGTCTCCCCGCAGCTGCTGCACAATCGCCAACGCTCGGGTGCCTTCCACTGCCACACTCATCCAGGCGCGAATGCGATTTTGCTCAACGCCAGGTTTTACCTTCACGGTATACCCAGTGATGACGCCCTCCTGTTCTAAGACCCCAATACGCTTTTGCACCGTTGCCCGTGATATTTTCATCCGGCTGGCTAATGCCGTTATCGATAAACGCGCATTGTCGCGTAACAGCGCAAGTAATTGCTGATCGGTTAAATTCATTTCAATCTGTTCTTTCTAGTTGCCATTTTGACAAATTTATCATCATTTTGAACACTTATACAACTTCCTGAAGTCAAAACGTTTTCGCATACTGTTGTTTTATGACAACAGAGAGAGTTTTTCATGACACGCTTTATTGATATTGAAGATATGCGCATCCTAGTCGGGCTGTCTGGTGTGGCGAAGTTCATTAGCCTGTTGGTCGATTACATTGAGCAGGATTTCCGCCGTTGGCCTGAATTTGACAAAACACCACGCGTAGCTAGTCATTCCGACATTGGGGTGATTGAACTGATGCCCACTGCTGATACCAATCTTTATGGTTTTAAATATGTCAATGGCCACCCACAGAACGCTCTGCATAACCAACTGACCGTGATGGCATTTGGGGCGTTGGCAGAAACCGCCACCGGTTATCCGCTACTGCTAAGTGAATTTACCCTGGCTACGGCGTTAAGAACTGCAGCCACCTCGGTATTAGGTGCAAAATACCTGATGCGCAGCAATGCCAGGAAAATGGCGGTGATCGGCAATGGCGCTCAAAGTGAGTTCCAGATTATCGGTTTCAATGAGGTACTCGGCTTCACCGACTTCTGGCTGTATGACGTTGACAACAGTGCGACCGAAAAGCTGATAGGTAATCTTAATACCTACCCGGGTATTCGACTGCATTTCTGCCGTTCAGTGGATGAAGCCGTCTCACACGTTGATGTCATCACCACCATCACAGCAGATAAGAGCTATGCCAACATTATTGCCGCATACCAGGTTAAACCCGGTATGCATCTGAATGCCGTCGGTGGCGACTGCCCAGGTAAAACCGAGCTTGATGCTGACATCCTTAACAACGCCGACGTATTTGTCGAGTTCACGCCGCAGTCACGCATTGAAGGTGAAATCCAACAGATGCCAACCGACTTCGCCGTCACCGAACTTTGGGAGGTCATCAATGCTCAGAAAACCGGACGACGCAGCGATGATGCGGTGACCGTATTCGATTCGGTTGGCTTCGCCATCGAGGATTTTTCCGCGCTGCGCCTGATTAACGATATCGCCAAACAACACAATATTGGCAGTAATATTGCGCTAGTTCCCGCGCCAGCTAATCCCCGAGACCTATACAGCCTGCTAGCCCGCCCGGAGTAATGATCACTATGCAAACTGCCCAAACAGTCATGATGGTGCGACCTGCCGCTTTCAAAGCTAACCCGGAGACACTGGAGAGCAACGCTTTCCAGAAGCCATTATCGGCGGTTGAGGACGTTGCAGAAAAAGCGTTAACTGCTTTTGACGGCTACGTTGCAGCACTGCGCAACGCCGGGGTCGAAGTACGTATAATTGACGACAGCGCCGAACGTGAAACCCCCGATTCACTGTTCCCCAACAACTGGATTGCCATGCTAGAAGATGGCACGATTTACACATTTCCAATGGAAGCGCATAACCGTCGCCGCGAACGCCGGATGGATATTATCGCCGATCTGACGCGGGACTATCGGGTTATGCGCCGCATCGATCTTTCCGACTTTGAATCCCGCAATATTTATCTGGAAGGCACCGGCTCATTAATTCTCGATCACGTTAGCCGTATCGCTTATGCCTGTCGATCATCGCGCAGCTCCGAAAAAGCGGGACGGGAATTCGAACACCATTCAGGCTACACCATTCAATGGTTCGAGGCACGGGATCGCCACCAGCAATTGATCTACCACACCAATGTCATGATGAGTGTAGGTGAAAGATTTGCCATCGTTTGCATGGAATCGATCGCTTCGGAATCGGAACGACTGAGGCTGATGAAGCTTCTTGAGATAACAGGTAAAACCCTTATCAACGTCAGCTTTCAGCAGATGGAAGCCTTTGCCTGCAACGTACTGGAGCTGAGAAACCTTCAGGGTCGACCGGTGTATGCCATGTCGACTCGCGCCTGGTCCTCCTTTACGCTTGAACAACAGAAGCTGATTGAGGACTATGCGTCGCTGGCACTGGCACCGATTGATATCATCGAGGATCTCGGTGGTGGTGGTGCTCGCTGCATGTTGGCCGAAATCTTCCTTGAAAAGAAGAGGGTGTTCTCCTGAGGTGTTCCCTTTCAGAGTCTCAATACATGCCCAACCGCCCCGGCTGGGTCTTTGATAATTTCTGACTGCGGACTCAGCGCAGTCAAAAGGCATCTCGTATAACCGGAGTGAATTATGCAGAATAATAAAACCCCGGGGAGCCTGCATCAGGCCCCAGTTGAAAACCGGAAGCTCGCACAACAGTTAGATAATCGCCACATTCAGTTAATCGCTATTGGCGGCGCTATCGGCACGGGTCTGTTTATGGGATCAGGAAAAACCATCAATCTGTCAGGTTCCTCCATCATTTTTACCTACATTATCATCGGTTTCTTCCTGTTCTTTGTCATGCGCGCGTTAGGCGAACTCCTCCTTTCCAGTTCACGCTTTAACTCCTTTGCCGATTTCGCTAGCGAATATCTCGGCCCCTGGGCCGGTTTCTTCATTGGCTGGACCTACTGGCTGAGCTGGGTGGTGGCCTGCATCGGCGATGTGGTGGTGATTGGTGGTTATGCGCAATTCTGGTTCCCACATTTGCCGCTGTGGATCCCTGCCTTTGGTTCTCTGGGGCTGATGCTGGTGATGAATATGCTGTCAGTCCGGATTTTTGGTGAAATGGAATTCTGGTTTGCCCTTGTCAAAGTGGTGGCAATTGTCGCGCTATTGCTGGCTGGGTTTTTTATGGTGATGTCGGGTTACACCTCGCCCGATGGCGTAAAAGCCTCTTTCAGCCACCTGACTGAGAGCGGCACGATGTTCCCTCACGGCATTTCCGGCTTTATTGCCGGGTTCCAGATTGCGCTGTTTTCGTTTGTCGGTATTGAGTTGATTGGCGTGGCGGCAGCAGAAACCAAAAATCCAGAAACTAATCTCCCCAAAGCAATAAATGCAATTCCAGTCAGAATCCTGCTGTTTTATGTTCTTTCACTGGCCTGTATTATCTCAGTATCTTCCTGGCAACATATCGCATCGGACAAAAGCCCCTTCGTTGGCCTGTTTTCGCTGGCTGGGTTGCCCGCTGCCGCTGCTATAGTCAATTTTGTGGTGCTGACATCCGCTCTCTCTTCAGCTAACAGCGGCGTGTTCTCAACCAGTCGGATGCTGTTTGGCCTGGCCAATGAAAATGCCGCCCCCAGAGCATTGGGAAAACTATCGGCGCTCAATATTCCCTTGCGCGGCCTACTGTTGTCCGGATTCTGTATGTTCAGCGGCGCGGCATTACTGTTTCTCATCCCCAGCGTGATGGGCGTTTTCACCCTGC
This sequence comes from Serratia ficaria, assembly GCF_900187015.1. NCBI lineage: Bacteria > Pseudomonadati > Pseudomonadota > Gammaproteobacteria > Enterobacterales > Yersiniaceae > Serratia > Serratia ficaria. Next base: position 447,293 of record NZ_LT906479.1, on the reverse strand, counting down.
TCTCGACGCTTTCTGCAATCCTGTTAATCTTCATCTGGAGCATTATCCTTTTCTCCTGGCTGGCTTACCGTAAGCAGCACCCAGACCTGCATCATAAGAGTCACTACCGCCTGCCAGGGGGGAGCGCGATGGTCTGGAGTTGCCTGGTCTTTTTCCTGCTAATGCTGGTTGCATTGTCACTGCAGGCAGATACGAGAACCGGGTTAATAATCGCGCCGCTATGGTTTATCTGGCTGGCGATTGCCTGGAGGGGCAGGCAATCGATTACGTCAGCCTTGCCGATCCAGAATAGGGCTAATAAATAGATGGCACAAAAATAGGCTGCCTTAACGGGCAGCTTATTTAATACAAGGTCGGTATGCGCCGGTAACTGAAACGCCTGCATTCGAGGGCCAGCTCAGTGTTTACCGATGATATTTTGCATACCTAACAAATTCATCGCTAATTCGCATGGAATGGGTAACCAGCCCACGAATATATGGTAAGCGGGCAATTTCAAAGCGCTTAAATACTGTCGATATGGGTTCATCTGATGCGCGCTGAGAAAGCATCTGAGCCAACATAGCAGCATCTTCTACACCAGTTAGATAGCCACGCCCCGTCATTGGCGACACAACATGTGCGGCGTCCCCCACAATGGCCAATGCCCCTTTTGCCAGACGAGGCGGGTTATACTCGGCGATAGGTGCCCCACTCAGTACTGCATGCGAAAGCACCCCTTTTACAACGGCTTCGCGCCATAACGGTGGCCATATATCTTTAGCGATATCTGCCAATTCCGCCCTGACCGTACTATCAATTTTACCGCGAACGAGTGAGCCTATAACATGGCCCTCCTCTGTCAAACAGCCCGATTGGTGTAGTAATGTACCTTGGTGTGTATCAAACCAGGCAAATGTTATCTGCCTTTCTCCAGCTTTAAGAGATCCGTCTCGCCCAGGAAGTGTTGCGGCAACGAGTCTGTAACCCTCTACAAATTCGATCCACAATCCTCCATTGGAGGACCAGGCGACTGATCTTTCCAGTTCCCTTTCTTCCACAAGACCTCGCCACACCAGATAGCCGGAATATGTAGCGAAAGGATCTTCCTGCGTAATAGTCTGGCGAACAAGACTCCGATAACCATCAGCACCAATCACTGCTGCAGCATTTCTTTCAGACCCATCGGAAAAACTAATATTGACATATTCGCCCATATCACTAATAGCAGTGACGTTCTTGCTCTCTTCCAGAACGATGCTATGTGTCTCAATCGTGCGAGTTCGGAGCCAGGCATAAAGTGCAGGCCAGGTCGTTAATTCACGATAAGCGGGTACCACTGGCAGAACTGGTTGAGCACGCGGGTCGTAACCTGTTGTAGTAGCAACCAAATCCAAATCGATGCTGAGACTATCACCACCTAAAATATGTCCAGCAGAGCGTTCGATAACACGCACAGGGATCCTATATTTTGCACATGCCAAAGCTAGAGTCAGGCCTGTCAGGGAGCCCCCAATGATGACAATCTCGTCAGACATGGATCCTACCTTGAAATTATTTGACGTCAAACTTAACCTTTGCGCCCCCCTGAATGTAGGGGGCGGTCATTTATAACTTTAACTGGTTAGCCGATATTTAGTGCTTAATCATGAGGTGGAACGATTTCAATTCCATATTTCGGCCCCAACCGGATCATCTTCTCTATTTGTTTGTCATCCATCTCCGGTGGATTTTCTTCGGAGAAGGTTCCCGCCGGTTGACTGACCTCAATGAAGTAATCCTCAAGGCCTGCAGGAACAGCCAAAATGAGCATTTTGGCTGGGGTCGTGCCGATATTTTTAAAATAATGCAGAGACCCCCGAGGTAAAGTCACCCAAGTCCCAACGCCGCCAACGCTTCGAACACCATCGGCAAAGAACTCCAGTTCTCCTTCTAGTACAAAGAAAGACTCTTCCTCGCGAGAATGCCTGTGTGGGGGTGGCCCCTTTTGAGCCGGAATAATCGCTTCCATGACGCTGTATGCCCCGCCCGTCTCACTACCACTGGTCTTGATAGTGTAAATATCTCCAGCGACCCCGGTGAGTTGACCTTCACCAGGTTTCAGTATGCGTGCGCTCATAGTTCCTGACTCCTATACAGACGATTAACGTTTAGGTGGTGTTTGGGCGAAGAAATCAACTAATACAGACGTCAGTTGCTCCGGTTGTTCTTCTGTCAACCAGTGGCCACTACGTTCAATAACCACGCTCTGCACATTGTCAGCCAAAGGCGCCATGATGAGGCCCATTTGATCTCCCATGCAATATTGTCCCCCTACGGCAAGAACAGGCATTGGCAGTTTAGTCTGGGCATTTTGTTGATTGTTAATGGCGTCGATATCAAAAGCTCGGTAATGCTCAAAACTTGCGCGTAAGGCACCTGGGGCACTTAACCGCTCAGCGTACTCATTAAGATCTTCATCGGTTACGGCATAAGTATCGTAGGCCAAGTGGCGAATGAAATCAGTAATGAACATTTTTTCACGCCCGGCAACCAGTGCCTCTGCCAGTCCCGGAGCCCTGAAGAAACCAAAATGATAGAACTGTGGGAATGCAGCGCTGTCAAACAGAGCCTCAAGCCCAAGGCCCGGCAGACCGGCTTCAAGCATCGCTAGCTTGCTGACTTCGTTCGGATGGGCTGATGCATATTCATAGGCAACCATCATACCAATGTCGTGCCCAACCAGATTGATGTCTTCAAAACCGAGGTGATGTACCAATTGGTAGATATCTTCAGCCACTGTGCGTTTGTCATAACCCGTGCTGGGCTTGTCTGAATCGCCAAAGCCACGCAGATCAGGTGCAATCACGGTAAATGTCTTGGCCAATGTCGGGATCATCTGGTGCCATTCACGCCAGGTTTGTGGGAAACCATGTAGTAAAACCAGGGGCTCACCTGATCCGGCCATGACATAGTGAAGGCGAACGCCGTTGACTACCGTAGTCTGATGGCTGATTTCATTTCCTGGTGCTGTTAAAACATTTTCAGTGCTCATAGCTTGTTCTACTCTTTTGTGTTCAACTTTAGATGAACCGAGGTGAGTCAGTGGCTCATGGCTGCCACCTCAGATTTTGTTAAAATCATCTTAGATAAAGTTTTACACTCGGAATATAGAGATAAATGGATTACACCAATCCATCTATGAAGCAATGACAGAGATCCTCACTATTTCATAAGGGCTTAATGACACGCTAGTTGTGGTACTTAAACAAAAAAATTAGTGACTAAACAAATTGTTCCATGGTCTGAGCTTCAGTTTCAATACTTCAGTCCTTGCGTAATTGGGGGCATTAGAAAGGCAGCCTCTGCGACTGCTGACGGCTCGGCAAACTAGTGGTCTGCCTTATCAGGCATGATTACATGCGTTCTTGGGGAGGTCGACATGCCATCAATGATCGCCACTGAAACGTGTATACCTTCTAACCACCGTTTTCTTGCCATCGACTCCGCCAAACGTGTTATCTCAATTTCAGGTTGCTAATCGAAAGTTTTATACTTCCTTACGACAACTCAATTTGACTGGACAAACCAATGTCACAAATACACGATCGCCTTGACTGGAACCTGTTACGTACATTTCTGGCTATAATCCAGGAAGGCAGTATCAGTCGGGCAGCTATCCGATTGCACGTGACACAACCTGCCGTGAGTCTCGCCCTGAAAAGGCTCGAAGAACAACTGGGTGAAAGTCTGATAACTCGTAATGGGGCGAACTTTACAATTACCACAGCAGGGGAACTAGTTTACAAAGAGGCGCTGGCAATTTACGGCAGCATTGCCCGTCTTTCTTTGGCGGTCCAGGATATGCCGCAGGATCTGAGCGGGGTCGTTAGGCTAGCGGTGGTATCAGCTGTTAAAAGTGACATTCTGGACCAGGTATTATCGGAATTTCACTTAGCACATCCGCGAGTAACCTTTGAGATAATGACAGGATCCAGCTCTGAAGTTCAACATGCTTTGCTGCATTTTCAGGCAGCATTGGGCATATCTTTAAAGCATAAAAACGTGCTCGGCCTAGCATACACTCCTCTTCTTCATCAGAAATATTTTTTTTATTGCGGTAAAAGCCACCCTTTGTACGGAAAGACTGATTTGAGCATGGAGGATTTAAAGAGCGAAAAATTTGTCTCATTTGCGAGTGAACAACTTGATGGTGTACTCGCGCCTTTAGCACTTTTTCGTGCTAAACAATCCCTTGATGGCCATACCACAGGTACCAGTTCCAGCCTGCATGAAGTCATTAGGATGATCCGTTCAGGTTTAGGCATCGGCGCCCTGCCTGAACATGTTGTTTCCGAAGAGGCAGCATCGGGAAATTTATGGAAATTACCTCCCTATGAGGGTATGGCAAGGGTCACGCTGTATCTGATGTGGAACGACTCTTTGAAGATCAACAAAGCTGAAGAAACCTTTCTTGATTACCTCAGAAAAAATCTCACCGTGGCAGGCTATTAGCCTGCCCAGCAAACATCCCTCTATGCATTATTGCCTTTCCACCGTAATTAGCTCTGCAATACAGTCAATTTCAAGAGCCCCCCATAATGTCACACATACAGTAGTCCGGGCTGGCGGGGCATGTCCTAAAAGTTCTTGGTAAACTTCATTATAGGGCTGGAGTTGTAAGGGATTTGTCAGATAGCCATTGACCTTGATTACATGGTCAAAATCAGAACCTGCTGCATGAAGTGCAGCTTCAAGATTCAACAGAGTTTGTCGAACTTGTTGTTTAAAGGTTTCAGGTTGGGTTTCTGTACCAGGGATAATGGGGATTTGCCCTGCGGTGAAGACCAGATTACCACTAATGACGGCCTGAGAATATGGTCCTACGACTGCAGGTCCACCAGAGGCAGTAGTAATACGTTTCATGAAATATCCTTTAAAGGGCAGAAAAATGACATGTAGGTGGTTTTTTAAACATTGTTGGTGAGTATTTTATCGGGACAGAGCTTTTTCTCCCCCGGTAATTGATGATTGAGTTTCTGTGAGGTCTTTTTTGAAGGTCTCGGTCAAAAGCAACAACGCAATAAGCGAAACCAGTGCAGACCCAATCATGTACCAAGCAACTGAAGAGCCTTTACCAGTCCAAGACAAGAGCGCTGTGGTCACAATAGGTGTAGTGGCACTGCCTAACAGGCCGGAAAGCATGTAGGAAACAGAAAGCCCTGAGTATCTAACTCGGGTGCCGAAGAGTTCGGCCAGGAATGTTGCTATAGGTCCATAGTTAGCGGCAAAAGCGGTCATCAACAGCCCATACCCTAGGAATACCAGTGGTAACTCTCGTGTGTCCATCAGCCAGAACATCGGAAATGCTACGACGGCCTCAGCCACAATCCCGGCAATGATCACTGGCTTACGACCGAAACGGTCTGATAGAGCCCCAAAAGCTGGTAGCAATACGATACACAGGGCGCAAGAGGCGAGAACAACGGTCAGCATTATGGCCCGGCTAAAACCTAACGTCTGAGTACCGTAGGTTAGTCCAAAAGCAACAATAATATTAAATGATGCTCCGGTGGACATAGTGGCAATACCTCCCAATAACACCTGTTTCCAGTGTTTCCGAGTAATCTCTAGGAGAGGCATTTTTACTACAGATTCTTTTTCTTTAGTTTGTTTGAACACTGGCGTTTCATGAATGTTCAAACGGATATAAAGACCGATACCAATGAGTAGTGCGCTTGCCAGGAACGGAACACGCCATCCCCAGTCGACTAAATCTTCCTGCGGCAAAAAAGCCGACATAGCCAAAAAGGCAAGATTCGCAATCAACGTTCCTACCGGCACTCCAATCTGGACCCATGAACCATAAAGACCACGCTTATTTTTTGGGGAATGCTCAACAGCCATTAATACCGCTCCCCCCCATTCACCGCCCAGTGCAAGGCCCTGAATAAGGCGAAGGGTCAATAATAACACGGGAGCCCATACACCGATGGTGGCATAGTTAGGCAGCAATCCTATTGAAAAGGTCGAGAGTCCCATTGCCAGCAGTGAGATAAGAAGCATAGACTTTCGGCCCAGTTTATCACCGAAGTGGCCGAACAGTGCAGCCCCGACAATACGTGCACCATAAGCAGAAGCAAAAGTCCCGAAGGCTAGTAGCGTTCCGATTAATGCATCAAATGCGGGGAAAAATATTTTGTTGAAAACCAATGCTGATGCAGTTGCAAAAATAAAAAGATCATACCATTCAACTGTTGTACCAATGACACTCGCCAACGCGATCTTGCGCATATTGACTTCAGGTGCGACTTTGGGTATTTCCAATTTAAAACTAGTGGAACTCGTCATAATTCATCTCCAGGGTGATGGGCTGAACGTGATTGCTCAAAGGTTGAGTTTCAACTGCGATAAATCTCGGCCAAACTTTGTCCCTGTTTTAGTCGTCCTATAATCAGCGGCTCCTGTTGCTGTATGTATAATGCTTGTTCCAGGTACTGTTTCATTTGCTCCGCAGGAAGCGATAACACCCCATTTTCATCAGCCAGAATTAGATCACCAGCCTGCACTCTGACACCACCACAATGGATAATTTGGTTGACGGTTCCACCGGTTTTGCCTTTCTTGGTCGTTAGTGGAGAACGTCCTTTGCACCAGACAGGGAAATTTTCGGCAAATATCGCGCTCAGATCTGTGATGTAGCCATCCAACACCACGCCAGCAATCCCAGCTTGTTGGGCAGCTACTGTCATTACCGCCCCCCAGCAAGCATGTTGATCATCGTCCAGGCGTTCGATAACCAAAATGTCACCCGCTTTGGCCACGGCAATCGCCAAGGGCAGGCTATAGCCGTCATTACCCGGCAGAGAAACAGTGACTGCCGGGCCACAACATCTGATCCCTGGAATGACACACTGCAATTGTGGTGCCATAAACCCTTCATCTATCAAGTGACCTAATGTGGCAGTTTCTACCTGAAGAAGTTCATTTATAAGCTGTTGGTGGCCTGTATTACTATCACCTGTTGGCTCCTGATTTAACAAAGACAATTCCACCTCCTCACGCCAACCAGAGAATATATCACTCATGATTTATGATTATTTAATTCCGTAACCACCAAGAAATAACCTAATGATTTGCCCGAGCCAATACTGAATTAATTAAAACATTTGCACCTTGTTCTGCATGTATTGGCTCAATACTTTCAGATTCGTTATGGCTAATACCTCCCGCGCATGGGATAAATATCATAGCTGATGGACAGTGTTTGGAAATATTAATTGCATCATGACCTGCTCCGCTGAGCATACGTTTATATGGATACCCCAGCCTCTTAACCGATTCATCTACCAACTCGATACATTGATGATCAAAAGGCGTCGCCGGGCTTAGCCAATGTTCGGATATAGACAGCGCCATTCCACGGCGAGAAGCAACAGAGACTATGGCCTGACGACATGCCAACTCAAACTGAGTTAACTTTTCATCCTCTGGATGTCGCAGATCAAGGGTAAAGGTCACTTCACCTGGGATAGTGTTGCGTGAAGGAGAAGCTATAGTCAGCTCACCAATGGTCAGCAATCCCAGTGGAGCGAACGTCAAGGCTACCTTCTCCAAATCTCCGGCCATTTCTGCTACTGCCAGTAAGGCATCGCTACGATTTTTCATCGGAGTGGTACCTGCATGGGCAGAACACCCTGTGACGGTAATATCAAGCCAACTGATGGCTTGCCCCCCCGTCACCACGCCGATATTCACCTCGAGCTCTTCAAGGATCGGGCCTTGCTCAATATGTGCTTCGAAGTAGGAATCAAATCGACGCCCCAGGGGGCTGCCGCCAATCCATTTTTCGGCATGCAGTGATTCAGCTACGCTAATCCCTTTGGCATCTTTGCGACGCAATGCATCATCAAGTTTCATCACACCAGTGAATACGGCCGATCCCATCATCGCAGGTGTGAATCGAGCCCCTTCTTCATTGGTCCAGACGGCAATTTCTATGCTGCGCTTAGGGATGATCCGCTTTTCACTCAATGTACGCACAGCTTCCAGGGCGGCAAGTACGCCATAGACACCATCGAAACGCCCTCCCTTGGGCTGGGTATCAAGATGACTGCCTACAACCACAGCATCAAGCTCAGGTTGAGAACCTTCGTAGCGGCAAAACATATTACCAATAGCATCCGTGACGACGGTCATACCCAATCGCTTGCAATCGTTGATAAATTTGTAACGCCCCGCGCTGTCTTCAGCTGACAGTGCTAAACGACTATTCCCACCATTTTTTGTCGCCCCGATAGCGGCCATATCCATGAGGTTTTCCCACAAACGTATACCATTGACGGTTAAAGGTTTGTTTTGTTCTTCAGCATTACAGGTATTGTTTAGATGATTCATTTTTTCTCCAAGTACAACAAGGTGAGGAACGATCACCATGTGAAAAGATCTATTTCACCAACCACTTTCCCGGTTCAGATGACTTTAGAGGCTCAACATCTGAACGAGGCTCATGAGAGAATTAATATCCCAGAGACGTGTTAACGACTTTATTAAGCTGTTTACCTGCCCGTAAAAGGTCAATATTGCTACCTACTTGTTTGACAATGACCTCAAAGGAAGCGGCAGAAGCCATGTGTGGTGTCACCAGGATCCCCTCTGTTGACCATAACGGATCATCGGAAGGCAATGGCTCAACCTGAAAAACATCAATGACAGCCCCTTGTAAATGACCAGAAGTCACACACTCGACGATATCGGACGGGATCATATGCATCCCGCGGCCACAGTTAATCAGGCTTGCCCCTTTAGGAAGTTTCATAAACAGGTCTCGGGATAAGATGCCCTGAGTATCCTGAGTGAGGGGTAATAAGTTGATTAAAATGTCCGTCTGCGACAAAAAGTCATCCAAACCACCCTGCCCATGAAAGGTGTTGATACCCTCAATGACTTTAGATGAGCGTGACCAGCCATTAACCTGATACCCCATTCCGACCAGGCTTGTCCCTACAAACTGCCCGATCTCGCCCAATCCCATAAGACCAACCCGCAACTTTTCAGCAGCTACCTGAGGGTATCTAATCCATTTTTTATGAAACGCATTTTTTAGAACATCATCGAAATTACGATGAAAATAGAGAACGGCCCAGAGTATATATTCATACATACCCTGCTTTTGGCTCATATCAACAACACGGCAAACCTTAATTCCAGAAGCAAGGATCTCTTTGCCGAGGTGGTCAACACCGGCCGCGACGGAATGGACAAGCTTCAGCTTTGGAAAATAACGCATCGCCCCTTCTTCAGGAAACCAACACACTGCGACATCCGCATCCAATGCAGCTTTGTCGTTGGGCAAGACTAACGATATATCCGGCCTGTGAAGCGCGAATGCCTCAATGAGTTGGTGCTGAAAAGATTCAATCGACGTTACAATGACTACATGATTCATGAGCAATAAGACTCTTTCTGATCATCGATAAATGTCTTGGCTGCTTCCCACCCATCGTTGATGATTGTGTCAATGCCATCTCGCTTGAACTGCAATGCAGCATGGCGACAAACTTCTTCATCAGGGAATACCAACTCGCCCCCACCGGAAAGCGCCTTAACCTGAGCTTGGCATGCACGCTCCAGGAAATAAATTTCATGGAAAGCCCAGGCAATATCTTTTCCCGCACCAAGAAGCCCGTGATTACGCAGGATCATCGCATTGTGAATACCGAGATCGTTCACCAGACGATCCCTTTCACTTAGCGAAAGCGCAATACCCTCATAAGTGTGGTATCCGATATTTCCGTAGAATTTCAAAGCATGTTGAGTGAGTGGCAGTAGCCCCTGTTTTTGCGCAGAAACGGCCATGCCATCCGAGGTATGGGTGTGGATGATACAGCGAATGTCTTCACGAGCCTGGTGAATGGCTGAGTGGATAACGAAACCTGCAGCATTAACTTTTTTGTTTTTCTCATATTCTTCAACGATGTTTCCATCGAAGTCGATTTTCACCAATTCTGAAGCCGTCATTTTTTCGAAAAGCACACCATATTTATTTATTAAAAAATGGTTAAACTTTCCAGGGACATGCAGAGAAATATGAGTATCGATCATATCTGTCATTTTGAAATGTGCTATAAGACGATATAAAGCGGCTAACTCGCAGCGAGCCTGCCATTCTGGTGAAGATACTTTTTCACGTAGGGTCATAAGTGTTTCCTTACTTACTGGTCAATATTTAAGTCTAGAATATGACTCTCTGCTTTTGAGTCGGCTTCAGCCTATAATCCCAATTCATGACATTGCAGAAAGCAGACTGGCGACTTGATTGGCTTGATTTATTTTTGTCATCACACCCTCACAACCTCAAGCTACCTTGCCTCTCCCAGAGGGTTATCTCCTTATATCAAAAACAGATCAAGGTAATTATTTTTATAATAGGCATTAATCTTAATTATAATGTTTTTGATCGAGACATTGGCACCAACCTGGTGCAGCTCGATTAAATGATGATTTTCAACATATTGATAGTTAATACTTTTTTGTAAAAAATCAAAAAAATAAAAAAATGCACCAAATAATCTCAACCGTCGCCCTATAATGGGGATTGGATTTTTTGTAAAACGAAGGTCTTATGTCGAATGACATTGAAGGTATTATTTAGAAAGATCAGGATTGAGCAATTATTCATAACTAAAGAGAAATTCTTGTTGCGTAAGTATCTATCTGAACACGTTAAAAAAAAAGCCCTGCATCCATTAAGAATGAGGGCAAAACTGCCAGTACAGGGAATGGCAAATAGTATAATTCTCTAAGTTACTTACTTTCGTTAGCCCTGGGTCACACATTATCCAGGCTATTCTTCAGCACAGCTTTAATCATCTTCTCACTCTATTACTCATCCGCCTGCGGCTGACTCTCCTCAGCCAATGTTCCGGCGCCCTGGCTGACGGTTATGCGATACTCTTCCAGATCAATGGGTAACATCCGAGCAGGGGTTTGACCCCATTAAAATAATGGAGTGTTCTCCTAGTCACTGTAAGCCTAGAGCCAACTCCTGCGACGCTATGTTGCCAGTATAGCCATTCAGGTCCTCATCGCTAACCGCATATGGAGTCATAGGCAAGATTGCGTATGAAATGCCACAGAAACAATTTTCCTCACCCAGCGCGTTGAAGAAACACATAGCCACCATTCAGCGGTCGATAAGACATCATCACCTGAGTTCCATTTGCAATAAATAGGGATTTATGGATCACATTGTTCCATAAATGGGCCATTTAACGCTTTGGTGTACCTACTTTCTTCTAAGAGATAAGAAAAGACATAAGGAAAAAGGCTTTTTTACACGACTATGTATTCCCGCTTGTATGTTCATACCTCTAACTGCCGGTGACCAAACTGGCCAATTAAGCCATTAATGGGATATTCAATTCTTTTTTTGCATGTTTATTCCATAATATTTCGATATATAATTTCGGCATTCACAAGCAATGATTCAGTTAAGTCTCAGAAAATTTGACTCAAGGAGTATTTATGACAGCAATGATTAAAGTTGACCGAACTAAAAAACATCAGCATGGGGCAGGGGAATTTGGTATCGAGATCCTTTGGCCTGGAATGGCCGAGTCATCAGATGACAGCGGTATTGGCGCAATAGGCCGGATTGATCATGCCAAGATCAAACCCGGGACGGTTATCGCCATGCATCCACATAAGGATGATGAAATTCTTACGTATATGCGTAAGGGTCGGATGCTGCATCTGGACACGGTGGATAATGAGGAAGAAATATCCAATACGCGTTTGATGCTGATGAATGCCGGTCATACATTCCAGCATGAAGAACGTATTCTTGGCGAAGGCAATAGCGCTATGGAATGCTTGCAAATATTTGTAAGACCAAAGGAACCTGACCTGTCACCACAGGTTCAGTTTCATGACTTCGATACAGTTTACAGTGAAAACGCCTGGCGGGTTATTGCGGGCCCAATGGATGCACCGTTGATTTTCCGGGCTCAGGTCTGGTTACATGATGCTCATCTGCAACAAGGTAATCAATTGACTCTACCAGCAACGCCGACAACGGGTGTGGTTAGGCTGCTGTATGTTTTTAAAGGCAGTGCGACTGTTGGTGAGAACCACTTGAAAAGTGGCGAAAGTGTCATTATCAATGATGATAATAAACATCAAGTTGTTGCAGATGAAGATACCGACCTGGTTCTTTTCACCACAGACCCAACAGCTAAGGTCTTTCGTGGGGGCATGTTTAGCGGGAATGTACTTTCCAGATAGCTTTCTCCATAGAAATTCAGGCTATAACACCTTGAGATGGTTGAGGGATCCCCACTAATCAGTGCTAATAAATCAACGGACTAGGCCTGTTATATGTTTACACTTTCCAACACTATAACGCCCGATGAACCTCATCGGGCATTTTGTATTGTAGCGGCAGGTGCGGTCGTCTTGTATTGGAGGTTCCCACCAACTTCCTACCTCCTCTTACTACCTGCTCGATATCTTCTGGTCTGCCATGAAGGAACCGGCCAGCTCCATTCTAAACCTCTTGCTCACATGCAGGGTATGCCAGCTGTCATGGAACATGATACCCCACAATTTTCCTCGCCCAAATATCCGTCACCAGACTCACGTATGCCTCTTCCGTTCTTAGAGGGCGGTAGGTAATATCTGCGACTCACAACTGTTCCGTGCGGTTGGCTATCATCTACTCTTCTCCCGCTTTCAGCAAGTTGGGATGACGATAAAAACGATGGTGGCTATGGGTTGCCCTGTGATATACCCCTTTGGGTATCACCAACAACTGTGCGCACCGCAGTATCCGGAACAACTGCTTCAAAGAATTGAGCTTTGACTTCGGATTCAGCCAATCGCTGTTCCAGTTCTTTAATTCACTGTTCTGGCGTCAGGGGACGTTTAGGCATATTACCTCCGTACTGTCTGTTGGAAGGAGAAGAACATCAGTTTAGTTGGCCGTATTGTCGCAGCAAGTTCATCACGGTTACTTGGCCCTGAATACCATAACGGTAAATCATTTCGCCTTTTTCTACCTGTTCGCCATCACCCAATCACCATACAAATCCTCTTACCTCCTGAATTTTATTTCGAAAAATCTTTACGCATCTCATATAGGTAAAAACATTATTATCTTAGTATTTATATCTATTTTAATTAAAAATATAGAATTTATAACCAACCCAGCAATCTTGCACAACAAATTAGAAACACTTCATCATAAAAATGCATATATAGAATTAATCCTAAAAAACACACTCATCCCACAGCTAAAGAAAACAACACAACCATTTGAATTAACAAAAAATAATATAATAAACACCATAAAAACCATATCTTTTCGTAGATTTATACTTAATTTAAACTTGATTATAAATGTGATCATTATCTAACTTTACAGGCAAAGGATTAACGAGTTTGGCTTGGATGCATACTTTGTTACTTCAAAACCCCTGCAATATTCAGGAGAATATATGTCTGAGAATATCGTGAAAGATGTAGTTGATAATGTGTCTGATTTCGTTGATTCCACCGTTGACAGCGGCACCGAAGCAATCGGCGGTGTAGTTGATGCAGTGACTTCCGGTGAAGGTGGCCTATGGGGGTTACTGAAAGGTGTTGCGGGCAGCATCGGGGATTTGGCAGGCGATGTGGTGCAATCCGTACTCAGCCTGGTAGGTGACGTGAGCGGTACCGTCGGTGATTTAGCCAGTAACATTACTGATTTTGTTACAGGTGCACTCGATAAAATCGGGGGAGTAACCGATGTTGTCACTCATGTCACCGACAGTGCGAGCGATGCGACTGATGCACTGATCGCTGCGCTGCAACACACCGGCGGTGACGCACTGACAGAAAGTTCTCCAACAGCAATTGAAGTTAATGGTGTTTCAGCCACTACGGATGCAACTGTACATCACATCGCATAATAACCGATTTAATAAAATTGCTCTATTGGTTTAGGCCGATGCAACCATAGAGTCGGACAAGACTAAATATCTTCATCATTCGCTAGGGATTTATTTCATCATATATACGCATAACAGTAAGTGTCATCTAATTTTTATTCGTGGGGTGGGAAATGAAACCAGAAACAGAAATTATTAAAGTAGGCCAATGGCAGATCTACGTAGAGCGATATATTTACCCTAACATCAGCGACACCGTAATATGTGTCAATGGTGCACTTTCAACTACACTAGCATTCCGTAATTGTGTTAAAAATTTCAAAAATCGTGTTAATGTCATTCTATTTGACCTACCTTTTATTGGAAATTCCAGACCACATAATATGCTAGCTCTTCCATTACCGAAGACGGAAGAAGTATTCATTCTACAAAGTTTGATTAATATATATAGACCTGACTATATATTATCCGTATCTTGGGGAGGGTTAGCTGCGTTAATGACATTATCTACTCGCCCATCCTCAATTCGAAAAGCCATTATTGCATCATTTTCAACCCGAATCACTCCTGCCATGCACAGTTATATCAACCGTGCCAGAGTGTTGTTGGATGAAGGGAAAAACCACGAAGTCGCCACATTGCTTAATGACGAGGTTGGGAAATATTTACCAACATTGCTAAAAAAAGCTAATCATCAACATATTAAAAACCTTGACCATGAGACCTATCGGCAAGCAAGCTTCCATATTGGTCAGATATCTTCTTTATGCCAAGAAGATTACATTGATATTTTTCGACAAATAGAAACTCCGATTTTATTTATAAACGGAGAGATGGATGAGTACACCACTGCGGAAGACATTCGAGATATCAGAAACTATATTACGAACTGCGACTTTATTACCATTCCAGAAACTGGCCACTTCCTCGACATGGAAAGCCGACCAGCCGCACAACGCATCAACGAATTGCTTAACAGTTACTTTTTTGTCGAGAAAGCTATGGCATCCTGAGGTTTTCAAATCTCGCTAATTTGGCTGTACTAAATTATAGTGGCGGCTGGTCTAACAGTCATAGGCATTAGCATTTTTGTGTCCCTGTACGCCACCACTACTCTTGCATTCAACTATGGTGAACTACCGGCAAGTATATACTTGAGCAATAATGACGGATGATGAAATTCATATCTCCTCCAGAGGAATCCCCAGAACAAAAACAAGCATAGAGTTTTGTGACCTACTAATCGTGCTAACAAATTCAATGAGTTCACCTCTATGCCTATACTCGTATTATGCCCGAAGTTTTTACGGGCGCTCTGACTCCATTTCACTCACACTAACGAGTACCGGACTCTATCTCCCAGGCTCTGCACAGGTTAAAAACCAGATAAAACGGATGACCACCTGTTGAGCAATACGTCTTTGCATGATGAGCTTGCTGGATTATCACGCTGAAAATAAAAGACTACATCTGATGTATCAGGCCAATAGCCTGAAATAAAGGCGAGCAATTTCGTATCTGATATTAGCGGATAGCGTCTTACGCCATTCTCCGCTAATTTTCAAACGAACACTGGATGCTGTTCTTATCCACTAAGCCAAAGTTTACCGAAATATAGTGTTGATTTATTAACACTGATTAGTGGGGATCCCTCAGCCGATATGGGTATTATAAATTGATTATAATCAGGAGACTCACGTCGTTGTTTTGCTATTCCCCAATCTCTCACGCAGAAACTCGATAAATCGTTGGGTTTTTGCGGGCAATAGCCGGGTCTCTGTAAGGGCATATACAGGGATCGTATTGCCTTGCCATTGTGGCAATACCTGAATCAATCTTCCCTGTGCCACTTCTTCTGCCGCCACCTGTGCTGGCAACAATACGATCCCCAGAGCAAGGCTGGCCAAACGCCTAATCATACCTACACTATTAAGCGCAAACCTCCCGCTGACAGCGACTTCAGTCATTTCCGAATCTTGATGCAATACCCATTGACCACTCTTGGGAAATCCCAGGCACTCATGTCGTATAAGATCGTCGGGGTGCTGAAGTTCAGAAGCATTTTCCAAGTATTTTGGCGATGCATACAGGTAGGTCGGTAAAGTGGCGAGTTGCCGGGCAATCAAATTAGAGTCTGGCTGTTCTCCCATACGTATCGCGATATCGAAAGGTTCTGTGACTAGATCAACTCTGCGTGGAGTCAGGTCAAACTCAAAGCTAATACCAGGGTATTGTTGGGAAAATTCGGCAATCAGGGCTGACATATAAATAACGGCAAAATCAACTGGTAATGAAGCACGTAACACCCCGGTGGGTTGCGCTAGCATCTCTCCTAACTGTTCATGTGCCAGACGAGCCTCTTCTATAATACGGCGGCAACGATCGTAGTAAATAATCCCTGCTTCCGTCAGCTCAATCTTGCGCGTGGTGCGATGCAAAAGACGCAGCCCGATGGCTTTCTCCAGTGAGCTGATCCTGCGCGAAAGCGTCGAGGTTGGGATTGCAATCGCCTCTGAAGCACGACGAAAACTCATCGCCTTAACGACCTCGACGAACAGCGCCATATCATTCAAGTGTTCCATTCCATTATCCCAATGATGGATCAATGTTTATCACTTTAGCATATTTATCCCTAGTGCGTTTTGATTGATGATTAATACATCACGATAACAGCACAAAGCGCAAGCAAGCCACTGTCAGCGGCTGTTAAAAGTCACAGTAAAAGGTATAAAAATGAATCAGTTATTTACGCCTGTCCGTATTGGATCGTACGTTTTACCTAACCGCCTTGTCATGGCCCCCATGACCCGTTCCCGCGCCGATGACGCTGGAGTGCCCAGCGAATTGGTCCCGATCTACTATGGACAACGTGCCACTGCCGGCATGATCATCACCGAAGGTGTGTTTCCCGCCGCCATGGGTAAAGGGTACGTTCGTTCTCCAGGGATTGAAACTGAGGCGCAGATCGCTGCTTGGCAAAAAGTGACATCAGAGGTGCATGCGCGCGGTGGCCGTATCTTTATGCAACTGATGCACTGTGGCCGGGTTTCACACCCTTCCCTACTGCCGGAAAATGCGCGGCCAGTCGCCCCTTCAGCCATCAAACCTGAAGGTCAGGCATGGACTAATAGCGGTCTGATGGATTTTGTGGTGCCACATGCACTAAGCGTGGCAGAGATTGCCGACGTGGTCGACAATTATCGTCAGGCAACACGGCGAGCTCTTGAGGCTGGTTTTGATGGTGTTGAACTGCATGCAGCCTCCGGTTATTTGCCAGAACAGTTCTTATCATCCGGTAGCAACCAACGCAGTGATAAATATGGCGGTTCTGTTGAAGGCCGCGCTCGTTTTGTGCTGGAAGTGCTGGCAGCCATGGTTGCCGAAGCCGGCGGCGAACGTGTTGGCATTAAGATTTCACCGGAAATGAACTTCAACAGTATCACAGACACAAACCCTCAAGAAACCTATGAGTATTTGGTCGAAAACCTGCAGGGTCTCAATCTTGCCTACCTGCATGTCGCGCTGTTTGGCACCGCTGTGGACTATCACGTTTTACTGCGCCCTCGCTTCAACGGTGCTTATCTCATCGGCAGCGGGCTCGACAAAGATACGGCTGAATCCTTACTGAACGATGGCCAGGCCGACGCCGTTGTATTTGGTTCGGCCTTCTTGGCCAACCCAGATTTAGTAGCACGCTACCATCAAAGTGCAGCGTTGAATGTCGCAGACAAATCGACGTTCTACAGCCCAGGAGCCGAAGGGTATATCGACTACCCATTTCTGCCAACAACCAACAACGTTTGATGCATCACGTTAAGCGCCCTTTAGGGCAACATCATGGGCATGCGTTTTAGCAAGCCTTATTAAATCAAAAGAAATAAGGACTTTATATGACTGCCAATCGTTTTACTGCCGAAAACTCCGCGTTGCTACTGATCGACCATCAGGTCGGTACCATGCAACTGATCAAAAATATCGATCGCGAATTTGCCGCCAAACAATCAATTGCGCTGGCAAAAATGGCGAAAATACTCAACATGCCGGTTGTGATCACTTCCAGCCAGGAAGACCACGCCCAGGGCCCGATTTTACCTGAAATTGCCGCAATCTTACCTGATGCGCATGCAGCTCGAATCAAACGTCCTGGCGTGGTCAATGCATGGGCTTATCCTGACTTCCGCAATGCGGTGCTCGCTACCGGTCGCAAGAATCTGATCATGGCCGGTGTAACGACTGACGTTTGCCTGATTTTCCCAGCCATTGATGCTGCACTTGAAGGGTTTGCCGTACAAGCGGTTATGGATGCTTCTGGTTCGCCGAGCGATCTTTCCGAAGAATTCGCCCGCCAGCGTATGCATGATGCAGGGGTTGTGCTCACCGCCACCAATACGCTGATGGCTGAAATCGGCGATGACTGGTCAACCCCTGTTGGTCAACAGTTGATCGGTTTGTTGTTCAGCGATGTATTCCCAGCTTTGGGTGCCGGCATTGCCTGAGAGCGGAATTAGGCCTCCGTAACTTCAACGATACAGGTAAATATCAGGGGTGATTCCGAATAGGAATTGCCCCTGATGATATTATAACGTTAAAAATCAACTCCGATTATTTCCCCACCACAGAATGACTATTATCTCGCATATAAACTGAGCTGTTTTTTTAATTTAGTTTAGGTGTCCGAAGTGTTTCAGGCAAGTGGACGATAAGATAATCTAAAAACGCCCTGACTGCGGGGTTCATATTTTTCCGGCTAGGGAATATGGCATGAATAATATGATTATGAGTAGCCCAAGGTGTTAACACTTGAACTATCTTTCTCTCCTGCATTGACTGATAAGCGATGACGTCGGGTATCAGCCCTATGCCAATCCCATGTATTACGGCTTCTAATTGAACACGCGGGTTTAAGCAAAATAACAAAGGGGTATGATTTATTGTTAAAATTTCCCCAGTGTTATTATTGGTCAGCTCCCATTTTTGTACACCTTCAAAACGGTCGAGCACTGAACTCAGCGTTCCCATATTCGCCAATTGAGCGGGCGACTCCGGTACTCCGTGTTGCTCGAGGAACCCAGGACTTGCGACTAGGATCAGGCGACTAGTCGCCAACGGTCGAGCAATCAGACCGGGCTCATCGTCAATACGTTTTCTGGCGCGCAGAACCAAATCCATACGTTCTTCAATTACTTGAACAGGTCTGTCGGTCGCATCAATAGTGACGCGGACTTGGGGATAGAGGGTCATGAACCCAGGCAAAATAGCGGCCAAATGGTATTGCGCTAAGACTGTGGGTGAGCTGACACGAATCAAACCATTAGGCTCAGACGTTAAAGCAGATAACGAGTCATAGGCCGCAGTTCCCTCCTTCACCATATCAATGGCATGCAGGTGCAATACGCGGCCTGCCGCCGTCAAGGCAAAACTACGCGAGTTTCTCTGAATAAGACGCACATTTAGCCGCTCCTCAAGCTGCGCGACGCGACGACTTAATAAAGACTTCGTTAACCCTGACTGCCTTTCTGCAGCAGCATAACCTTTATTTTCCGCGACCAGATAAAAATAATAGATATCGTTAAAATCCATGGTCTTGTCCTGTCTTTGAGATCCTGCGTCACATAATTGTTTATTTAAAAATATAACAATACCGTTAAAATTATAACTCTCAAATATTAAAGAAAGGACAATGATGAAAATTTCATTTTCTAACGTAACTCCTATGGAGATGCAAATGCTCAGCAGTCATTTTTCTGCAGCCCGCATTGATATCGAGCAACTGGATAAATTTATGAACCCAGTCATGGGGCTCGATCATTTTCTGATGAGTGGCCCTACCTTTGCGCCTCACCCACACGCTGGTTTTTCTGCCATTTCTTACCTGTTCGAAGATTCCAAAGGTGGAATGCTCAACCGCGATTCCATGGGGCATAGCTTTATCGCACAACCCGGAGATGTCATTTGGACCCAAGCTGCTCATGGACTTGTCCATGATGAGGTTCCTGTGCAAACAGGTCAAAAGGTCCATGGCATTCAGCTATTTGTTAACCTGAGAGGAACAAACAAAAATCTGCCTCCTGAGGTGTTCCATCTCAATGCGTCGGATGCGCCGCAGATTGGCAACAATGGCAACCGAGTACGTTTGTTAGTCGGCTGTTATCAAACATATGTTTCCCCGCTTAAACCGGCTGAACCTTTCTTGATGACAGATGGTTATTATAAGGTAGAAGATGAGCTTGTGCTTCCGCCAGACTGGCGCACCCTATTCTTCCAGCTTAAAGGCGATATGACGATAAACGTTGATGGACATCAGCGTCGTCTGCAAGGCCCCGGGATAGTTGGTTTGCATAATCGTCAGATCACTCAGGTAAAATTGATACCTAATACGGACTCTCATCTGATGGTACTGGCGGGACCGGTCAATAACGAACCTGTTGCCAGTTACGGCCCGTTTATCATGAACAATAAGCAAGAAATAGAAGCTGCCATAACACGATACCGCAATGGCGATATGGGCAGTCTATCCCCACGTCACGGGTGAAGCATCTGCCGCAGACATCCTGCTCTGCGGCAGCGTTAACGAAATGGCAATCATCAATACTATTTCATCAACCGCTGCATAGCCATCACCATCGCCCCCACAACACCAATCATGGCGACAAGCAGAAAATAATCAAGGCCGGCCAACAATGTTGCCTGTTGCTTCAACATCTGAGCTACCCAAGCAAAAGCCATATTATCCGCTACCGCCGTAGTGGCCTGACGGGCATAAAGCGCGCTGACCTGCTCAATTACATCGGTATAATGCGGGTTATTATCACTGATGTAAGTGTTTAATACGGCATAGTGTACCGTGGTACGCCACTGCATGCCGATGGTCGCCGCCGAAATTCCCAGCGCCATACAGAACTGCGCTGCCATATTTTTGACCTGCTGCGCATGAGAGAACACGGTTTCATTGTGTTGAACCTCGCGAAAAGTATGCACGGCGGTGGTGGCCATCACCAACATGATGAATATACCGTTGCACAGCAGCGCCGGTAAAATATCGGTCATGATATTGGCCGTGGGAGTAAGGCCTGACATCAGCCAGCCATAGGCCGCCAACGCGAGAAAACCCGTCACAAAGAATTTTTTTGAGGCGGGACGTTTAGGCATAATGCGTCCCATGATCAACCAGGCGACTAACGCGGATGACAGCCCCAGCGCGTGCCAGTTCCCCACCGTGCTCCAGCTGTATCCCAGAGCCTGTTGTAGGATTTGTGGAATGATATAGTTATTGGCCCCCAGCAGCAAATAGCAAAGAGAGAACAACAATAACCCGACGATGTAGCGTCGATTGGCAAACAACGTGCGCACCATCAACAGCGGTTCTCCCTGGAAGCGGGCCATGCTGTTAAAAAAGTAAATTAAAGCACTCAATCCCGTCAACGCGATAACAGACAGGATCAGCAGGTCACTGAAAAAATTGTAGTTTGAACGTTGTAGTGCCCATAACATAGCGAATGCCCCACCCGCAAGCCACATCAGTAGGAAGGGATGAGACTGGCTTTTGGTCTGTTGCGGCGGTGTCTGCCAAGGCAGACAGAACGATACGGTCATAAAGGTCACTATAGCGACAGCTATCAGGATAAAGAACAATGCTGACCAAGTGTCTTCACTAACGGCCAGTGCCGCAAGGAACGGGGATAACGCGGTGCCCAACGCAAGCCCGGTGGCAAAAACTTTGATACCTGTAAAGCGAAGCGGGCTGGGAGGTAACAGGTTGACTAACACTCTGGCTCCCGTCATAAATGACGCGCCACCGAGAGCCATAACTACCCTGCCAAACAGAAATACATGGTAGGTGTCGCTTTGTGAACAAATCCAGGCTCCAAAGCTAAAAATGGCCAATGAGCTCCAAATGTAAATTCGCCAGCCAATACGTTCAACCAACCAACGTTGCAGCGAGATCATCACGATCGCCACGCAGGCATAAGCCGCTGTGACAAAGCTGTACTCTTCAGGAGAACTACCCGTTTCACCCATAATGGGTGCGGCGGCGAAAGCGATCATACCTGCCTGCAAAAACTCTAACGTCGTCAACAGAAAAATTGTCAGCAGCAGCAGTGTTTGGTGTTCTGGGCGAGTAATATGCCAAGAGGATGTATTAGCCATTTTGCTTCAGGATCTCCTGAATTATCGCCGTTGCCTGGGCATCTTCTTGCTCATACACCGGCGTACTCCAGCGTTGGCGGCGCGTTGGCAAGGCTGATAGCGGAGTTCCCTTTGAACGCGTATCAACGGAGACTTTCATCGACAAGCCCGGCCGCAGAGGATGCTGACGTAATTCCTTGGGATCCAAGGTAATTCGGACCGGAACGCGTTGCACTACTTTTATCCAGTTCCCGGTAGCGTTCTGCGCTGGCAATAAGGAGAACGCACTGCCTGTACCCGGTTCGATTCCAATAACCCGACCGTGGTAGCGTACGTCTCGACCATAAATATCTGAGATCAGGGTCACTTGATGCCCGGCTCTTAATTCGCCTAACTGCGTTTCCTTAAAGTTAGCTGTCACCCACACCGAGTCCAGTGGGACCACCGACATCATTGACGCCCCTGCAGTCACATGTTGTCCGACCTGGACCTTACGTTGCGCCACGACCCCCCCCACAGGTGCAATAACTTGCGTTCTGTGATAATCGAGCCAGGCTTCTCGCAGGGCGGACTCTGCTTCAAGTACGTCAGGATGCGTTTGCAAGGTTGTGTTCTGGGTCAGGGTCTGCGCTGCCTGATATTGACGAATGGTAACATTCAGTGCCGCCTGGGCGTTGTTCAATGCATCGCGCGAATGAGCAAGTTCTTCTGCGGAGATAGCAATACTCTGTCGTAATCCAGAGCGGCGGGTGAAGTCCGCACGTGCTTTATCTAATGATGTTTGGCCAACAGCAATCGATGCTTTTAGTTCTTCGAGGGTTGCATATTGGTTACGCACCTGACGAACCGCTGTAGCAAGTTGTGACTTAGCTTTCTCCAGCGCTAAACGTGCGTCGACCGGATTGATAGTGACCAAGCTATCTCCTTGTTGAACGTAGTCCGTATTGTCTGCTGATATGTGTGTAACTGTCCCCGAAACCTGGGTTGTCACCTGAACCAGGTTCCCTTCCACATACGCATCTTCAGTCGTCGTCGATTGACCGTTCAGGTTTTCCCAAACCGCATACACCACGATCCCTATCAAAAAGATGGAGAATATGAACATAAAAGCTCGCATTTTTTTAGATGGGAGCTTGGTTTTGTTTTCTTCATTAGTCATTGCAGCATGCTTCCAAGTGAGTTACGCGGGAAGCTTATCGGTGTATAGAAATAGGAACAATAATGAAAAATGTGACGGTGAGTCCTGAATACGGGACGCTGAAGCCAGGCGGCCAAACATCACGCACTTTTACTATTAATCCATTTATGAAATAGTGAATTCCATAGTTATGCATTTAAATTAAACTTTAATTACACGACGATAGATAATACTAAAAAATTTTACACATTGTTTTATAAGTGATTATTTTCACTTGGCGATTTGCCGTAATTATTCATTATCAATACTCACAATGTGCATTGAGTTGCCTCTAATATCAGCGTTCTTGAACAAGAATGTGTCATCACCTCATACTTTGAGAAGTCTATGAAATTGAATACATCTGTATTTGCGTTAGCCATGGGAGCTTTTGGCATTGGTGTCACCGAATTTGCCCCCATGGGCATGTTGCCCCTTATTGCTAATGATCTGCATATATCCATCCCTACAGCAGGTGTATTGATCAGTATCTATGCACTGGGAGTAATGATCGGCGCCCCTCTAATGACGCTGCTCACGAGACGTGTGCCAAGACGCACACTGTTGATCGGATTGGCGGCCATCTTCACGGTAGGCAATCTGCTATCTGCAGTTTCCAGCAGTTATGGAATACTATTAGTCGCCAGGTTGATCACTTCACTCAACCATGGAGCTTTTTTTGGTATTGGCGCTGTCGTAGCGGCTAGCCTCGTCCCTGCACATCGCCAGGCTTCAGCAGTTTCCGCCATGTTTATGGGGTTGACGATTGCTAATGTGGTCGGTGTACCTCTGGCGGCGTGGACTGGGGAAGTACTTGGCTGGCGAGCCGCATTCTGGGGGATCAGTGGGATTGGCATCTTCACTATGGCTGCTCTGTGGGTGACGTTACCGGTTATTCCAGCACATGCAGGAAGTAATGTATTGATTGAACTAAAAATTCTGCTACACCGTCCTGTCTGGATCGCACTCGGCCTGACAGTGTTAAGCTCAAGCGCTATGTTCACGGTTTTCACTTATATTGTGCCTATCTTGCGAATAGAGACAGGAGCATCGACATCCTTCGTTACGGCCATGCTCGTCACCTATGGTATTGGCCTGACGGTTGGAAACTGGATCGGTGGACGGTTTACAGATCGCTACCCCAACCAGACACTGATCATATCACTCGCCGCCCTTTCAGGAACACTTGTCCTTTTTGCCCTATTTATGCCCTATATCGTACCAACTACAATACTCGTGTTCCTATGGGGCGTAACGAGTTTCTCCTTGATGCCGCCTTTGCAAATGCGCGTCATGGCAGCCGCTGAAAGTGCACCAAATTTGGCCTCATCGGTGAATATTGGTGCTTTCAATCTGGGCAATGCGGTGGGTGCAGCTCTTGGTGGATTCATCATCGCTGCAGGATTACATTATCCAGCAGTTGTCGTGGCAGGTGCAGTAACTGCAGGGCTTGGTTTGGTTGCGGCACTACTGCTTCATCGCAAATCGGACCGCACCAGACTGTCCCATGGGGATGAAACTACCCTCTAAAATGTACAAATCTACCCGGGTTGCGCATTTATAAATGCGGGCTGTTACAACACGTAGCGGCCCCCTTTAAGTCAGGTGACAAATGCTCTCTGAAGGTAATAACCGTTTACTGACTGGTGAACATTTAAATTTCCGATGTTACCTTCTATAGTTGGCGCAAGAAGATTGGCAATATGGAAGTACCTGACGTAAACGGCTCAAATCCCCTGAGAAAAAGAATGCCCGACTGAATTAGCAGGTTAAAAACTATAGTCAAAACTGGGTCGGGGAAGATAATCATCACCAAAATATTTTCTTTTTAGATCAATCTAATAAAAGGAAGTATTGCACAGAGTACTAGGGGCGCTGTTATATCTCGGGTTCCAGCTGTCGGCGTCAATCATCAGCGTTTCCGACTGTAGCGCGGCCAGAAACTCGTCACGGCTATGGAATTGCGCAAAGCGGCCACATATTAGTCGTTCCTGCTGTGATCTATCGGTACAATATAGCTCATAGCTCATGTTCGCGTACGTACATAGGTGGACGCATGAATGGACATCTTCAACCAACATGGAGGTGTGATTATGAACAAAATGCGGTTAGTCGTATTTACATTGATGCTTGCATTCTTGGCCATCGTTTTTTACACAAAGTGAGATAAGGACATCAATGTCCGCGTTAGCCTTTTCAATAATTAGTGCGGTACCGCCGTCCTGATGCTTATAAACTACGGTTTATCTGGGCGACGACAGGAAGACAAGCGTGTGCAACACGCCTCCTGCAGAGCCAGGCAAATAGCCATTGGTTGTTATTTCAGCTATAGTGGTGAAAAGGCCCAATAATATATAGGGTGACATTATGAGCCAAATTCGAAACCAGCAAGCCTACCAACGTGGCATTAGGATAACACGTATGTGGAAGCGTCTTAAATGCACGATTCTGAAGTGGGATACCAACTGTGTAACTAAAGTACGTAGCCATAAGCTACCAGGTTGGGTCGGACATATTCCAACAACATTTGTAACCATCGGTGTTATTTTCTTCTTGATTGCATATGCGCTTGTTAGCTTGGCTGGCGTTAGTTGTGTTTTTGCTATGTGGGCTATTACTTATATCGTCAAAAATATTTTTAGACCAATCCCCACTGAAATAACAAATTGGAACGATAATAAAAAAAGCAGTTTCGAGCGTTTTTCATGGGAAAATGAGCAACATAAAAATACATACGACAAGCAGTCATGGCATCAAAATGATTAGGCCGGAGGTATCCCGGCCCTCCAATCAACCTTTACTTGCTTTATGTGTGATAGCGCTACTAGCCGCACTTCCCAATTGGCTCCCAGCAGCCTTTGAATCCTGAGTCCCTGTAGCAATCGCGGCCCCAACAGCATGTCCTACACTTACCCCGGCCCAGGACAGCGCCCCCAGCCACAAGGCTGGTAACACGATAAACATAGCCCCCATAACGATGTTCATGATCAAGTCATCAGAGCTGTTCTGAAAACCAGCCACGTTCCAGCGGCTATGCGTATCCGAGCCATATAGCGCCTCCAGCAGCCAGCTGTCCAGCCAACGTGCCAGTTCCCACCAGAAGGTCAGGAAGTTCAGCGCAAACACCACAAACGTCACCGTAATCACCGTCTTATACTCGTAGGCTGCAAAAGCCAGGATGAGCGGCACCATGATATACACCGCCATCAGCATGACAGCCTGTACCATCGGCAGCGCCTGACGCATCGCATCAAATGCCGGATACGCTGCCAGACTCCCCAGCGCGGTCCCGCCCATCGAGGCAATACGGTTAACCGAGTTGTCCAGGGTAAAGTCAGCGTTGCCACCATAGCCGGCATACGCCCGTCCGCCCTGGGAGACGGTCAGGTTATCCGGGCTGACCAGGCGACGTACCACCGCCTCTTTATAGTCCGCGTCCGGTTGACCCATCATCTTCAGCGCAGCAGACATCCGCAACATCACGCCCGGGTCAACCTGCTTTACTACCCTGGCCTCCAGGCCCGTTTCGCTGGCTGACCACCACTCGCTGCAGGTCGGGTACCCACCCCGTCCGGTGTTTGGCCGGCCGCTATCCCGCCCCTCATTCCACGGGAAGCTGGCGCGCGGCGTTTTCGACTGCAGGTTGTTATAGTACCCGCCATTCAGGAAAGTCTTCGACCCCAGCCACTCGATATCACGCAGCATAGCTTTGTCCGTCGTCTGCCCCTGGTCGCGGTTCTGCCAGGTATACAGCGCCAGCGCGTAGCAGTCATTGGTGAAGTCCTGCAGCTCCTTCGCCAGCCCCGGGTTGTTGACCCGACTGTGCTGAACTTCAAAACGGACCTGCCGCAGATCCGGCCGGCACGGAATGGTGGCCACGGCCGCTGAGGTGATGCCTTTTGAGAGCTTATGCACTACCAACCACCATACCGGCACCTTTGCCGTCTGGCCGTTCATGCTCGACATGATGTTGGCGTACCCGGTTTCATCCGGCTTTTTGGGTGTCCAGGTACCGCACATCGCCGCCCGGCTGCTGTCATATTTGATGGTGTCCAGGCTGACATTCATCAGCGGCAGGCAGCAGGCAAGCATCACGAAAAACGCGCCGTAAAGCAGGTTTTCGATGCGCGGCAGGGACAGCATCCCTTTGTTGCCTTCATCTTCCCCTTCCTCTCGCACCTTCAGCCAGATGGCCACCACCTTGAACAGTAATGGCAGCACAAACAGCCCCGTACTGACCAGCAGCTCCCACAGGCCGTTGTTAATCAGCCAGCCGAGCAGCGTCAGGAAATACTCCAGATAGCTGTTGGTCATCATAAGGTCAGCCCTCCCCCAAACAGCGAGTATTCGCACAACAGTGCAAATACCACGCATGCGATGGCCATGCGTTTGAGGGGGGGCCGGTATTCCGGCTTGCAGCCCGGCGCGTGCCAGATTTTCCAGAATCCCCAGGCCAGCACGGCGTATAACGCCAGGCGCCAGCTCAACCAGCCATAACGGGTGCTGTGCACCCAGTCACGCAGCGCAGTACTTTCTCCTGGATGATTGACGCCCCAATGGGCCATCCCCAGTGCTATCACCATGGCGGCCACGAGCATGCCCAACATCTGCAGGACACGCTTTGCCCGCTGGCCGAATCTGCGCCCCTTGCGGGGCGACACACCTTTATTATTTTCGGTTCCAGTCATTGTTACATCCCCACGGTTACTGGTCGCTTTCCGGTACGGCCAACTGGTTGAACTTGGTGTCCGGGCTGTCAACCGATTGACGCTGCGGGTTGGTATCTGCACGGTTGTTCTCACGATCAATGATGGTCAGCACTGCGTTACGCGCAATCTCACGCTTCATTTCCATCTCGTTCTTCAGCGCCGTGATCTCACGGTCCAGTGCCTCGATACGCCGATCGCCCTCTTCCATCGCCACTTTCTGTGCAGAAGCATTGGGTTCAGACATCCCGGTGGTAACCATACGGCGCATGATAAAGGCCGTTTCAATGGTGTCTGCCATCGCCAGCTCGCTGGCCAGGCGACCAACCAGGGCAGCATTGTCCGGGTCGCGCTGCAGCGCCTTGATGACGCCGGCGGTCACTGCCAGGCTGCCCGTTTTGAGTTTGGCCAGGTTGGTCGAGGTGGGTTTCTCTGCTCCGTTGACCAGTTTGGCCAACTGCTCGTTATTTTCTTTGGTTGCCTCTTCCAGCATCGGGGCAAAGCCAGTGCCGGCCACGGTACTGCCGGGCTGTTCGCTGCCTTCACCACTGGTACATTGCGCCGCATCCTTGCAGGTGCGCAGGGAAGAATCCCCCAACACCTTGACCACTGCCGCCGCCGCCTCTTCGCTGCTGGCATATTTTGCACAGGCGCCCCCCGTACAGCTGCTGCCGGAAACGCTGGAGGTACTGGTAACCGGTAACGCATTCATCATGTTGTAGCCGGCCGCCGCCAGGTCATGCGTTGGCTTGATGGCCGGCTGGCCGGCGCCACCCCGCTTTTGCCCGCCGATCCAGGTCTGGCCGGATTGCCCGGTTACCTTCTCCGTGGCATTCATCGACCGCACCGCATCCGCATCCCCGTTATTGACCAGGCTCTTGGCTTCCTCCATCGCGGCAGCCTGGCTCCAGCCGCCGGAGTCCGCCATGTCCATCATCCGCCTGGAGAGGTTCTGACAGTTCAACTGCGCCTTGTCGAACGCGACACCGCCCTGCAGCACCCCGTTGGTCAGCATTTCATACAGGCCAGGGTTAGCACGCTGGATAGCCATCGCCGGCAGGCTGGCCACCGCACCGGTGGCGCCCTGTATGACGGTTCCCATTAGGTTCTTAAACCCGTCGGTGACCCCATTAAGCTGATTACCGATCGTCGTCTTCAGGTCGAAGTTGCCGCACATCAGATCCGAGCTCCAGCCCAGGTTCATGCCCAGCCGCTGCATGTTGCCACGCGTCGCCGGCTGTGAGATCACCGACCCTCCGCCCAGGGAGTAAAACAGCTTGTCAGAGACTGCGCCGCTGGTGTTCTTCCCATATCCCACATTACTGTCATTGACTTGCGACAACGAAACACCAAACAGGGTACCGTTATCGTCATTGTCGTCAGCGTGCACGTTCACGCCGGCTAGCGCCAGGCTGCCTGCAATTAGCAGAGACAGCAGGCTGCGGCGTCCCCAGAGAGATTTATTCATCGTGTTATTCATCGTGTTATTCATCGTTCATGCCTCAAAAGTCCGTGCTGTAGAGGAAACGCTGCCCGCGGCGCTGGCAGCAGCTGTAGGGTTGCCACAGGGCAAAGGCAGCGTTCGCATCCGCTGCCGGCGAATGGTCGCCGTCCGGGAACACTGCACAAGATTGACTGAGCTGCGGTGCCAGCCGCTGCCATTTGTGGTTGCTGGTTCCGGTGTTTTCCTGAACGGCACCTGGTGGCCAGTACCCTTCCGATCTCTGGCCCATCAGGGGCTGATAGACATGGGGCTGGCCAGAACGGGTGATGATATCCGCCACCCGCTGCGCCACCAGGGCGCCGGCTTTGTCGTCATCAACCTGGGTCACAAATCCAGATCGGGGATAGACGTTGCCCCACATATTCGCAGCCGACTGACTGCCGACCTCACGTTGGCCAGGCACCAATGCTTCGGGATAAAGGGATTCGGGCATGCCGGTACGCCATGCCAGGCTATCCAGCGTGCTGAGGAAATACGGCACAAAAGGGGTCGCCGCGCTGCGGCACGAATAGCCGGCAATGCTGCCGCCAATCAGGGACGTCGCCGGGTGGCCAATGGCATCGGCATACTTGAAGTGGAGGTTGGTTTTACGTTGCCCGGGCGTTTTCAGCTCATTATTGCCGCCGCCAGCAGACACGCCGCTCAGCGCGCTGGTAATACTGCTTTCCAGCCCGCTGGCGGCTTGGCTCACCATCGACATTTCACTCCATGGATTGCCTCCCTGGGTGTTATACGCTGACACCACGGCTTCCGGGATAAAGTGAGTGACCTTGACGGAGGTCCGCACCTTGCAGCCAAACGGCGTACACAGCAACCAGTAGCAAATACCGCTGACGCGCCAACTGATGCAGGCCTGCGACACGGCACTCGCGACAATCTGCGCGCTGTTGAGCGCGGCGTTCGCCGCCGGCACGCTGGCCGCGGACAACATAATGGCCACACTGAGGGATTTAAGGGTAAGCCGGGGTTGCCCAAGGGACACCCCATACAAAGAGGGTTGTTGCATATCACTGCCCCCCTTGTGACTGGGTGCGCAGTGCCGTTGCCTCGGCTACGTCAGCCGTGCCATACACCACATCCCTGTCATCAAACACGACGGCCGGCACTTTTGTAACGCCCAGTTCCCAGGCACGGACCACCGCTCGGTAGACCGTGGCCAGTTCCTGCTCATGGGCCTGCCATTGCGGTGACAGCAGCACGGCCTTTGCCTGCCGTTCGGCTTCATCCGGATTCGATGACAGCTCACCAAACGTCTGTGTTTGCAGTTGATCCGGACCGTCAAGGTAGATAACGGATACCGATGCATCGACGTTACTCGGGGGATGGTGGGAATCGGTATAAAGTACCGTGCCGGCAAGCACCGATGCCGGCGTCAGCAGAGGGAACAACGTCAGCAACGTGCTGATTTTCATGGCGTGCACTCCTGCATGGATAGAATCCACACAGGGTGCTACGACGTGGTCAGAAAGGCAGCAAAGAAGTCTTTATTGGATTATGAAAATTTTATCCGTTGATGCTACAACCGACCTTAAGTCATCACGTTCGTAATCGTCATCTTCATTAGTCGCGACTTGATCTGACGATGCTGTGTAGTAGGGCGCAATAAAACATGAGCGTCAGTTAAGAGTGAAGAGCGGAAGTTTACAATTTTTTACTTACCGCAGAAGGCGGCGTAACAAATATTTCTGTGTATTAATTTTATGGGAACCGATCAACATATCTATGATTAATACAAGTATAGGAAACAAGATTGACTAAAAGCTTCAATGAAAGCGTAGACTAATGTTGATTTTGAGAGGGAATGCATGAGCGGTATTGGTATAGCGCAATGAATTGATAAAAATCCGCTTTAAATCAATGTTTTAGAAAATTCATTCTGCTGAGGGGTCTGAGCACTTATTGGGGCAATTTGTGCCACGTCGAAGGTGCCAAGATAGAATATGGCGAGAAGCATGTTGAGGAAACTTTCAGCGGGTAACTTCGCGAAGTACATCCGCGCGGTCAATCTTGATGGCATGATGAGCACGATACTAAATTAGGAGTTTTTCGATGTCAGGAGTTGATTACCAAAAGCAGGCTCAAGATTATTATGGCAAGGCACCTCTCATCATCCTGGGCAGTGGTGCGTCGGCGGCCCATGGCATGTCTGGAATGGGTGCGCTTGCGAAGCACTTGGTCGCAAATACCGATACTTCTGGCTTGTCTGCTGCTGAGATTGTGGCTTGGGGGAAATTCTGTCAGGTTTTATTAGACGGTGTTGATCTGGAGTCGGCGCTACATCAGGTAGCCGTTACTGAGGAACTGACCTCCAGAATTATCACAGCAACTTGGACGCTCATCAGTTCAGAAGACATTCAAATCTTCCACTATAGCCTTCAGAACCAAGCTATGTTTCCGCTGAGTCGCCTGCTGCGCCACATGTTCAAAAGCAGTCTCACCAAAATAAATATCGTTACTACGAATTATGACAGGCTGGCAGAATATGCTTGCGATCAGGAGGGGACCCATCATTACACGGGCTTCTCACACGGATTCTTTCGACGACGCGCTGCACCGAATGAAATAACATCTGCGCGCAGAGTGAATATCTGGAAGGTGCACGGTTCTCTGGACTGGTTTAAGTCGCCCCTTGAAGACATCGTCGCCCTTTCAAACACCCAGGGGATACCTGCTAACTATAAGCCGGAAATCGTGACGCCGGGCACTCAGAAATATCAAACTACGCATTTGGAACCATATCGCTCGACTATTCACAATGCCGACTTGGCAATCAATGCTGCCAACTCCTTCCTGTGTATCGGCTACGGCTTCAATGACGAGCATATTCAACCGAACATCATGGCTAAATGCATTCGTCAGAATACGCCTATCACGATTATTACTTATGCGCTCTCAGACGCTGCCAGGAAGCTCATCCTTGATGGTAAGGCGCAAAATTACTTGGCAATAGAACGGGGAGCCACAGACGAGCAGTCCATCGTCTACTCCTCTTTGGATAAGGCTCCTCTAATAATTGAAAGAAATATCTGGAGTCTTGAAAATTATCTATCACTAATCATGTAGGAGGAAGAGATGCCGATATTTAATTTTAGGGATGAAGATGCACTTGGAAAGGTGGCCTCCGTCGATACAACAAATGTTATCGTTGACGTGGAAAATGTCGACCAGCTAAAAAGGTTGCAAGTCAACCATCTTGCCGTGCTCCAAAGCAGCAAGCCTGGACAGCATCTCATTGGCCTCATCACCCAGGTAACCCGCAAGCGTGGCATCGAGGACATTGCCAACGATGGTATTAGCGAAAAAACCTCAGAACTCAATCTCTGCAAAATCGCCCTGATTGGCACGATGCTAGATCGTGATGGAGAAAGAGAAAATGTGTTTCGCCGCACTCTGGAAAGCGTTCCAGAAATCGACGCGAATTGCTTTTCGCTTGAGGGCGAAAACCTTACGAACTTTATGCGTACACTCTCTAGCGTCTCAGCCGATGGCAATGCCCTGACGCTGGGAAAATACACGCTGGACGAGCATGCCGTTGCATATCTCAACGGTAACAAGTTTTTCCAACGCCACGCCTTCATCGGCGGCAGTACCGGATCAGGTAAATCTTGGACGACAGCCAAGATCATTGAGCAGATGACAAGGCTCTCTACGGCCAACGCCATCGTTTTTGATCTTCATGGTGAATACGCACCATTGGTGGGTCAAGGTATTCAGCATTTCAAGGTGGCCGGTCCCGCCGATGTTGAGGCCAAACGCACCATTGATGACGGTGTACTTTACCTGCCTTACTGGTTGCTTTCGTATGAAGCACTTGTTGCAATGTTTGTTGACCGGAGTGACCAGAATGCGCCCAACCAGGCAATGATCATCTCCCGTGAGATCAACCAGGCCAAAAGAAAATATCTTGAGGAAGGTGACCAGAAAGAAATTCTGAAGCACTTCACCGTAGATAGCCCAGTTCCATTCAATCTAGATGTTCTGATGGGCAGGCTGAACGAGATCAATGTAGAGATGGTTCCGGGGGCATCGGCTGGTAAAGAAAAGCAAGGTGATTTTTTTGGAAAACTCGCCCGGATGATCTCTCGGCTAGAGAACAAAATCTCTGATAGGCGCCTAGGATTCATATTCAGCGGCGGTGGCGACGTTTTGGATTTTTCTTGGCTTGAAAAATTCACCACTGCCATGCTCGGAAGCTCTGTAGAGAATGGCAAAGCTGGTATCAAGGTCATCAACTTCTCCGAGGTTCCATCAGACGTTCTCCCACTGATCGTTTCTCTTGTCGCTCGAGTGACCTTCTCTGTCCAACAGTGGACGCCATCCGAGCTGCGCCATCCTGTTGCGCTTTTGTGTGACGAAGCCCATCTCTACATGCCTCAACGAAACATGGCTGTGTCCGCCGACGATATCTCCTTGGATATTTTCGAGCGCATCGCCAAGGAAGGCCGTAAGTATGGTGTCAGCCTCATCGTGATAAGCCAGCGTCCCTCCGAAGTGAATAAGACGATGCTCAGCCAGTGCAGCAACTTCGTGTCCATGAGGCTGACCAACGCCGAAGATCAGGGCGTGATCAAAAGGCTTTTGCCCGATAGCCTCGGCGGGTTCAGCGACATCCTGCCGACCCTTGATACAGGAGAGGCCTTGGTTGTTGGCGATGCGAGTCTGCTTCCAAGCAGAATCAGGATCGATGAGCCCATAAACAAACCGAATAGCGGCACGGTCAATTTCTGGGATGAATGGCAAAAGCCTGTCAAAAACAAGCGACTGTTGATTGCGGTAGAAAATTGGCGTAAGCAAAACATCCAGTAATTGCTTCACTGGTTGTAAACCTTATTGGCATAGTATCGCAGTTCCCTGAAGTCTCATGCGTGCGATGCCCTTGAGACTTCATATGCAATGTGTGCTGTACAGTGAATCGTCGAGTCCGAGCTTTGCTATCCATTCATCAAAAATACGGCGGTATTGACCTGCTCACACGTAATTATTGCTGTGTAGCGTCAGTAATGCCCGCTCTGGCACATAGCGGACAGTCATATGCTGTACATCAGAACCAAAGGCATCAGCCAAACCACCACTCTTTTTCAGCAGGACGTAGACGCAGAATTATCATACTCTCCCTTGTATGGCCCCTTAAAAAACCGGCCAGAAAGCCGGTCAAAGAATAATAACAACTCAAACTAATTGACCCGAAACCGCTCGCACAAGTCACTCAGATGTAGCAACAAATACACCACATCAGCCGCATCCGGCACGGTGATATACCAGCGCGGGTGGCCATACTCCTCCGGAAGGGGCCACAACGTACTGCCAGTCACTGTGATCAGCACATCGATGCAACGCCCCAACCGGCCCTCCAGATGCAGCGCCACGCTGGTACGGCTCCCGATGCGATGCGGGTGGGCAGTCAGTGTGATCGGCCCCAACAGCCGATCGCGGATAGCCGTACAGAACGTCTCAAGCGCCAGCGCATCCGTTTCGCTTAAGGTGGCCATACCCTGTGGAGGAAGGGAAAACAACGCCGGTTCACGACAAATCTGGCCATGCGGTCGAACAACAGGTTCCGGGTATTTCAGGGTCATCATGCTTCCGCAGCCTCCCCGTTCACCGCCAGACCGCGCAGACGGTCAAGCTTTTGCGCCACCTTGCGGGCCGCCTCAAGTTCGCTGCAACCAAACTCCTGCATCAGCGCGCGGCGCTCGGCCTTCTCTTCTTTCTCGGTCATCCCCAATGCCAAATACAGGCTCGGCGGTACAGCACGAAACAGCGCCTCGAGTTTTTTCGACAGCACTACGCCTTCGGTATAGCAACCGGACAGCTTACTGGCTGACAGTAGCACCGCTTTTTGCTCCTCGGTCAGCGCCTTGAAGCGGGCAATGTCGTTGACCTCCTCCGGCGGCATGGTCAGACAGACCCACCACTCCGCCATGTTCAGCATCTTCTCGGCAATGTCCGGGAAGTCTTTCAGGTTCTGTGTCGCCAGCCACAGCCAGGCGCCGAGCTTACGCCACATTTTGACGATTTTGGTCATGTACGGCGCCAGCAGCGGGTTCACCGTCACGATGTGCGCCTCATCTACCGCGAACACAATGTCCCGCGCCGAGTACTGGTCTCGTTCGGCAATGTTGTTGATGGTGTTGGTCAGGCTCACCATCGTCAGCGCCATCTGCGCCTCATACCCCTCACGCGCCAGATGTCCCAGGTCAATCAGGGTCACATCGGCTTCTGGCCACAGGCTGCCCTCGCGGTTAAACAGCTCCGCCTCAAAACTGCCGGTCTGGGTAAACATCCCGAGCGACTCGGCCATTTCTGCCGCCTTGGCCCGGCGCTGCTCATTACGGATATCACTCCCTTCATCCTTGGAAATGATGTACAGCGCCTTCTGCAGATCTGCCGGCAACATCTGCCGCCCGTCATCATAGGTCTGACGCGCTGCCATCAACAGGGCTTCACGGATCATCGCGCGGTCAGCACGCTTCAACTCGTGCTCTTCCTTAGCGTCACCACCGGTGATCATCATGCGCGCCGAGATCTCCATTTCACCCAGGTAATCCCGCTTGTCGTCATCATCGTCATCATCGGCATCGATGTCCGGCAGGTCATTTTCATCCAGGGCCAGCGTCGTTAATGCATCTTCGACCAGCTTGTGCGCGTAGGAGAACGGTGGCAGCGAGACGCCACTGCTAGGCTTGATACTGACTTTGTTAACCGTCAGCCCCTGGCTTTCAAAGTAATCAGCCAGCAACCCAAACGAGTTACCCGCCTCAGCAATGAACAGACGAGGCCGGTGTATCGCCATCAGTTGCGATAAGGTGGCACACAATGTTGCAGACTTTCCCGCGCCGGTCGGCCCAAAATACAACATGTGTGCATTCTGACTGCGGTCATGCTTGTTGAGTGGGTCAACCGTCAGCGTATCCCCACCGCGGTTGAAGAAGCTCATGCCGGGGTTGCCGGTTCCGGTCTCACGGCCGGTCACCGGCAACAGCCCCGCCAGGTGCTGTACCCAGGTCAGGCGGGTATACCAGTGCTTTTTGTCCGTCTCCGGGTTAAAGCACATCGGCAGCGCCCGCAGGTAAGTATTGAGCGGTGCCACGTCAAATTCCGGCCGGACCGGCTGCAGGCCGGCGCCCAGCAACACGTTGGTCAGATCGACACGTTTGTGATTGAGTGCCGTCAGGTCACCGGCACGCAACAGAAACGTAATGCCGGCACGGTAGAGCTTGTGGCGATTACCCAGGTACTCTTTCACCTGCGTCACGTCCTGGCGCACGCGCCCGGACTCGGTATTTTCGCCGACGGCGTTTTTCGACAGCTTGTTGAAATCATTCTCCAGCGTGTCCTGAGGCTGTACCACGATGGTCATGCACAGCATCGTCCCCTCCGGGAACAAATCCATCAGCGCATTGATTTTCTTCTCGCCGCGTTTCATTTCACCGGTGATGGTGCCGGGTTCCGGTGGGCGGCGCAGCTTCTCGACCGGAATGGCACAATGCGCCTGATTATCGAACCACCACACCCCCTGGTCCGGATCGGACACCGGCGGGGTGAACAGGAGGGTCTCGGCAAAATCATTCTGCACCGGCATGGCACCGTCCGGCGTGTCACGGCTGTCGAAATAGGCGGCGTCTCGGTACAGAGTCTCTTTATCCACCCACTCCGGACTCGGATTAAAATGACGCAGCAGCCAGTCATGGACCTGTGCCCCGTTCTGGCGCACGCAGATCACACCGCCGCCGACGAGCGCGCCGGTCACCCGCTCACAGGTCTGATTCAGCATGGCAATCGGCGGCATCGGATCATGATTGCCCTTGCCAATCCAGCGATACACCACCATGCGAGTGCGACGTTGCTGCCCGCGCCACGGCTGGTCGGTGATCAGTGTGTCCTTGAACAGACCTTCCGGACGGGCGATACCGCGCATATGACGTTCGGTTTCTTTCAGCCAGTCTTCGCTGAACGCGCTGCCCTGGGCGTGGGGTTTGACGTAATTTCTCAGGCGCTCGATGTACGCCTCGACGTTGTTCTCGTCCTGGCAGAAGAACTGTACGATCCAGGGGTTTTCGTCATGCTCGTCAAACGAGTCCTGCAGGGCGTCCTCCACCGTGTCGCGCATCTGCTCCAGGCGATCGTCCGTGCGTCCTTCGGTGGCCACCGGTGTAATATCAAAGACAGCCCCAACGGACACCCCATCATCGAGCAAAATACACTGTTCACGGTCGAGAAATTCCGCCCAGGGCAGGTAATCAATGATTGACGGGTTGGCGTGATACACCTGCTGCTCTTCCTTTACCGTCATTCTGCCCGGGCGCCGTAACGGCTCACACCCGTCGACGCTCAGCGGCACGCCATCCTCGGTCGTGGTCAGGGTGTCCTGGACACCCACTGCCGGCTTCTTGCGCGTCAGGCGCTTTTTATCAAACAGGGAAAATCGCATCAGTAGGCCTCCGTCCGTTCACCCGGCATCGCATACTGCACCTGGCTGTAAAACGGGAACACGGTGCTGTACCCCGGCACCGGTGCGTTACCGTCCGCCAGGTGCGGGAACACGTACATCACCAAGTCGGGGTTCGGCAGCCGTGGGAACTGCTGGCTGATTTCGCTTTCCTGCGTGCGGCTGTAGCTGCGATCGTCCGTCGCTGTTGCCTGGCGTTCGTTGTCGGTGAGCGGCCGGCGCAGACTGTCGCGAGCCGCCACCGCATTACGCGCTGAACCGCCACCGTCTTCACCCTGCCACAATTCCAGCATCGAGCTGTCGCCTGGCGGCAGCATTTCCTCTTTCGACGTCGAACAGCCGGCCAACGCCATGACGCTGACGATGACAGCGATCGCCAGGACTCGGTTAAACAGATTTTTTCTCATGATTATCATTCTCTTATAAGCCAACACAGCAGGAGCAGCACACCCAACCAAAACGCGCTGCAGGACAGTAAGATCAGCGCCCAACTCTGTGGGCGACTCATCCTTTCGCATTGACGCCACAGCATGCATCTCCTCCTCTGAATGACGTGTTAATCCAGTCCGCCGGTGCTGCCGTTTTCGCCGGGCAGGCTAAAGTCGTAACGCACCTTGCGCCCTTTGGCCTCAAAGTCGATCGCCAACTGGCGGGTAATGTGCACGGCCAGTTTCTGGCCCGGGGGAACGTACACGGCGTCGAACATCATGCCGTAGCGCTCACGCACCCAATCGGCGGTCTCTTTCATCCCGCCCGACAGCGCCTTGCCCAGCACGGCCTGGCCGGCATTACCGGTCATAGTCGAGGTGATGCCATTCACATTGTTTTGCGTGGTGTATTGTCCCTGGCTGACCCCCTCACCGGCCGCACTGGCGGCCGACAACGCGGCAATGGTTGGCAGGTAGGTGGAGGCATTGGATTTACGCTCCCCGCCGATGCACGGAATGCCGTTGTCATCAGAGATCCAGCCAATACCGGCGGTCGTGCTGACGTCTTTCCCACTGTTGCCGCTATTGTTATTGCTGTTGGCCTTCATATTGGTGTCAGGATGCGGCAAGGTGCGTACCGTACCGTCCGCAAACACAAAGGTAATGCTGTTGACCTGGCCACGTACGCAGGACAGCGTCCAGTCGCCGCTGGCGGTCCCAGAGACAATCGCCCCCGCCACGTCCGGCAGTTCGATACCGTTGGCGGTCAGGTTGTCTTTGCCAATCATCAGTTTGAAGGGATAGGGGTCGGTCACTGTGCCGTTGATCGGCACCCGGCCCAGCAGCGCCGTCATGGAACGACTGCCCACCAAAGTCGAGTTCTCGGGCAGGGTAAACACCGGCTCAGCGTTCTCCTCCGTTCCTTTTTCATTGGTGCGACCTTTTACCTGTTGCTCATAGGCGGCTTTCTGGCGCGTGATGGCATTGTCAGACAGGAACGACGTCGGGAACTGCGGGCCGTCTTTGATGCTGTTCGGATTGCGCGGGTCGGGCTCTTTCATGTCCTTCGGTCCGACCCACATCAACCCGTCCTGGCCAGGTGCCGCACTGCCCTCGCCGGCGCCCATGCCATCCAGTCCCAGACCGAGCGGGATATCGCTGTCGCTTTTCGCCTTGTCTTTGTTCCCGGCCAGTTGCTCGGTCAGTGTCTGGATTTTCCCCATCAGCGTCTGCTGCTCCTGCTGGAGCTGCTGCTGACGCTGCTGCGCCTGTTTCTGGAAACCGGCCACGGCCTCATTGACCTGGCCGGACACATTGGTATTGCGCTTGCGAAGCGCTTCGTTTTCTTTCAGTACTTTGTCAATGTTGCTCTGCAGCTCGGCCTGCTGGGTTCGGGTGGTGCGCAGGGTGCCCACCAGGGTACGCAGTGTGTCTTCCGGGGTATCCCCTTCAACGCCCAGGGCGCGCAACTCCTCCGGCGACATGTTGGCCAGGATGTTATGCGCTTGCTGGGGCTTCTCCGGCGCTTTATCGTCTTTGCAGGCTTTGAGCCCGACGACAATGGACGCGGCCAGCACGCCGAACACAATCACCTTCGGCAACATGTTGGATTTAACATCAGCCATGGTTTGCCCCCTTCTTCGCCGCTTTCACCGCTTTGCGCACCACTGACGGTTCCGCAACAAACGCCCCGTCCGGGCGACCGGCGGTGACCAGGTACAGCGTGGTGGTGTCCTCCGGCGTGCCAACAGGCCCCAGGTAACGGTGCTGGAAGGTCGCCGTCACGAATTGCCCCTGCAGCACCCGCGGATCCAACGTGATTTTACGGCTGGCGGTGTTCTGCACCTTCAGCGCCACCACGTTGCGGCTGCCAATACCCCAACTGCCCAGCGGCGTGATGGCCACCGGCTCTGACGGGTACAATGTGGTGATGCGTTTCGGCAGGTGTGGGTTAACCGGATGAATGCCCGGCACCGCTTCAACCGTGCGTACCGGGCCATACAGGCTTTGGGCAGCAAAACGCGTCAGGACGACCGGCTGCGGCGCGTTGTATCTGATTTTTTTACGCTTCGCCTGGGTGCCGTCATCCGCCCCGGGTGTCGCGTTAGTTCCCCCTGAAGCCGCAGGCGTGTCGTTACTGCTGCTGACCGATGTCACATCACCGCTGTAGGCAATGCGCACCGGTTCGGCGGAGCCTTTGTCCGATGCCGTCACATCAAGGAGGATGACCTCCCCGTTCTCCACGTCCTGCAGCTGCAGCCGCGTTGATGGGAATGCCGCATCGGCTTTCAGATAAACCGCACCGCCACTGCTTTGCACCCGCAGCTTGCCGTTCAGCGCCGGCGGGAAGCCGACACGGACATTTTTATCGGCAAACAGCACCCGCTCCTTGCCGACAGCCAGCGGGATTTGCAACGGGATGCGCTCCCATTTCATCAGCTCTTCCGCCTGGGTAACCGGCGCGGTGAACATTGCCGTCAGGGGAAGCACACTCAGGGAAAGCGCCAGTACGCGTACTTTCATCATTGGAATACTCCTTTCTTCTCAGGTGCGGGTTCCGCCGGCGCCGCAGCCAGACGCTGTGGCATGCTGTCGTAACAATCCAGGGCCAGACCAAACTCATTGCGCTCCGGGTCCCCTTCTGCGCGCACCACTTTCAGGGGGTAGCGTGTCAGTGCGCGCTTCACCGGTTCGCCGGCAAAGGACTCGTCCGCCACCAGGTCAAGGCGCACTACCCAATTATCACGGCCTTTTACCGTCACCGGACTCTGGTTATAACGACCGTTGTAACCATGCTCAGGAATTTCGAACACCACGCGCGTCCTGCCGGCGAGCTCACCGCTTTCGCTGCGCTTTTTGGCATCCGCCTTCAGGAAGCGTGCACAGGAATCCGTCAAATAAGGGGACAGTGCGGCAATTTTGGCCGGGTAATCCGCCTCACCGTTCTTTGGCCAGGCATTGAGCTGCTGGAAAATGTAGAAACCAAAACTGTAAACCGTGGAGGGAGGCACCTCCCACCAGGCGCGGGTTGAACCGCTGCGCAGATCGGGGGGATTATGGATAGTCAGGTTATCCGGCGCCCGCATCCAGCCGATGCTGGCCACCAGGAGGAAAACAACCAGCACACCGCAGGCAACACGCAACGTGAGAATGTGCTGGTCACGGTTTTTAACCGCATGTCTGAAACGGCTCATGTGGACCTCTTAACAACGCGGCTGCGACGCAACGACCAGCCCTGTTTGTCGATAATCAGGGTGGGATCACCCCACCCCATGCGACGTTTACGCGCCTCAAGGCGCTGCCAGATATAATTCTCCGGCTTACCGCGCTTGAGGCGCGTCAACCGGCTGCCACCAAACCAAATAACCGCCAGCGGGGTGAGCAGCATGCCGGTAGGGATAACCACCCAACCGGCAAGGGGGATAAACGGCAGCGACACGAGCAGACCCAGCCCCACACCGACCAGCACCGCCAGCCCCATCTCCGGGGTGGTAAACCCCCGGAAGACAACAGGTTCGGCGTTGAGGCGGTCGGGTAAAAATCGGATAGTCTGCATAGCGGACGACCTTAGAACAGGATTTCAGCGGACTTACCAACCAGCCAAATCACGGCAACGACCAGCACAATGCCGACCACAACAATGGCACCGAACTTGGCCCACACGGCCTTCCCTTCCCGTACCTCATGGAACGTCGAGACCGCGGCATTGGCCACCACGATAAAGGCCACTGCGGCCAACACCAGGCCGACCAGCACAATCCCGTCCTGCAGATAGCCTTTCAGCGTATCCATCAAGCCACCGCCGCCGCCGGAGGATGGGGGTTCAACTGACGGCAACGCCGCCTGCACCGGTTGACTGGCGGCATACACCAACGAAGTCGCTACCGCGACACGCGCAGAAACATGACGGAAAAAACGAACGACAGCATTCATAAAACATTCCTTTTTGCAGTGTGAAATTAACAACATGTAAAACAGTCCAGCGTTTCACCAGGTCAGTTGGCAAACATCCAGGTAACAACGACCAGCAGCAGCACGAGCCTGACGGCAAACTGCACCATTGCCGCATTGCGGATCTTTTCGTTGCTCCACCCTTTCCAGATATCGGTCAGCGCCCAGGCGGCCCAAACAAACATCACCGCCAGCAACCCGCCGATGCAGATCAACGACAGGATGTTGGCTTCAACCCCACCGCTGGCCGCATTGAAGGCCTGTTCCTGTGCAGCGGTCATGGCCATCAGGGACGCTCCCGACGGTAATTGCCGGCCACGGCGCTACCATCACGGGGTTGCGCACGTGAGGGCTCGAGGTAACGATCAATACCGGCATTGATGGTCTTGAGGTCGGCAGTGGCGCGGGCATAGTCGAAAAAGAAACGACCACGCTCGGACGGGTCGGCCTGAACGGCAGCAACGCGCGCACGTTCAAGCGCTGCCTGCACCTGAATCAACATGCGCTGGGCAGACGCCAGCTCATCTTTTTCAGCCGCCTGGGCAGGCAGTGCGGTCAGCAGAGTCAGTCCCAGCAAACAGCCGGCACCGAGACCACGAACAACGGGGATAGGCATACACAAGCACTCCTTGATGATTTAGGGTGCTGTCAGGGTGCGATAGATGGTGCGGGAGGTCAGTGGATAACTCTTTATGGGATTTTGATAATTTTTACACAGTGGTTGATACAAGCACGGGGGTTTGGCAATCTGGAAATCTAATATTTCACAGATAAAACTCCATCGCATGTAACTAACCCAAAGGTAGCCAATTAAAATATGAATACAGTTGATATAATTACAAGGGTAATATTTCCTGTCTTGACATTAGTTCTGGCTGGCATTGGACACAAAGCAAAATGGATCATACAAGCTGATAGTATATTTGAAAGATACTCAAAATTAAGCAAATTCACCCATGAACTTGCGAACCAACTAAACGATGAAAGATTAAAAGAAATTTCCGGGGAGTATGGTTATGCAGCAATAATAAGGAAAAAAGGATTGAGTCGTGATGAAAGATACACTTTACTGAACATGCTTAACCCCGTAGAAGGGATTGAAGAGTATCACACCTGCTCAGACTATCTGAAGATAGACGTTGTACGTAGTGGATTTAGTTGGAAAAGAAAACGGTACAGCAGCCATCTCTATAGAAGATTAGTTTCTCTAATAAACTCTATATTTTATTTCATCGGTTCAATTATGTTGTTCTGCCCTATATTCTACCAACCTTTCCAAGATACCATTGTAGGTAATACCTTTAGGTCTTTATCAGTGAAAATGCAAATTGGAACCACCACGTACATCATGTTGGCAGGGTTGTTTTTCGTTGTCGTCAGCTTAAACAGAATGTCTAAGCAACATCGTGCTGGTAAATTAATCCAAAACTCCCACTCTATCCGTTAAATTTTATATCATAGACTGGCGCGCCAAAACTACTCACTCCATGGCTTGCCTGCTGACGGCAGCGCACAAAAACCAGTTTTGTACGCCGCCGTCCAGCCTGGATTTCAGAACTACAAATACTTCTTAAACGACGCTGTGGTTACCGTCACCGCAATTCCGAGCAGGATAGCAGCCGGCAGCAACAACAGATTGGGATATACCGCGGTTGGCCAGGACAGGTACAGCATGCAGGGGATATACACGGCCGGCTTCACCATCCGCTTAGCATGGTGGTAGACAAAGCTCGATTCATAGCCGGCGCCATAACGCCG
The DNA here is from genome assembly GCF_900187015.1 of Serratia ficaria. Lineage (NCBI taxonomy): Bacteria > Pseudomonadati > Pseudomonadota > Gammaproteobacteria > Enterobacterales > Yersiniaceae > Serratia > Serratia ficaria. The sequence goes on along the minus strand of NZ_LT906479.1, from coordinate 403,304 downwards.
CACATCACGCCGCCCCAGGCCTTCAGTCAATGCGACCAAAACCACCAGGATAAACAGTGGGATAGACAGCACCAAAATAGTCGTCCGCACCATGGTGATGACGGTGACATACACTGTCGCCACGAGGTACTCTTTGAGCGTGCCGGCCAACCAACCACTCCAACTGTTCAGTTCCCTGGCCACGGCATTCTGGCTGTGTACCTGCGAGTCATACGCACGTTGGATCCAATCCCAAAAGCCGCTATCCACAAAGGTCCATTGATACGCCACCATAATCCAGCGGGTGACGGTCACCGAAGGTTCAGACAGCAGCAGGCTGCGCGTAAATTCAGAGGACAGGTATCCCAGTTCGGTGTTCATCACCGCTTCACTGTGCGACGCGCCAAGCTCTGGCCAGAAGAAGGCCATCCCGACATATTCAATCACCAGGCTCACAAACAACGAGGCAAAGAACATCCCGATCAGCATCCATGGCCAGCCCCACAGCACGTTGTATAGGAGTCCATGTTTGCGGGGTTGCACCGGCTGCTGAGGCTGATTATTCACCGCTTGTGACATTCAGCCCCCCTTTCATAACCGCATCAGGCATGACCTGACTTGCCGACCACCAGGATTCACTGGTGCGGTAGTTACGCTGCATCTCCTCGGCAATCTTCTGCAGGTTGGGTGGCATCAACGCATCATCGCCGTCGCCACTTGGCAGCGGCATACGAATTTTCCACAACTGCCCGCCTTCCAACAGCGCGAACGCCTGCCCTTTCGGCAGGTTAATCACATCCGCCGGCATCAGCAGCGGTGTTTTCACCGTACCAACGCGGTCCTGCGTGCTGGACGTGAAGTCCTGCCCTTTCTCAACGTCGGCAGTATCAGCGTGCCCGGATACCAGGGTTTTGGTGTAAACATCGACCTCCGGGAGCTGTGTCGTCAGCAACTGTGCAGTCCGGTTCTCGCGCACGCGCAACATGATCAGCGTATTGAAGTTGCCCGTGACCTGGGCCGCCTTGGCGGTACTGCCGATGCGCGCCTCAATGTCTGATTCAGTTTGCGTGTAGGCCGTCACCTGCATACCGGCGCCACCCCCTTTGTTGATAAGAGGGATAAATTCGTCCCCCATCAGCTCATTGAACTCGTCACAATGGAGGTTGATCGGCAGCTTGCCGTCGGCACGGGTCGGTAAGCCACCATGCATGCCGTGTTTATAGATATGACCAGCTACGGACACCAGATCAGCAAACATGCTGTTGCCGACGGCAGAGGCAACCACGCCGTCCGACAACGCATCAAGCCCGACGTAAACAATGCCGCGCTTGCGGATGACCTGCTCCCAGTCAAATATCGGCCGGGGGTCATTCATGTCCATGTAGTTCGGTGCCAGCAGCTCTGCCGTTTTGCCGGTGGTGAGTTTTTCCAGCAGAGGCAGCAGGGAGGCGACGATTTTATCGAAATAGGTGCGGTCATAGCGCACGGCCGAGCGCAAGCCATCCAGAATAGGGTCATACAACTGCTTACCGGCTTCCGAGCTGAGAGCCATTTCAACCGCGAAGATTTTGACCGCGTTCGGTTGTCCCTGCATGTTGCGCGGCACGTCCTCCTCCGTCAGCACCTTCAGGTTGTTATCTATCTGTTGCTGCAGTGCCGGCATACGCGTTTCAATGACCTTTTTCGCGTAGGTCTCATACAGTTCACTGATGTTGTTCACATAACGAGTGATCAGGGTGTAGTCCGGTCGCTGCCCCAACGCGACCAGGGCACGCGCGACAATGTTGACGAATCGCCAGGCAAACTCACGGAACGCCGCACTGTTGCCCTCCCCACTCAACTGCCCGGAGATACGGCCGGCCACTTCCGACACACGCTCAAAACGCCCGACGGCGTTATAGCGTGCCGAGATATCTGGCCAACCCAGATGGAAGATGAACAGCTCATCCCCGCGGCCGGCACGGTGGGCTTCAGCCCAGACACGCCGTAGCAAGTCCGCATCGCCTTTCGGATCAAACACGATGGTGATGTCACCGCGGCGAATATCCTGGGTGATCAGCAACTCGGCGAGACGCGTTTTGCCCACACGGGTGGTGCCCAGAACCAGGCTGTGGCCCACGCGTTCACGCAAATCCATCGAAACATCGAGCTCATCGGGTTCAATACCGTGAATGGCGGGATTACCGCCTACAGGCGGCAGAGGCCGTACCGGATTGAGTGGGGAGTCCTTACGCAGCAACTGCGACAACCAGGGCAAGCTGTATTCAGTCTGCAGCTCGAGACGGCGTGCCATTTGATAAGCCTTGGAGGGCTGGACATACTTCTCTACTTCCGGCCGGCGCGTATCCATCAGACGCTGGGTATGTTTTTGCTGCCAACGGAACCCCTTGCCCAGGAACAGCCGTTGCCGGCTGACCGGGATTTGGGCGCTGGTCATCACATAGCGCGGCAACCGGCGTAAGTTACGGCGATAGCGGATCACCTGCATCCCCTGTCGGGCGCGAATGGCTGACAACACTGCAAAGCTGCCGGCAGTGACATAGCTCACTTCAGGCGCCAGCGCCACCGACCAGGGTGCTACCGCACAAACCACAGCCGCGCCTCCGGCCACAATCGCCGTGTTGAGCTCCACGGCCGGGCGCAACAAGGCTTCCATCACATGCCGGTTACTCATGGCGACCTTCCTTATCATTCGCAGGCTTGTCATATTGGAAGAGCATGCTTCGCTCCCCTCGCGCATTGATACTTCCATAGTGAACAGCACTCCGATTATTCTGACGGCGTCTGATCAACAATGAACACAGCTCGACCAACACACCAAATGCGAGCAAGGTGCTCCCAATGCCGAGAATAATCCGTCGCTCCTTCACTGCAACGTCAGTAAACGTCTTTGGATAAGGTCGACAGCCCTGCTTTTTAACCGGCGCCACCGACGGTGCCAAGAATAGTTTTGACTCAGGGGCGTCCGGATGCGGGCATGGCTGAATTATCACCATGCCCGCGGGCGCTGTACGGTAACTCTGAGCGGTGGCGGCCATCCGTGATGCCGCCCGCTGCCCGCCGTCATCACCGAGTGTTGACATAAAAAACATGAAGCCAAAAATCGCCAGAACCACACCGGGCCAGACCAACAAGACTCTGAGTATCGCTGACAAAAAGCGGGTAGCGACGACAACATAATTAGGCCGATGAAACATGTGAGGTACTCCGTTTGGTTACCGTGCTCCCAGTCAGAAATGACAACCACTCTGCATTGCCGGCAAGCAATGCCAGCAGCTTCTGACCGCTGACCAGGTGCACGTGGGGATGATTCTGCAGCAAAGCCCGGCTCAGTTGGCCGGTACGGCCGGTATGGATGAAAAAACCCTGACAGTGGTGATACCGCAGCAACGCGCCGAAACTCTTGATATGGGACGGCGTGATAGTCCTGCCGTAACGTTTGGCCTGGATAAGATATTTTTGGTCACCGATGATGACCTGACCATCCAGACCACCGTCACCGCTGTAGGAAGCATTGCGGATAACCGCATACCCCTGCTGCTCGAACGCCAGGAGCAGCAACTCTTCAAAGACATAGGGATTGATTTTGCGAAGGTACACCAGACGCTGAGCATCGCCACCCAGTTGCGGCAGCCGCTGCAGAACACGGTCGGCAGTTGCACGGTAACGCCGGTGGCGGCGTACGGAGGCCGACTCGCGGCCATGCAGATTCAACCCGGCCATCACCGCAATAAACAGCCCTATCAACAGGACAGCCAGCACCGGATTCGCCATCAGCGCGATACCGACATGCTGCGGAGACATCAACATCATGGCGTGACCTGTTGTGACAAACCGGTATCAGTGATGAGTACCGGGTAATTCGACAGCTGCAGCCGGCGCGCCAGTTCACTGCCGGATGCGGGTGCCATCGGTACACCCGGCGCCAGCTCACGCAGCGCCTGCAGCGCAGGCAGGTTGCTGACGTTAACGACGAGTCCCGCGGCGTGCAGGGACTTGAGTTGTTCAGCGTGCGCCTGCAGCCAGATGCGGCTGGCATCGTCATCCCCCACAATGAACAGCGCGCCAATCCCCGGTAACTGCAGCGGTCGGTCAGCCACATCGCCGGGCGTAAGTTCTGGCGTTGCCACAGGCAACGCGGCCGCCTCGGCCTCAGCGGGCGATGCCGGAGCCGGCGGCACGATCGGAGACGATTGCACGCCTTCCTGACGGTTGATACCTTCAAAATACGGCGAAGCATCTTCGCCACCGACATCGGCGATCACGTTCAGGTTGGCCAGCGCCGTGGTGGTCACCAGACTCAGGCCGAACAGCAGAAAATTCACTTTTTTCATGATTATTGGCTCCGTGGCTCAATCCAGGTCAGCGCCACCGTTTGTGCCGGTAACGCCGTGGGTACTGGGGTTGTACTGGTCACCCGGACCGGGGCGGACGCCCTGCCGTTGAGGCGTGCCAGCTTGCCGCTCACGATGGATTTATAACGGGCAGCGGGCGCACCGCCGGCCGGGTGGTGGTAACACCCGGCAGCAACCAGCCAGCTACCGGGGTTGCGGTCATAGCATTCCCGCAGGATGGCCGCCGCCGCGTTGAGATTGGTGTACGGATCAAACGCCTCCCAGGTCGACGTGAAGTGATGGCCGTTCCAGCCCAGATTGACCTGGGCAATCCCGACATCGATGCGTTTGCGAGGATGTGTTTTCAAAAAGCGCTGCAGGGCTTCCCAGGCCTGCAGGCGGCTGGCGTAGCGATACCCTTTGCCGGCAACATTGATGGTCCAGGGCCAGGGACGCTCAACATCCGGGGCCGGACCGGCCCCGCGGGTCACCGAGACAATGCTTTTCGGCGCCATCGATGTCTCGGCCAGCGCCACCGAATACAGGGACTCCGGAGGAACCCCGTGACGCAGCGCCACCTCCCGATAGCCGGAAGGGACCTGTTGAGTGGCAGCATGAACAGCGCCCCCTGCCAGAACGCTGAGGAGGGCAAAGAGGGGCAATAGCCCCCGAGTCAGAACGCGGCGAGTGTCCATCCGTTTTCCCCTTGCTGCAGCACCACAGGCATCAGACCGTTGCCGAACTTCATCCAGCGGCCACCGTCGTGATTCAACGTAATTTGACGTGCGCGTACCTTGTCGATGGGAATGTGATGCGCCCGAGCCCAGTCACGCAGCAAGCTGTCATTGCCCTTGCTGTCGACCAGGTAAATGTCGACCGGCCGGTTATCTGCCAGCACAGCCGCCAGTCGCGCATCACACTGACCGCAGTCCTTCGCTTTCACGAACAGCGCCAGCCGCCCACCGGTATCGTGGGCAATACCGGCCGCATTGCCCATGTTGACCGGCAATACGCCGAGGCGCTGCCAGGCCGCATCCACCTCACGCTGGAACTTGAGTTCTTTCTCTGTGCGGACAAACTCTTGTTTTACCCACTGCTCGGCGTACTTTTTGCGTTCGGCATCGCTCTGAGCCTCAATACCAAGGGCGGTTAATGGATCAAGTCCGGGGGATTGGGTCCCGCGGGGGCCTTCCATCAACTGCTGGTAACGCTGGTACTCTTCCCCACTGAGGCCCCACTGCTTGCCCTGCTCAGCCGTTTTGTTGGCCTGGCTCTGCTGAAGCTGGCTCAGGGTAGACTGGCTGCTCTCGATGGTCGTCTGCTGCGCCGCCTGTGATAACGGACTCAGTAGCACCAGGGCTATCACGCTGTATTTCAGTTTCATCACGCTCTCCTTATTGGGCGCTGACGGTCTGCAGGCGACCGTTCACACGAAACGTCGCCTGCCCGTAGCCGGCACTGACCAGGGTCCAGCCGGCGACCGACTCACCCTCGCCGATTAACCGCACCTGCGACAAATCACTGAATCCTTGCGGTGCCACAGCCGCAAAGGCCGATGTCCCACGCTGTTCCACCCCGGTCAACACGAATGGCGCTTTGCGCGCCACACGGGGTACCGCATTACACGGGGAAGCGGTCATCGGTGTAGGTTTATGCTTTGGGGTGATTTTGGCGGTGGCTGAAGGGGCCGCAGGTACGGACGTTGATGGCGACACAGTCGGTGCCGGCTTTTCAGTCGCTGACTTTTTCACGGACTCAATGCTGTCTTTCAGCGCATTCAGCTCAACCTGTTGAGCCTGCAGCTGCTGCTCCAGTTTTTCTGGTAACCCATTGGTTGGCGTCAGCTCACCCATCTGTCGCGTCAGCGAATCCTGGCGTTCAGCCAGGCTTTGAAGCTGTTTTGCCTGCGTCTGCACCATATCGGCCATAGCGTTCATGCCATCCTGCGGCGCCAGTGCTTTCTGTGCCTGCTCAAGCTGGGCAATACGCTGGTCGATATGCTTGATAGCCCCTGTACCGCCGAGACCTGCAACCAGGACGACAACGACACAGGCCGTTGCCCCCCAAAAGGTTTGGCTTTGCAGCAACCCTTTTTTGGCCGGTGTCATCGGTAGCATTTCTTCATTATGTTCTGTCATTTTTTCAACCACCCGCCGGTTGCCGGTACCGCGTTAACGGCTTGAGGCGCAATGAACGTCGCCGCAGGACGTGCTGATGGTGCCACCGTCACTGACGGAAGCTGTGTGGCTGGCAACTGATAGCCATCACGCAGGCTGTGGCAGACAACACGCTGCACGTCGTCGACCTCGAGCTGCCACGCGGGGCCTGCCAGTACCTGCAGCGCGGTACGCAAACGCATCGGCCCCAGTTGGTACTGCACCGCCGGCAACGCCTGGCGGTACAACACGCCGTTTGCCGGTCCGGTCGCGCACAGGGAATAACCCGACTGGCGCAGCGCATAACGCAACGCATCCGCCACCGTCGGTTTTACTGACGCTGGAATACGGATATCGATGATTTGCGAGAGCGGATCACGCTGAACAGCCGCGGGGTCAGTGCTGACCAGTAAATAACGGTCGTAGCGCACCACCTCCGGCGCCGGCCCGTAGGCATCCGGGCTGATCGGTTGGACATTGCGATTGACGGTGACAGACGGCGTAACAGGGGAAATATCACGCTGCTGCAAAGGTTGCTGAGTAATGCACCCGGTCAGCATGAGTGCTGCCAGGGAAGAGACGAGAATTGTTTTTTTCATCCGGAAGGTTTCCTGTTCAGTGACAATTGACAGGTGTCACTGTGCGGTTACCGTCCGGGACGCTCAATTAACAACTCTTTATTGCTAATCAAAAAAAAACGCCAACCCGAAGGTCAGCGTTTAGTGTCAGATGTTGAGGAACAACGTCAGGATAATGAAGGGGTACGGCTAATGCCTTTTGCCCCCATCAATAACCCTTCCGTACTTAAGTCCTCATCCAGATCTGGCCAGTGTATACCCATTCCAGCCCCGCAGAGCTCCCAGTTATCCCGTTGCGCTGGCGTACCAGCCGCAAGCCGGGGATACCAGGCTAACGGTGCCGAAATAGTACGGCCATCCATCAAATCAACCGACAAACGGTCATCATCGATGCGGACATTCATTACACGCAGATCATTTTCATTGCGTAAAGTAAGCATCCCAGGCCTCCTGTAAAAGTGTCCGATGTTCAGTCACCAGACGCTGCAGTATACGTAGTTCATGTGATGCAAATCCCACACTACGCGCAATACTGACATCATGTAACCATATTTTAGCGGTTGCATTGCCCTTATCAATATGGACATGCGCCGGTTCGTTAGGTTCATGACTGTAAAAGTAAAAGCGAAAACCACCTACTCTAAGTATTGTCGGCATAATGTCTCCCGACGATCACAGAGCGTAAATGGCTGATTTTGCGATACCGTAACCAAACCCAAGGAAAGGCAGTTCGCATAAAATAGAAAACAAATCATTCAATCTATTGAAAATATTGTTTTTTACCATAAGTATAAACAAAACCGTTAAGCTAAGACAAATATTGTCAACTTTCTGGGCAGGTACTGTGGGAATATTAGTCGCCAAGCGTAAAGATAAAATCTTGACACTTTTAGCGACAGCACCTGACCAACTCAGGCGGCTTCCAACGCCCAAAATCAAAAAGGAGGGTATTGGAAGGCAGGTTGTTTCCACCAAACATTGGACAACATTTAGCAAGATCTAGGCGAAATAAAATCCATGTTCCGCTCTTGCCATCAACTCTATGTCAAACCTTATTATTTGTGAGCAACATGGCAGCGAATTAGCTGCCATACAATTTAGTAGTTTTCAAATGAATACTTTTGCATACTTTGAAATATTACCGGCACAGCTCCCGTCTCATACTAAGGTTTGGAATAGAGTTACCCCAAATTACGCGCAATTACCTGCCTTATGCGTAATTACGCATGTCGTGCGTAACTCGGCTATCCGCAGCTCACTCTCAAAGCCACATTCAAAATTAATCTGCTGAAACCAATTATTATTTTCTACTCAGCATCCTCAAGATATCGAGGGCTTTTGAGCAGGTGTAGTATAAATAGGGCTCCAGGATACAAAGCCTTTCAAGCATCACTTCTATTCTCTCAATAGTGTCCTCGCCGATTGGAAGATATGCCAACTCCGTACACCATTGCCCTATATATTCCGCCCAGCCCTCTTTATCCTCAAAGGCCGCTCCTGCCACGAGACCTATTGCCAGATAGTTTTCGGGCTCAGAATTCACATCAATATAGTCCCTATACAGCCGACTTAAGATCGTCACCGATGCAGCAAGTTTTTTACTTCTGGTCATACAGGCAACCTGAGCCAGCCCGTTTAACACCTGGTAGACAGAATCCTTGTCATTAACTGCTGCTAATTTGTGCTGTGCGCTTTCGAGAAGTAAAACTACACGCTCCAAATATTCATCATCAATTTTCCAGAAGGGTGTTGAATTCATCAAAACCCTGAAGGACTCGAATGAAGCCTCGCTGTTAATATGCTTAGCAAGCAAATTCGAGATTTCATCCGGTACAACTGCTGGCGTAGAGTTACCCTCCAATGGCCCAGGTAAGAATGAGTGCATATTTAATCGCAAACCAGGTATAAGCTCCTTTTTTAGGTACTCAACAACGTCACACTGATTGGCCTCTTGGCATACGTTATTTACCCGTCCATACAACTCATTAATGAACTGTCCTGCGGTTAAGTACATTGGCAGCCATCTTGGCTCTTCTATCAGATCGATAACACTTTGACAGAAAAAGTAAAGCCCCCTTTGTTGAGTAGCCCACTGCTCTACTTTGTCAAAAGCAACGCCCTCGTCCAGCCCCACCTTGACAATTAACGCTGACTGGGAAAATGCAGCAAGGCGCCTGTAGAATGGTGGTTTCCCCTTGAATATCTGCAATCGCGCCAGTTCTCCATCAACAAAAACTGCCATTGAGCAAAATATCCGAAGATTATCTAACGTTTTTTCAGAAGATATGCTTTCAAACAGCTTTTTAATAATTTCGGCTGATGAATCCTTGAATTTCAGTATGCCTACTTCAAGGCATGATATTAAAAGTATCGGATGACAGGTTTCGATTGCTTGGTTTGCTATTGCATGATACTGAGCCTCATCAACAAGACCATTGGAAACAATTACTGATATAGACTTATGGAAGCAGATCAAGAGATCATTAACGCCCACTTTATTTTCTATTCGGTTGTCAAAATACTGTTTTAGCTCGACCTTACAGTACTCATAAATATTTTTACTCCCGCAATATTTCCCCACAAGCCTTTCGTAATAGCGAATATTATCGGGAACTAGGGTAGAAATTTTATTTAGCGACCCTTGAAACTCCTGCCTCAATAAGGCCTCAATGTGACTTGGTGACCGCTCCAAATCAAGTAATAAATCTGATACGTCATCATCACTGATCGTTGGCACCGAAAGCACAGCCCCCCAACGTTCCAACTCATCTTTCGAAAGCGACCTATCTTTCGCTTCTGTTTCAAATAGGCTAAACCTCTTGTCCGCATCATTACAAAGCGGCCAAAAACTGTGATTAAGTAATCGCTCGCCTCCCCTGCTTAAAGAAAATGCAGGACGTTCACCTGGATGATGGCGTAGAGACCAAGAGTTGCCATTAACATCCTCCAAATAAAATTCTTCCTCGGTATTTTTAAAAGCACTGCGGATAGCCTTAAAGAGAGCGCTTCTGGAAAAGGCTATATCTTTATAACCAAAACTAACGGTGGCATCAGTCGCAAGACCGATCTCTTCCGACAACGTAGAATCAGATAATAATTCCGTCCTGACCAAGCTGGGGAATAAATTGATAATATGGGAGGCCATATAAGCTCGCATCGAATCATAGTTAGCCATTCAGCTCTTCCTCCAACATTGATTGCTTAGAAATGCTTTTAACCTGTTGCTTCATAGAGTCAATCACTTTTTTAAAACTCCAGGGGTCGATATCCCTCAGCGGCCCCAGAACAAACTCATCTAACCATGCTTTGTAGCCTTCCTTTTGCTCATTAGATAAAGACTCCGGTGCGATCAACATGGAATTCACCTTTAAAACCTCACCCATATAGGCCATCCCTCCATCGCCCCTTATTTGGTGGGCCTGAGCCCACTCCCGATAGCCCATCAGCTCATAAAGCCAGCAGGATCTCGCACGGCTCAGTTCAAGTGGGATATCAGCCGACCACTGAGCCATTATGGTTTCTGCAATCATTTTCATTGTTTCGTGTAGCCACTGCGCATCTCGCGGGAGCTGAACCAGACCACTAATCCTGATCAAAAGCAGATTTTCTCTTATCAGTCTTAGCTGTTTAGTTGGTTTAAACTCGCCATTTGAAATGACCGAGTGATTTAGATGATATTCAAGCTCTTCAGCAGAAATGCCTACAAACTCAAACCCAAATTCCCGAAGTGATGTTCTGGCATCAAGCTTCTGTTCTTGAGAAATAATCCCTTTATGGTGTAGAGTCTCAATAAAATCTAATGATGTATAAATAGGTGCGGTTCTTCCATCAAATGTAATATTTTGATACTTGTTCATAAATCGATCATCGATCAAGGCTGTATCGCATATTTTAAGTGCCTCAAAAAGTTCCTCTGTTGGCCTAGCATAATTATTCTTAGACGAAGCTACTTGCTCTCGATTTAGCGGCATTTCAGCAAGGAGTACTTTCCCAGACATGAGCCCATTAGATAATATTTTCCTTATATTTTCTATTTTCGAATCTGCCTGTTCGATGATTGAATCGTAGTTTACCAACGATCTATACCTATCACGCTCCCCCTTAAATACATACAAGTCGAATCCGGCATCACTGAGCTTGTCGAGCATTTCAACTGTCATCAAATAGGTAATTGACAGTGAATCAAGATACAATCTTGCACCACTTGCTACTTCAATATCTGTAGGCCACTCTTTCTCGTGTTGGCGCAGGTAGTTTAAGGCTTTAACACACTGAGCTTCCGTTATTACAGCCAGACTTTCGAGTTTTTTAATTAATTGCGTACATGAAATCAGACTGTGGTGAAATGAAGAAAGGTCTGCTTCCACCTCCCTGAAGGAGCCACCTACCTTATACACAGGGTTGGAGCACACCACCAGTGCCTGCAACTCATTTTTAGGACTAGCGTGTGCCTCCTCAAGCATATAAGCAAGTTCATCACCTACATCCAGGACCAACCCCGGATTGTTGATCGTTTTAGGATGAAAAACGGAAATTCTGCCGTTAGATACCATTCGCTCAAAATATTTTGCCTTTTCGATCTGGCTCGGTTGGTGAAAAGCAACTTTTTGCTTTTCTTCAAACAACCAGCGCATGAACGAGTGAGGGATAACAATGCTCTCGAAGCAATCTAATAAATAATGTAGCACCCCTATATTTTCCATAACCATGGCACTGGAGGCATCGATGGCAATCGTCTTACCAACAATAATCTGCACAGGTCTTGTCCCAGAAAATATTGGGACCAAATTTTTCCGACGTATATCTTTCGCGCTTTTGTTTTCCTGAGGCTGGACTAGGTAAAAGTCAGACATAGTCCTGTTTAATATCTCCGCCACTGTAAAAATGGGCGAATCACCATCATAATAGGCCTTATAAACTCTTTCATTTCTCTCCCTAGCCTCGGACATCATCTCTTTTAAGTCGTCAAATGAAGCCCTATGCAATGGGCCATTATCATTGGAAAGAGCCATCGCCTTATTGAGCCATGCGGATGCTTCTTGATTGTTCTCCCAGCCCATCATGGTCGCCGTAAGGTATGATGCCGCTAACACCTTAGGGTCTTCAGTGTTTTTTCCAGTACAGTACTCTACTATTTGCCTTGCCCGACCGGGTAAAACCGCCTTCGCCAACTGGGCAGCATGCAAAAGATCATCAACCTTCAATTCCTCCCGGCTATTCCAACTATCCTCTACAAAAACGCTAAGAGATTCCCAGTTACCACCGAATATGGCCAAATTGATTTCAAGTGCTTTAAGATCAGTCAGTTGTGATTTAGATTGCCTCAACAACGCAATCTGTTGTTGAGCGCCGCTTAGGTCGCCTTTTCTAAATAAAGACCAAGCCCAGTGAGCCTGCAACCCCTCACTTATCTTGACGAGATCCATCCTATCTGACAGAAATTGATGAAGCTCAGAAAATTTCCCAAGCGAAGAGGCGGCATTACAGACTCTGATAGCATCAGATTCCTGGCCAGTGCGATCAAAGAGCTCCTTACAATATGAGTAGTATCTATCCCCAACGTTTTCTCTTTCCAGTAAATTAACCAAATGAGAAAGATCATTGGTAGCTTTACTTTGTTGATATTGGCTTATAGCTAATGCAACTGGATCTTCCCCCTTGGCCGACTCAATAATATTTTGCAGATTCCTTACTTCAGCATCAGGCGCACCAGATCCCTCTATCTTTTTTAGGAGCAGTTCTGCATCATCAACCAATCCTGAACGCGCCAATGCCTCTATTTCAAACATGCTAATGGCAATGGGATTAACCGCTCTCTCCATTTGAACTCTGTGGCGAACGATATACTCCACTACTGCCGAGACTGGTTTTTTTGTTTGTGCCAATACAAACCTGGCTAAACCAAGAATTGGATCATTATAATAGCTTAGTGCCGTTTGCCTATTTACTTCCTTTTCAATGGACTCAAAATCAATATCAATTCCAAACGCGAATGCCAGTGGCAAATACTCAAGAGTTTTTTGAGTGTAACTAACGAAGTAGCTCTGAAGTTGAGCCTTTGCCTGCTCATGTGTTTCACTGTTTCTAAGCTCTAACCACAGCCCATAGTTATCCGCCATATTCGCGACATCTTCAGCACCAAGACGCCTCGCCAGTTCAGAACAAACTTTAAACAGATCAACAGCGCGATTTCTAAGCACTATAGAGTCAGAATCATCTGCCAGCGGAAATCGCTCTGCCGCTAATGGAACAGAATTCATTACGATTTTGCGAAGTTCAGTGGCCTTAATTGCATTTACCAAAAATGTGAATGCAGAAATCTGAGCCAGCGCTGGAGACATAGACAAGGACTCATCGCCTATCGCCTGCACAAAACCTAATGCCTTTTCCCATCGATGTTCTGACAGCAATGCAGAAACTAAAACGACTTTTCCATCGTTATCTAAGTCCTGAACACTTAAACCTGAACCGTCAAGCCAGTCAAAAGCAGCTTCGTTTCCCTCCACTGTTTTTGTAATCATGAAGAAGGCGGCATAATTGGATGGGCTACTTGTCTTAAGCAAACCAGACGCCGCATCTACATTGTTCGATCCAATAGCATCAAAAAAGGCCTGTGCTATTACCGCCTCCTCCGTTTGGCACAGTTTTTTAGAACTTGATAACCAGCTTTTCGCCTGCTCAACTCTTTCCCCCATGCACACGTACCTTGCCAGTAGCGCTAGTGCCCTAGCTTTTGCTTGAGGGGTACCACCGGACAGCTCTCCATCAATAATGCTTTCTGCTAAAGCAGTCGCTTTTTCTTCCTTAGGAAAAGATCCAAAAAAACGTAATAAGGTAATTTCGTGAGAAAGTTTTTCTATTTTCTCGTCTTGAAGATGCTGAGCATTAAATCCTGCACTCTTCATACGTTTTGTTATTTCATGGGCTACTTGTGATGGGAGTTCGGTTAATTGATTGGGTAGCTCATTATTTTTCTTTAGCCACACATCAAGAAAATAAACAAGAACACTTAAAATTATAAGGGAGGCTCCCAGAGGGTAATTTGGCTGCGCAAGAGGAAACTGATAACCGGGGAAAAAATTCTGGTGGACTAACACCCAGTTGGCAATATCAATCCATATAGGGACACTAAGCGACGCTAAACCTACAGTCATTGACGGCCAAATAATATACTTCGCTAATGAGGGCTTCCAATGTGTCTTCAGAAAATCTAACACATCACGGATTGCTTCATTTAGATCAAATTTCATTAAACTCTCCCTAAAGGTGGAATTTCTTTGTCAAACGGCCGGAGGATTTGCGCAGTTTCAGTATTAGAAGGCAGCTCAGCTCCTTCTAGCGGGGCTTTATCAACATTAGTCATTTGTATGCCTTTCTGCCGTACGTGGAAGGCGATTTGCTGCCAGCGGCGCAGCCATTGAGCTTCTTTTCGCTTGTAGGCCTCCAACTCAGCCTTGAGGCGATCTACCTCCACCTGAAGCACCTCAGCCTCTTTAGCGGCTTGCTCTTTGGTTTTCACCAAACCGCCCGACAGTGCTCGTTTAGCGTTATCATAAGCGGCTTTGATCTCGGATTTAGCCTGGAGCGACTGGCGACTAAAGCCAAAGCGCTCTTCTAGCACCACCCAGGTAAGTTTTGACCCAAGCTCGCCCAGTGCCCAGCGATCCAAATCGGCAACGATTGTATTGATATCACTGTCGGACATTCGTCTGAAGCGCTTAACCATGCTCTACCTCGTTTAGATATTCTTCGGGATCAAAGTGCTCAACCCCGTTGTCGGCCAGTTGGGCAGCCAGTGTTTTAAGTTTTTTATCGTTGTGTGCCAGCCAGTCCGCACTCTTTTTCGGCTTGGCACTATCCAACTGCTTTTCAGCATTTTTTCGCGCCAGCGCAGTAAGGGCATACTGGCGCTTCTGCTCGTCCAGACGACCCTTATCATCCTTAGCCCACACGTAGTCTTTGCAGTCCGCCGAACATTGCAAATGCCGCTCGCAGGGTGTTTGAGAAAAGTTGTGAATGCAGATACCCGTACCAACATCATGCACCGCCTGAATTCGCGCTTTCAGAATGGCATCCTGGACTGCTACCGGAGCTACTTTGATTTGCTCAGCTAACTGGCCTCCAACCAAGCCTTTTTTGATGTCTTCACGGAGCATCAGTGCTCGTTTTTCGCGGGATGTATGCTGATAGGCTTTGGTATCCCTTGGGTTGGTTCGGCCAAACCATTCGGTTTGCAGCAAATCACTTAACCCGCCCTCATCAAGCAGGGTATTAAGCGTGTGACGGAAATGGTGACTGGTAAAATCCACCTCAATACTGCTAGATGCGTATTCGGCGGCAAGCGCAGGGAAATAGCGAAGAAAGGTAGTAAACATGGACTGGCTACAGCTTGTAGCCAGCCAATGAGCGTAGCTCCCACTAGAAAGTCCCAGCGGACGAATGAATAAAAGATCTTTTAGATAATATTCTTTACCAAACTGATCGATATGAAGTGGTCGTAGTGATTTTTCAGAAAAATCTCGAAAGCAATAGGCCCTGACCCCCTCTTTGTTTGTGTAACAAATTGGGTTATTTGGCATTTTTCCTTTCTTGGTGACACGACCATAGTCCTGCCAAACAAGCCCTTCCTTCCTGATCCACCCAGTAGAACCAATCACAGTGTGACTTACCCCTATACTTAGCAAGTCATCGATGTATAGCTTCTTGTGCTCTGGAATTTTATACAGAAAACGAAGGTCAGGTCCTTTAGTACGATGCATTTCTTCTGCTGTTATTCTCGCCACAGCTGTTGCCTCAAGTGCTTCACCAAGCACATCTCGAACGATTGGCACAACCTCTGATGGCAAATAGAGATTTCTTATAGGCGTAAATAGATCACCACGGCTTGCCTTCCTAGGGAAGTATTGTATGAAGACATTTTGCTCATCATCCAATTTAATTTCTTGAAGTGGAAGCAATGAAATTTCACTAAAGCGGCGACCTGTGCAAGCAAGCAGAGTCAACATCAGGATATACAATCTGTATTTATGCTCTTTTGGAATTTTCAAATAGAGCTCGCCGATAACTCGAAACACAACAGGATCAACAAATTTGTCAGATTTTGTTTCCAAAACCTCAGGATCATCCAGCCGCTTATGATTCAGTCCTCCTGTGCTCGCAGGGCGTGCTATCTTGGAATATTTGTACTGCAATAGAACCCTGCACAAACCATTGGCATCAGAGTGTGCAGCGAACTCTGCAACATGTTTGTGAAGGTTGTAGGCCGTGGTGTCGCTGTAGTGTTTTGAAATTAACCCACACGCATTGTCTAGCGCTTCTGGCGTGAGTCTGGCTAGATCCTGCCCAAGTTGGTTAGCTGCAAATGAGATATATCCAACAGCGGTAACGAAGTTACGCTGATTGGGTGTTGATTGGTGTTTTCTGTGGTATCGAAGAATCAATAATGCTTTGGCAACCTCCTCCCAGTCAGCACGTAGAGGTTCAGAGCCGAGTTTGGGGGGAAGTGTAAAAGCAAACGACGCTGTTTTGGCGTTTTTGCCCGTAAGTTTGACTAGGCGGCCAGCATTGACTTGCCACACAGGATTACCCCAAACAACCGACTCAAACCCTTCCAACTTCATTAGCTTAGCTTTATCGACCAAGGCTTGGGTATTTGCCTTTCTATCGCGCTCAAGACGATCAATGAAGGGGATAACCTTGGCCTTCCGATTCGAGCGACCATCAGACATTCCGGCCCCCTTCTTCACAAAGCTGAGCTACCTGTGCGACCGCAGCGATTACCTCATCAAGCTGTATACCCAATCGCGCATTCTCGTATTTTTTTAAACGCTCTTCACGGCCTGCCAGCAAACATTCCAAGACATGCTCATGATTAGCATGACGATATGGCTGAAACTTGGGACACAAATAACATGAGTAAGGTGGATCAAGATGGCAGACGTTGGATTCGCCACAAACACCAATAGCAGATTGATCAGCAGGATTTTGCTCGTCTATGAACTTCAGATGTTTGTCATCTCGCCCTCCATTAACAGCTTCCTCATCGCCATCGACCAACTTACCTTTGAAGAAATTGAGGTACTTCGAGAATCCTTTTGCCATTGCGCTGTCGAGATGCTCAACGACTTTACCGGCGACATCGAAATATACCCCCACATGCTGGGTATCGGTATGATCTAATATTCTGGCCAGCTCACGTCTGCTGATTCCCTCTGCCGCTAGGCCTGTTGCCAAGGTATATCGCAACCTCCTTGGTGTAACATGCATTAGCTCACCAGTAAGCGGGGAAATTATGTTATGTCGTTTTATAAAGGCTGTAATTAAACGAGATATATCACCGCTCGTCATATTGAAAATATTCTCTGCATCTAGAGAAAACATGGCAACGCGGTTACCGCCAGTTCTAATTAGAAGTGGTCGATTCTCAGGGAGCGAGAAGTCTCTACCTTTAAAGCTAAGAGGCACTAAGTTATTTTGCTCAACAAGATTTTCTAGAATTCTTCCGAAATGGGGATCTAAATATTCATCCATCAGGTCATCGCGAGGATTAACAAATCTCTTCTTAATACGCGGCATCCGAATGATATAACAGGGGTCTTCGCGTGACGGATCAAGCTTAACGAGATCGCTTTCCCTAAGATATGTCAGGTTTGCGGGATTTCGACCGAAAGCCAGTGACAAAGCCATAACAGCCTTCTGCTGGAGATGCTCAAACTCTAAACTCTCGTCCTCCTTAAGCGCAGCAATCAAAAGAGGGAGCTCTAATGATTTATGTAATGGCCCCATATCGGGATCGGACATCCTAACTGCCTCCCCTTTTGGTCCACCGGGGATAACCATTGCCTCAAGCTCAGCTGCATATGCATCTGAAAATGTACTGCCTGAAATATTGTCAGAACACCAGATATACCACCTAATAGGCTCGTACATCATCCAAAGCTTGTGATGGGAACGCTGGGAATTGATAGATTTTTCAAATAAATCAATAAGATGAACTTTAACAGCTGATGACTGAATATCTTTATCCCAATACCTAAGAACTTGCCTCCATACATCCTGAAATACTTTGTATCCAGCGGATGTTGAAATACGCCTCAGTCGATCAGACACATAGTGCTTCAAAGCATTTCTCAGCTGCAAATCTGACACTTTGCCAAAATCGATCACTGAGTGATCGCGAATCACTATGGGGAGCAACCATTTATCGCCTGATATATCAATTTTCTTCCCCTCTCGGGTAACTAGGCTCTTTATTTCAGGCCAAGACCGCTCTACAGCTTGCACTCCCGATAAACTCGTGATCACAATAGCCGCCTCCCTGACATTATTTCAGCCTGGTACCGCTTCAGTGACTTGATTGCCTGCTCCTCCACTTCCTGAGCTATGTAAGTATCTTGTGAATCCAAACTACTATCGCCACGAAGCAAGGCTAGGGCTTCTCTTCTGCGCTGCTCATCCATTCCTGATGCACGCAACACCCGTTCAAGCAGAGATGAGAATGTATGCCTTAGAGATTTAGCCGTTAAGTTTTCAGGAAGATGGTCAACGTATTGCGATCGCAACAATTGAAAGAACTGTGTAATTGAGGATTGCGACAAAGGCGAACCCTCATCACTCAAGATTAAATAGTCTGATTCGGCTTGGCTTTTACTTTCAAGTACTTCACGCCAAGTAATAATGTACTCATTCAAAGCAAATGCAAGCTGCCTATTCTCAATCGGGATAACTCGACCATTGCGCTTTATTTGAGGCCTCGGTCGTCTTACATCTAGTGGGTCCGCTGCTCTACGCTCAACCTTTATCGCCGAAATCGCACCAACCTGGACATCCTCTACCCTGAGGCTAAGCAGCTCACCTGGCCTTAAACCACAAAATAGCATCAGCCCAACAGATACATAATTTCTAAATTTTACAGCAGAATCTCGCCCATAACCCTGCTCATTATCGGGGTTCAATACCGCAAACAAGAAATCAACTTCTGCCTCGTTTAGGCCCTTTCGAAGACTCTTTCTCATTGGTGTAGCAGACATAAAGCTACCATCGAGCGTTTTAAGCAAAAATGACTTTCGCTCCCTTAAACGCTCATAGTCTAAGGAAGATAAGGGCAATTGACTTGTCAGTACGTCCATGCACCAACTGATAAATTGCCGGATAGTTGTTAACCGTTGATTGAAGGTATTAGGCGCTACTGTACTTATCCGTCCATTGGACTGGTCGATTCTTAACGCTTCGACTAAACCACCTTTTAATTCCGCTTCGTTGAATGAGTTTTGAGCCAATAATTTCGCAGATAGGTCACAATTTGATTTATCCAACCAACGATAAAGCACTGACAACTCTCTCAGATTCCGAACCAATGTATTGGTACTAAGGGATCGTCTGGCAAGGATAAACTCATTAGGTAAAACTACTGGCATACCAGAAGCATCAAGCATTATTGGTATCTGCTCACCCGTCTTGTGTGTGACTAGCTCTATTTTCATTGCACCACCCTCATTGACAAAACAAGAATAGCCAAAGATTTCTAAGTTTACAATTTTTTAAATTATACGATTTTGTAAAGTTACAGGGACTTATAAAACAATAAAACCCTTCAAATGCTTACACATTAAAAGGGTTCTATTTTTCATTTATCGCTACTAAAACCAATCAGTTAAATAAACCAGATCAAAATTTACTTAACAATATTAAATTTATGTCATTCAGAAAGGTATGTCATCGTCAAAATCCATCGGCGCGGCATTCCCACCCGATTGAGCTGGCTGGGGTTGCTGGGCCGGCGTACCGCTGTGCGAAGGTTGTTGTGGTTTTCCCCAACTGCCCTGCCCAGGTTGTCCAGCGTTGGCTGGTTGTGAACGTCCCCCCAACATCTGCAGAGTGCCGCCAATGTTAACAACGATTTCAGTGGTGTATTTTTCAACACCGGCCTGATCGGTCCATTTGCGTGCCTGCAGGGAACCTTCTATATAAACCTGCGAGCCCTTACGCAAATATTCACCGGCAATTTCGGCAAGCTTACCGAACAGCACGACACGGTGCCATTCGGTTTTTTCTTTCTGCTCACCGGTCGCCTTATCGCGCCAGCTCTCTGAGGTCGCCAGGGTAATGTTAGCAACCGCACCGCCATTTGGCAGGTAACGGACTTCCGGATCTTGGCCGAGATAACCGACAAGTATGACTTTATTTACGCCGCGAGACGCCATAATCGAATCCTTATAGGGAATAGAATTAGAAAGGGAAAAACGCCCCGAAAAATCGAGGCGTAGAGGGCGTTATCAGAAAGAGTTTTCCGCGTATTGTTGCTGTGCGGAACCTTGCTGAGGCGGCGTAGAGTCGGATTTCTCGGCCTGAAACACCTTCTCCTGGCCGATCTTGATCCAATCGACCTTGATAAGGCGGGCTTTGAGGCTGACGCGTTGTTCACCGGCATGTTCGCCGCTGTTGAGCGTGAAGATGTCCGGTTTGAGATTGCTGAGCACAAAACCAATCAGGACTTTCTTGTCTTCATCAACCGACTTTTGGCAGCGGTTGATCAGGCTGCTGGCTTCTTTACCGGCGACCGTCACATCGAAACGCGTGTAACTGGCGTTATCGGTAGGACCGGAGAGTCCATTGACGACACAGCTGATAAAGGTGCCATTCGGGCCATTGACTTGACGAATGTTACTGAGATACCCCATCCCTTTGATAGTCAGGTTGAAGTATTCAGTTTTGGTGGGTGCTTGTTGCGTTTGGCTAGACATGATGTTTTCTCCAGAAGTAAAAATTCGATGACGGAGAAATACACCTTCCCCGACGGGAAAAGTATTTCCCGTCGGGAGTCTGCAAAGTCGTACGTCAGTGCAGACTGTCTTGATTGTGAAATGGACCTTCATCACCGCTAAGTGATCTCCGTTCTCAAAGGCTAAACGGAGTTACCGCCACAGGGGCTTCCTCTTTCAGGCTACAAGGCTATTGGCAGTCACCCGAAGGCGTTTCTCACAGACCGCTGAAACTTTGGCTGGCACTCACCCGAAGGCGCTTCTCACAGAGTGCTGAAGCATTGGCTGGTTGTCCGAAGACAACAAGTAAGCCTGTTCATTTTTAATGCAAGCACTGAGAGTGTCAACCGTAATGTTCCGTTTTGAGATCCATAAAATAAAAACGGCGTTGATCCGAAAATCAACGCCGCACGGCCGGTACCTTAGCCTTCAGTGAATTCTGTCTAACTCCGGGGAGGAACCTAGTCTCCCGACGCGTTTTTCACGGAGTTGCATGCGTCTTGACAGCCAACCTGAGTGTCGAGGCCGCTGACCGAACTGAAGCAGAAAAAAACCATGGAAGAATTTTCCCACCACCGCAGTTACGGGGTACCTATGCATTCTGCACGAAAGCCAGATAACCTTAGCAAATCTTTCTGAGATTAACATCAGACAATCTCTTACTCTGATTTGGTTGTTTTATTTTTGGCCGGTGATTTTGCTTTATAGCGCTTAGCCTTGCGCCCACCTTTTGCATCGATGTTAATGATGCCCTGGCAAGTGGGGTAATTACTGCAGCCCCAGAAGGCTCCACCGCCTTTCTTACCGGCACGCCGGCGCATTGTCCCGCTGCATGTCGGGCAAGGTGGCGAAGGTGGCGCAGTAAATTTCACGGCTTGCGCCTTCCCTTTCTCTACCAGGTGCCCCGTCCACTGTGCCTGGCGGCTCATGAACGTATCGAGTGTCATCTGGCCCTGGGCAATCTCGTCCAGCGCCTGCTCCCACAACGCCGTCATCCCTGGGTTGATCAGCGCAGTCGGTAACGCATCAATCAGTTCGCCGGCGATCGGCGTGGAGAGCAGATATTTACCCTTCTTCTCCAGGTACCCGCGTTTAAACAGCGTTTCCAGGATACCGGCGCGCGTCGCTTCAGTACCCAGCCCCGCGTTCTCTTTCAACACCTTCTTCAGTTGCGGGTCACTGACGAACGCCGCTGCATTTTTCATTGCGGCGATCAAGGTCCCGTCGGTGAAATGTCCCGGAGGCTTCGTCTGCAGCGTTTTGAGCTCAGCGCCGGCAACCGAGACGGTTTCACCTTTTACCAGGGCAGGCAGACGAACATCATCTGTGTCAGCCGGTTCCTCTTTCGCCTCGCTCGCGTCATGCTGGAACAGTGCTTTCCACCCGGCAACCACCTCAACTTTGCCGCGGGTGCGGAACAGTTGGCCACCGATATTGAAGGTGGCCTCCGTCACATCCACTTCATGTAAGGGCAGGAACTGTGCCAGGTAATGCTGACGGATCAGCTGATAGACCTTGAGCTCGTCGGCAGACAACTTGCTCAGGTCGAACGGCTGTTTGGTTGGGATAATCCCGTGGTGCGCCGTGATTTTTTTGTCGTTCCAGATACGGGAAACAAAAGTCCTGTCGAGCCTCGCCACGCTTTCGCTCTGCGTTGGGTCCGTACGGGTAACGGCACTCAGCACGTCGGCAACCTCTTCCCGCATCGATGTCGGCAGATAGCCGCAATCCGTGCGTGGATACGTGGTGGCCTTGTGCGTTTCATACAGTGACTGTGCGATACTCAAGACCTGGTTGGCGCTCATCCCCCACTTGCGTGAGCAAGCCTGCTGCAGGGTGCCCAGGTCAAATGCCAATGGCGCGGACTCTTTCTTGCGCTCGGTCCCCACCTCAAGCACAACGGCATTAGCCGTTTGCTGACACAGCTGCACGACGGCCTGCGCCACATTTTGTTGAATACAGCGCTTCTCTTCATCACAGTAGTTGACAGCAGGTACCCAGTTTGCCGGGAAGGCGATGCCGCCTTTCTGCAGTGTCGCCCTGACTTGCCAGTAGGGTTTCGAGATGAAATTGGCAATGTCGCGGTCACGGTTCACGACCAACGCCAGCGTGGGGGTCTGCACCCGCCCGATCGACAATACCTCGCCATATCCCTGCTCACGGGCTTTGAGCGTGTAAAGCCGGGTTAAATTCATCCCCGTCATCCAGTCAGCCCGTGATCGCGCCAGGCCGGCTTCATACAGGGGCGCTGTCTTCTCGCCAGGGAGCTTGTTCGCCAGGGCATGCCGAATACTGGCCTCGTCCAGCGCTGACAACCAGAGCCGCTGGACCGGGCCGGTAAAGTGGCAATGCTCCAGTAACTCCCGCGCGATCACTTCGCCCTCGCGATCCGCATCGGTCGCAATCACCACAGAATCAACCTGTTTGAGCAACCCACGAATGACAGCGAACTGATCGGCAGTGTCTTTTTTTACCATCATTTTCCACTGGGCAGGGACGATAGGCAGTACGGACTCTCGCCAAGGGCTGCCATACTGCTCGCCGTAGGTCTCCGGCTGGGCCTGCTCCAACAGGTGCCCGATAGCCCAGGTAACGATGACACCGGCGCCCGTCAGGTAACCCTGCTTACGCTGCGTCGCCCCAAGAACGGCGCCGATATCTTTACCCTGGCTAGGTTTCTCGCACAGGTAGAGTTGCATCCGATAACCTCCCGTCAGCCCAGTTGACCTTTGGCAACCTGCTGTAGTTGCGTCATCAAACGTCCGAGGTAAGCATCGGTCAGGTGCGACGCATCCGGTGAGCTGTACGTCACTTTCAGGCGACTGCCGGCGCCGGACTTGACCACTTCGAGTTCAAGGCGATCATTGCCTTTCCATTCCTGCCCCATCTTGTAATAACTGCCCTTGTTTGCTGACCAGACAGGTCGCGCCTCATCAATGGAACTCGCGCTCCAGTCGCCATGCTGATCACGCTGTCGCAAACTTTCCAGCTCTTCGGAGGAGATAAACTGATAATGGCTTTTCAGCCGCGCCGCCGCGGTATCAACGTCCACCGGGAACGTATACGTATGACGCACATCCTGCCGGGGTCCGGAAATACCGGCACGGGTCATCCAGGGCATACCGCCTTCGCTGGAGCCACTGCTGCCACCGCTTGCCATGGAATGGGCAGCGTCACTGATTTTTTGGTTCCATTCACCCAGCTCGGTGCCTGCACACCCCGTTAACAATAACGCGGTGCAGAGAACACCCGGCATCAAAAGAGACTTTACCTGTCGATTCATGCTCATGCTTTGGCTCCTTTTTTTGAAGAAGTGGATGACGTTAACACCGACGTTTTATTGAGTGGCGGCGAAAAGGCGGAACGTGATGCACCCGACATAATGTCTGCGTCAGGCTCCCCCAGCCGCTTTACTGCATCCATACCGACCTGAGTTTGGAGGCGAAGATCATCCCGCGTAACGGCTAAAGAGCGATACTGTTGCACCACCCCATAAACCTGCCGCACCCAATGCCCCCCTTGACTCAGTAAGTCATCCCGCTTCTGGCGGGAAATCAACCCGTAGTGCCAGGCCTGGAATGCTTTCATCGCCAATTGGTCAAAGCCCACGAGTAACCAGACACAGCGATACCCGAGCGGGGTACGACTAAATACACCGATATTCAGAGGAGAGACTGATGAGACTTCTGACATCGAGACCTGACCTGGCAAGCTGGATAAAACGGCATCAAGTTCTGCTACTGCGCTCTGCAATCGCCCAGTGCCACGTTCAATAGCCTGCTCCAATGACAACATCGCGCCATCGGCGTAAGGATTGTCAGCGTTTGAATCAGCATTAATTTTTCCTGCGCGAGCGATAACCTGGGGCATGCTGACTATTTGGGGTTTATTTGACTCTTTCTCTCGCTGCCGTCCTTCCCATAACAAAATTGCATACTGAGTATGTAATTGGACGGTTAACGTCGATTTGAGAGCACCTGCGCGGGTTGGGGAGGGTTTGTTTTCTTTATTGCTTGATGAATCAACCATTTTAAGCATCCTGTTGAAATTATGTGTGGCTTGAAATAGTTGCGCCAGCCTGTCTTGACAACAATCCAAAACTCTTTTTGCACGACGAACAAAAACTCAAAAGAGCAACCTGTTCACTTTTCAACCACTGCTGTCAGTGGCAGCAGTGGTCGTTTTTTAATCACTGCTGCCAGTGGCAGCAGTGGTCTATTTTTGAACAACTTGATTATCTGCACTCATGACTCATTTTTTACCCGCATCATTTGTTGGCGCAATTTGGCCACAACACCGCTTACATGGTCCCGCGACGCTAAGTGTTGGCGGACTGGACCTGTTGGTTTTACTGGCACCGCAGGGCAAGGTATTTGGCGTTGCGGTACAGGCCTGGCTTGTTCTGGGGATTTTGCACTCGCATACAACTCACCGTTCCGGGCGCGCTTGATCACCGCCAGTAGCCAGCCTGTGGGGTTATTCAGGCTGCCTCGGGCCATCGTCTGCGCCAGGCTCTCCAGTACCTGCCGGGCGTAGGGTTCGGGTAACGCTTGAAGCTGAGCCACGATCTGTCGTTGGTCATCCGCAGCCATGCTGTTCTGCAGTTCGGTCGGCAACTCAGGTACATACGTTGTTTTATTCACACTCTGTGTGAAAGAACGTACGTTACAGTTCGGTTTCGTTGATTCACCGTAAGTGACTGATTTCAGCATGAGTTCGGAAAGCGAACTCCGTGGTTTGCCCCCCTGCTTTACACTGAGTTCGGTATCCGAACCGGGCGTATATTTACTGAGTTCGGTATCCGAACCCGGGGATTTTTTACTGAGTTCGACGTCCGAACTGGGGGTGTTTTCTTGTCGATGAGACACTCTGGCGGCCATCTGTTGCGGGGTTTGTGGTGAGCCCAGTCGTTCAGCAATTGCCGCCATCTGGGAATGCTGATGACGCATTGTCGGGTCATTTTGAATATCGGACAGTACTGACCAGGCCGTCTGGCTGATGGTGCGGTTTTTATGCGCACAGCCCATGGCGACCGTATCCAACCAGGTCGGATCCAACGTCTCCGCATCACGGGCCGAGAGCGGCTCATCGTGTTGGGCATAGATATTGCCCTTCACCCGGCCCTTGTCGTCACGCACACGCCGGCACAAGCTGAGCCAACCGGTCAGGCGTAACATCAATAGCACGCGGCTGACGGTCTCGCGTGATGCCTTACCGTTAAACGGCGAGGCAAGTTGCAGCTGCAGTTCGTCATAGGTCGGAAACACGGCGCCCTGGTTCTGTTGTGCGTACAGACGGATCATTATCCACGCGGTTTTATCCAGCGGTGACAAACGGGTGTCCAGGAGCAACCGGCGGGGGATGGAATCATGCACATTGCCCATAAACAGCAGACCACTGCGCAGATTCGTGACATCGGGAGTCCCCGCCTGCTTTTCGGCCCCTATTCGTTCCGCCAGACGGGCATTCATTTGTTCGAGCGTAAAGGTGATCAGGCTGTCATCAGGTGTTTTATTTATGCTCATCGATTTTGCGCATCCTTTTACGCTGCCCCGCCCACAGGGCGAAGACATCAAGCGATTGTCATGCAGACGTTGCTGCATTCGGCCTAACGGCACTCAGGCCTGTACCCGACATCAGGTACAGGGTGAATGTCATCACTTCCACAGTTCGTTGTTATAGCGTTCATGGGTCAACAACTCCCAGTCATCACCACTGTTTCGGCTGAGCAATCGCCAGCTGGTACCGATATCAATCTTCATCCAGGCACGCCCTGGGGCGTGCTTGCCTTTAACATGCAGGTGCTTGTAGTTACGTTCCCCGCGGCGGAAGCGCCTGACCTGCTCCTTCGCCTTTTTCTGACAGGACGGCGGCGCCGAACGGGGAACCTGCAAACCCGGCATTAATATCACCGGCTTCATGCCAGCCTCCTTGCATTTCCTCCCGGCGTACTGCGAGGCGTACGCACGGCCTGAATGGCTTTTCTGGCGGTAGCGGTCTGAGGGGCATCGAAGCTGCGAACGGCGTGCCAGACAGCCGTCAGAGAAACATCCATCTGCTCGGCGGCCAGCATCATGACGTCCAGGCCATCAGCACTGGAGGCATCATCGACGTCCGCTTTTTGCCACTGACGCCACAATGCCGCGTTCTCGTCGTCGCTGAGCGCAGCACAACGCCCCTGACGAATGTTGATACCGGTCATACGCCGGCGGGCGGCAACTTCAACGGTGGAGAGACCGAAATAATGCTGCATCATCTCGATAGAGCCCCCCAACGCCAAAGCCCGGTCAATCCGCTGCATACGCTGCTGTTCACGGCGTGCGTGTTGCAACATCAAGGAGAAATTCTCGTGATGGATTTGAAACGTCAGCACCGATACCGAGCTGTTCATCAGGTAATGCAGATCTTCAATGGTCACACCGTGCAACAGCTGCATCTCTTCCGTGGTCAGCCCCAGGGACTCACAACGGCGGATATAACCTGATTTCAACTCCATCACCAACTGTGTGAGCAGGCTGTTCGTTGCCTGCGATAAGCTGTTACTCATTGTTTACTTCCCCCAATCCTGTGCGCGATAGCCGCTGGCCCGTCCCCCTGAACACCTTGATGCAATCGGGCATTCTTACCGGCCTCATATCCCCGTAAACGGGCAATACCATCACCCCGACAAGCTTTCGGCGCGCGGGTCTGCAACTCACCCATCTTTTGGCTTTCCAGCCAGGACCCCATCAGTTCACCTTCCTGATCAGAAACCGTAAACGTCGTGATAACTCGCCGGACACCGACAACCCAGCCGGCACGAAACTGCTCTGCCCGTGCACGGCGCGTACTCATTTTCAGGCGCTTATTCTGGGTTTTCAGGTAGTCTGCAGTCGCATCTTTCAACTGCCGGCTCAGCACATCGAACGCATAAGCCGCAACGGCTGGCCGTTCACTGAAGCCGTAGAACGTCACGTTGCGACGCTGGCCAGAAGGGGTATCCCGCCATGAAAAATACAAACGGCATCCAAAGGTGCGGGCAATTGCCCACGCCAATCCAGACATCCACTCGGGCAGTTTTTGTTTCGCTTCGGAAGGAGCACCCTGGCTCGGTGCCGTCTGAATAGAAGAAAGGCTGGCTTCCAGCTCGCTGATGCCGTATTTCTGCATCAGTTTTTGCGCCCGGCCTAACGCCAGCCCTGCCTCATGCGCGTTGCTGTTGCTGCGGGCCAGCTCGAGGAGTTTGCGCACCAGTTTCACCAGGCGCGCCTGTCGTTGTGAATGGCTCATCAGGCTGTCTCCTCTGTTGCAGGCAAGTCACGCTGCAGTTCACGCAGACGACGCAAAACGCGAATAAGGCGCATCAATTTCACGGCATGAATGTCGTCAAGCAAAGGCCAGTCAGCAGCATTTTCCGACCCGATGAGGGCTTCATTGAGCGAGCAGGATGAGGCACTGTCGGGGTGGTTGCCGGCAAGGGTAAGGAGTAACGCGGTAAAGCGAGATGGGCGCCCGGCAGTCAATGCGTAGCCGGCAGCCTGTAAGTCGGCTTTATCGGCTTTGATTTCAGCCTCGCAGCCCGCCACTTCGGCCAGTTCAAATGCCAACCGGAAGGTGACCACCTGCAGGTGCTCGATATCATCCTGCAGGGCAGAAATGGCCCAAATGGAGGAGACCGGTTCAAGTCCTACCTCTGCAAAAGGTAGCTCTGCAGCAGGGGTTACACCTTGCTGTGGCTGTGTATCGGTATTGCTGTGAGAGATGGTCGACTCATGAGTGCCGGGCAAGTGGCTTTCATTGAAGGTGGTATTCTCACCGTCTAAAACCGTTTCAACGTCACCTGATAATACTGAGGGGGCACCGTATAAATCAGGTTGCGTTTCAACACGGGGTTCAGTTTTAGTTGTAGGCGTTTCCTCGTTCTGAGTCTCCTGTGATCCCTCTTCAGAATCCCCCGTTGACTCATGTAACGCGCTGTCCAGCACCAAAGAAGAGCCACCGCCGCGCACTTCAGGTTCCGTTTGCCCACCGGTATCTTCCTGCTGCTGTGCTGGCGGCAACTCGACAGTATTGCCCTTGCCTGACAACTCAGGCGTTAACGTCGGCTCACCGAGGTGCTTGCGCCGGTTTTGTTCTTTGGGATCCAGCTCCAGTAACCAGCGGTCATAATTGAGCAACGGGTGCGGTAATGCGTTGATGAGGGCTCCAATCAACTCATCACGGAACATAGCCAGCGAATAGTCCTCAGGTGAATCAAAACGGCCGCATACATCACCAAAAACGGTGTCAAATGGCTGGTTCGGTTCTTGGGTAATGCAGTGCTTCTGCCACGTGGCTTCAGCGTGAGAGCGCATAGCCAGTAATTGAAGAATTTGCGGACGCCCCAGCCCAGTCTCCAATAAATGAGGCATGTAGGGATACAGGTACTGCACTGCATCCTCCATCCGACTGATACTGGAATTATGGACGGGGTAACCTTGTGCGGTTAGGAGTGTTGAAAGCTCACGTAAAGAGACAGGCTTACCCAACTGCGCTTCATATAATTCCCGAGCCTGTCGAATGCCAAAAGCTTTTTCAATGAAGCTCAGGTCACCACGTACCTCATTCTCGGCAAGGTGACCAATCACGCAGGATAATCGTCCCGGCCAGGGTTTGAACACACAAGAGAAACGATAAAATCGTTCTTCACCTGTTTCCTGCCAGAGCTCGGAAAGAATGGTATAACGCGTATTCCCCCCATCACTGAAGAAGTACCCCAGCTCCGGACGTTCCGGATCACGAGTCACCTTCGGCACCGTATCCAGACCCCGGGCTCGGATTGACGACTTTATTTCCTCATATCTCGGGTTACGCGAGGTTCGTGGGTTATCCGGGTTAGGGTTGACCTCATCCAGTGTCAGCACCAATGGCATTTCACTAACGGGGGTCTCCGCCACCACGGAGGCTAAAGGTTGTGTACCTGCTGCAGTCTTGCCCTGCTGGAGCAAAGCACTGTTCAGATCGAGGATCTTGGTTTTAGGACGTGCCATACTTACGCCCTCCCCGAGTATTGGTCATACTGACCGTCGTGGAAGTCACTGAACGCGGTGAATTGCCCTTCAAACTTGACGCGAACGGTACCCGTTGCCCCCTGCCGTTGTTTACCAATGATTATTTCTGCCGTACCGGCATCATCAGAATCCGCGTAATACACCTCATCACGATAGATGAACGCGATCACATCAGCATCCTGCTCCAATGCACCGGAGTCACGCAAATCACCATTGAACGGGCGTTTGTCAGCACGACTTTCCAACTGACGGTTCAGCTGAGACAGCGCTACGACGGGACAGTCGAGTTCTTTGGCCAACGCTTTCAGACTGCGGGAAATTTCCGCAATTTCCTGGGTGCGGTTCTCCTGCCCTGGGCAACGCATCAACTGCAGGTAATCGACCATGATTAAACCCGGCTTACCGTACAATCGGGTGTAGCGCCGCGCCCTGGACCGCAACAGTGCGGGGGTCAAAAATGACTCATCGTCAATAATCAGGCGGTTTTCCAATGGCAACAACCGATCCATCGCTTTAGAAATACGGGCCCAGTCTTCATCATCCAACTGGCCACTGCGCAGACGTGAAAGTTCAACCCGCCCATCTACAGCAATGAGGCGTTGAAGCAGCTGTTCGCGCGGCATTTCCAGGCTGAAGAAAAATGCAGGTTTTTCCGTGCCACGAAGCGCGCCGGTGTAAGCGCTCAATGCAAAGGCGGTTTTCCCCATCGACGGCCGTGCAGCAAGCAAAACCAAATCGCCGGGCTGCAGACCACACGTCATCACATCAAGCTCTGAGAAACCGGTCGGGGTACCGGTGATACCATTGCCGCCGTTCACCGTCTCCAGATAGGTCACCACAGCATTCAACCCATCCGTCAGGCTGACATTCTGCTGTGACTGGGTTTGCTCGGAGAGCTGGAACAATTGCTGTTCTGCCCGTTCGGTCAAAGCAGCAGATTCTGCACGGGGATTGGCCGCATCAGCGCTCAATTCACGCCCGAGTTGTAACAGGCTGCGCAGTCGACTGCGTTCAGCGACAATCTCGGCATAGGCGACAATATTGGCGGCGCTCGGCGTGTTTTTAGACAACTCCGCCAGATAGGCAAAACCACCTACCTGCTCGAGTGCACCCTTTTGTTCCAGTGATTCATGGAGCGTTATCAAATCAATCGGCTGCTGGACAGCCATCAGGCGAGCCATAGCCTGGAAAATTCGGCGATGTGCCGCCAGATGAAAATCACGCTCGCCAACCAATGGGAGAACGTCATCCCACCGCTCGTTATCCAACATCAAGCCGCCGAGAACGGCCTGCTCAGCATCGGAGGAATAAGGGATATTGGCTGTGGTCTGGTTCATGGCTGCACCTCCGACTTTCCGGCCAGTAGTGCATCAAAGTCTGATTTCCATAGAGGGAACAGCTCACAAGCCAACCTATGCATGGTGTCAGCGGCTGCCGGTGTAGATGTGCGAACTGTGGTTTTTTCGAGACGGTGAACGGGTTGACCAGAAGCATGCCCCATTTTGTAAATTTCAAGCTTGGGGATGATTGTGTCGAGGAGGGAGACATCGAAGGCATCTGCACGCAGATATTGGCCGTTTGCGATAATGCCGCGCAAACTTTCCAGAGTCTGCCAATCCAGATTGGTGTACTCCATGCAGTTGGTCAGGATACGGATACGGGGTAACGCGATGCCGTAGCAGGTCAGCGGCAATAATCCTTCCATCAACCCCAATGTGCCACGCAGAAACTCACGGGTGTCCGGCAGTATAGGCTTGATAACCCCAACAGCGAATTGCGTGCTGGCAACCAGAATCAGCTCGAGCATCACAGACGCCGCACCTTTGGAGTCAATAATGATGACGTCGTACTCGTTGAACAAAGGGTGCTGCAGAACATTCCGCAGGCGCATGCGGCCATCAGGGGCATGCAGCATGGCGGAAGATAAACGGTCATGGGGATCGTTGGAAACAATGACATCAAGATTAGGGATAACAGAACGGGAGATGATTTGTTCGGGATGGCTGAGGTCAACTGTCTTCATCAACAGTTCATACAAACCGTTGGGTGCTTCATATTCCAGGGAGAAAATGCTGCTCGCGGTAGGTTGGGAGTGGTCGCCGTCGATAAGGAGGGCCTTTTTACCTGCATCGGCAAGGAAGCCGGCAAGGTTGGCGCTTTGAGTGGATTTACCTTCTCCGCCTTTGGTTGAAACCATAGGCACGATTTGCGGCTTAGTACTGTTAGAAACAACAGTGTCTTTTGTGACGATATTTTCCATGTGTACACTCGAATAAAGTATTCGATGAGTACAAATTCGATGCAGAAACTAATTTCACACTGCGATAATTCAACTTGCTAGCGAAGAGAGGATTGAAAATCCCCGTGTCCTTGGTTCGATTCCGAGTCCGGGCACCATATTTAGAAGAACCCGCCCATGGCGGGTTTTTTGCTTTCTGGGCCGCGGACTCTCCATCGAACTTCGTTCGATTATTCGGCCTGAAGGCCTCCCCCTGCGGGCCAAGGCTGCAGCATTGTTCAATCCGGCGCAAATTCCGACCATCATTTCTCTGATGTTGTTCGGTACCGCAGGCCTCGCCAGTGGCTGATACTCCGGCAGAGTTAAACGGAGCCTGTATAAAGACGAAGATCTCTAGTTTTGGTTTGCACTGAATTTGGACCAAGGTCAGGAGATCAGAAGCAACGCGGAAGCGTTATTGGCTCGTAGAAACTTTCGCTACGCCGGACCTGCGCCGCAAGAACATATGCAAACGAACACACCTTGTTATATGCTTTTGGCCGACGCTATCACAAATCGTTAATAAGGATATAAATGGATATTTCACTCCTTACAGGACAACGGACTAACGCTTGGTCGGCGACCATGATTAATCTGGAAGCTCGAAAACTCATTAATACCGCGAACATGGTGGCGGCTAATCACCTCCAGGATGGGCTCACCAGAATTCAGTTTATGGAAGACATTAAGTCTTTCATCACTCAGCAATTTTCTCTTGCCCGCAAAGCGAAGTCCGACGAAGAAGGTATTTCCTATTTAAAAAATCTAAGGGCAGAGAACGAAAGCCTCCTTGAACAGGCTCGCTTACTCAAGACGAAAGCAGCACAGCTTTATGCCAAGGTTGAGTTCATCAAAGAAGACAACAACGTTGTTGGCTATGTAATCTCAGCAGTACAGGTTGTTTTAGCTGGCCTGCAGGCTGCAGGTGGGTTGATCCTTGTGAGTTCCATGACACCTGTAGGCGTCTTGTTAGGCGCTACACTCGTGGTCGACGCAGCTAATACCGTATCCAGAGAAGTGAATCACCAATTGTTGAACAAAACTGACTCGCAGGGATTTGTTGCGGACACAGCGATGTCTGTAGCGGAATTTATGGGGTTTCGTGGAGATAGTGGCCTGGCAGCCTATAAAACGGTAAGTCTTGCTGCGAATGCGTACAGTGTTTTTGGTTTACTTCGAAAACCTGGTGCCTGGCGTTTGTTCTATTTTGTGCGCTCGGATTTTTACAGAAAAATGGACTCAATGAGCCGACCAAAACTTACCATGAAAGTCATCGGATACGGTATAAACGCAAAAATCGTTTTTGACTTGCTGACTATCGATAATAACCCCTCTTAAAACGCCAGGCTTTGTAAGCCAGTTTGAGTGGGGTCATCCAGCAGAAGATACCAAAGATAAACAGTACTGAAACACCCGATGAGATAATATTTTCTGGGGAAGCGAAGCATACCGCCAGAATGAACAAAGCCATAAGTATGGCTGAGAGAATACCAATCCCTTTGAAACGATTTGCAAGCGCAGGGAGCAAAATATCAAGTGTAGAACCTTGAGAGTCCATATAGTACCTGAGTTTTTGCAACTCTTCTTTTGTGAAACCAGACCTAAGCAATGCTTCTTCAGTTATCGTCACGCAATACCCCCTCCCTGTCAGCAAAGCCAGTATACCGTGATCTTAGTAAAAAAAAACCGGCCTACTGGCCGGTGGTTTATGTTGTAATCCCTAACAAGCCTAATTGCCTCCAAATCTCTCGCACAAATCGCCCAGGTGGAGCTGTAAGCTCACCCGATTTAGTTCTACGCACTTTTTGAGGTTTCCGGTTTTTCTGTCATCAGCCGGTACTCTTCCGGTGTCAGGCTATTCAGGGATTCATGAGGCCGCTCGCTGTTGCATTCCGTCAGCCAGCGCTCTGTGATTTCCCGGTTTGATAAATTCCAGCATCACGCCATGCTCTTCGGCCCACTGCGCCAGCGAGACCAGTTCCGGGCCGTTGTCCATCCGCAGTTTCAGCGGATAAGCGTTTGCCTCATCCGGCAACAAATCACTGCTTATTTTTCAGATCGTGGACCGAAGGCGCAGCGTCGCCGGATCGGCCCAGCACATCCTGAACACAGGCTTTAAACACTTTAACGCCGAGCGCCAGTGCGTCGCGATCAAAGTGCATTTCCGGGTGATGCAGCCCTGGCGTCAGGTTGGCTCCCAGCCCCCAAAAACCGCCCTTAACCTGCGGGCGCAAACGCAGGTAGTGGAAGAAATCTTCACTGCCCGGTGTCGATTTTGGCGCGGTCAGCCCGGCGTCTCCGAACACGCTGCGAATAGCGCGGGAGACAACTTCGGTTGCCTCGTCATCAATGATCGCTGCCGGCATCTCTTTCAGAATACGTATTTCAGCCCGTGCGCCGTAGGCTGCTGCACTACTCTCGATAGCGCGCAACACCTGCGGTTTTAACGCATCCATGGCTTCGTTTTCAGCCGCACGCAAATCCCAGCACACCAGCGCTTTGTCCGGAATAGAGTTGGTGACCCCGGCGTCGCAGAGAAAACGCGTGGCTTTCGCGCTCCAGGTCAGCGATGGCGCAAGGTGAATACCGTTGACCGCCTGTACCGCATGAGCGGCAGCATCTAGCGCATTCACGCCAAGATGAGGGCGCGCGGCGTGCGCTGCTTTTCCATGGAATATAACTTCAACGGTGGCTGAGGCTGAGTAATACATCGCCGGCACCGCCTGCCCCAGCGGGCACTCTTCCAACGGGCGCAGGTGGAAACCGAGCAGCATATCAACATCCTCCAGTACGCCGCCCTCGGTCAGGGCGATTGCACCGGTGCCCAGCTCCTCGGCCGGCTGGAAGATAAACTTCAGTTTGCCCTTTTTCACCAGGCCCTCCGCTATCACTTCCTGGGCGGTGGTCAGCACCACAGAGGAGTGACCATCGTGGCCGCAGGTATGGCGCGCCACATGCTCGCCATCAATAATATGTCCGAGCGCATCCATATCGGCACGCAGCGCCAACACTGGCCCCGGTTTGCCGCTATCCAGAACGGCCATGATACCGGTAGTTCCATTAACCTGGCGCGTGACCTGGTAGCCCACGGCCTCCAGTACCCCCGCGATATACGCGGAGGTTTTATACTCTTCGAACCCGAGTTCCGGGATCTGATGCAGGTAATTAAAGTGATCTAGTGTGCGTGACACGTCTTACTCCTTATGTGCTTCATTCAAGCAATAACTCGCATTATCAGCATAGAGATAACCGCGTTGAGAATGCTGACGACCATCAGTAGCGGCCAGTACTTCTTCGGGACATCGGCTACCCCCAAAAGACGGCCCATATACTGTAGCTGCGAACCCATTAAAAAAATGGCTGGCGCGAGGATGGTGATCTGCCCGATATCCAGCGTGCCTTTGCTCAGCAGGCTGATAGCAACGCCAGTGCCTGCCGACGACGAGAGCCAGGCCGTCAGCAACACGGAGATAGCTTCGCCCGGCAGGCCGAACACCCCCATTAACGGCGAAAAAATATGACCGATGGCCTGCATCACGCCGAGTAAATTCAGCATTTCAGCAATCACATATGCCATTAATACATTCGGCATCAGGTTATTGATGGCGATATTAAATCCTTTACGCGCACCAATAACAAAAATATCGAACGGGTTACCAGAGACTTTTGTGGTATTACTCATTGTCGAAATCCCCCCTATACACAGTATTTAATGCCAGGCGAACCATGACGGCGCCAACGAACTTCATAACGAACATCAGCACCAATGGAATAATTATCGGGATGGTCAGCGAAGCGAACATAGCCGAACCGATGGAGAAATAGTTGTTAATTAACCCGGCACCTGAATATTGCCACGCCCCCATAATCACCACGTCTTTACGCGTAATTTTTTCGCTGTCATACAGCTCTTTAGTCAGTGCCGCGCCGGCATCGGTACTTTGCAAATCGGTGATCAACGCCAGCCCGGTGTAACCCGGGATCCCGAGCAGCGGTTTCAGTAGCGGTGTCAGCAACTTATGCGCCGCACGGATCGCTCCGTAGTGGGTGAAAATTTCCAGCAACCCCAGCGCCAGCATCACCGTGGGCACCAGCGACAGCGCAAAAAGAAAACCGGCTTTCGCGCTGATGCCGCCGCTGCCGATAAAGGTGTTGGTTTCCGGTGACTTCATGGTGCCGAACGCGCCGCCCAGCGTAGTGAAGTCGAACGCCCCCAGCCACGCCATACCCTCGACTTTGAAAAAGAAGCCGGAGAAAACCAGCAGGACAATAACCAGGGAGAGCCAGGCGCCAGGCCCGACTTTCCACTCATCAGCAGGCTCTTTTTCGGGCTTCTCCAAGATTTTCGATTCGCTCATAACATCTCTCTTCAAAATAATCAGATGACAATCCCCTGTTACCAAGCAGGATCCGTGCCTGAATAGCCGGTAGATAAAATTAAAACCTTTTGCCGGGATTTTTTACGCGACAACCCCCTCCCATAAAATACAGAGAACAAAAAGAAACATTAACGAAAAATCATTTAAAAAACGCCGAACACACGCTCTAACAAAATGCCCGCTCACCATTGCCGGGCCCCCTTTTGGGGCGAATCGGTTTTTTCAGCAGTGTATTTTCATTCATATCAAGAAGTGAGCGGTTAATTCGATTATCACCATTCAATCATGATGATAAATATCCGATTAATGATGTTATTGTTGCCCTCAGGTCAACGATCGGGGAGGAAGGTAAAAATGTATCAGGACAGACAGGTCGGCTATCTGTATGAAGTGGGCAACCAGGGCGGTATCCGCCGTGCGGCAGATATTCTTGGCGTTAACCCGTCGGTGATTAGCCGACAGATTGCCCAACTGGAGCGGGCACTGCAGTTGCCGCTGCTGGAGCGACGTGGGCGAAATGTGGTACTGACCGAAGCGGGCCGCTTGCTGGCAGAGGACCATTTTACCAGCCGCCAGAGACGTGAGAAGTTGGAAAGCCAGCTCAAAGACCTACGCCATATGCGCGGAGGTACCATATCCGTACGCATCGGCGGCGGGCTTATCAGCGCATTTATCGAAGGGGTGATGCGTGAGTTTGCCCGGTCTTATCCTCAGGTTTTTGTCGACATAGTGGTCGGCAGCATGCAGGAGATGCTCAACGATATTGTCAGCGGCGAAGCCGATATGGCTCTGGCATTCGGACCGATTGGCACGCCGGAACTTAAACGGCACAGCGTTCAGTGGGGGCCAATCTGCGCGGTAGTCTCGCCGCAGCACCCGATTGCCGGGCGCAGTAGCATTACCATTGAAGAGCTGGTCGATTATCAGCTGATTGCGCTGACGGAAAATTTCGGTCTTCAGCGGCACATGAATGCGATGTTCAAAAGTCTGGGCTTGCAATTTCACCCGGCGTATCGCTGTAATCAGTTTTCCACCGCCATGGGGCTGAGTCAGGCAGGGTTGGGGATTTCGTTTATGACTGCCTATGCCGCCGCCGATCCTGTCCGGCAGGGTTCTCTGGTGGCGGTGCCGCTCGATCACCCCATCGCCAGCAGCGCCCAGTGCCATCTGCTGCGCAGCTCTGACCGGCGCTTTACCCCGGCGGCTCATCATATGTGGCGACTGCTGCACAATGCATTTCGCGACAGGTAACGCAGGGTGATATACCGGCTTGAGGGCCAACGCTGAAGCGTTGTTCAACCCGGCGCAAACACTGGTCGTCCGGGTCCGGTCGCCCTATTTAGCACAACCCGCTTAGGGCGGTTTTGTTGCTTTCCGGGGTATGGCATCGCCATAAGCCCCCCCATGGCACTTTCAGGATGCCGCCAGCCGCGGATTGACGAAAAACAGGCAGACGGCCGCCAGCAGCGAAGGCAGTGCGAAAGCCATAAAGTTTTGCTGCAGCGTCAGCTCCCCGTCAATCAACAGGCCGCCAACGAACGGCCCCAGAATGGCGCCAATGCGGCCAATGCCCAGCCCCCATCCCAGGCCCGTTGAGGTCATGGTTCCGGGGTAAAAACGCGCGACATAGGAGCTCATCGCTATTTGCGTACCAATGGTGCTGGCACCCGCAACAATCAGCAGCGAATACAGCATGAGTATCGGCGCCTGAATGCCCAGCAGCAACAGAGTGATGGCCCCCAGCAAAAAATAGCCGATGAGCACGCGCCTGCCGCATAGCCTATCCATCAGCCAGCAGCTGCTCAGCGCGCCGGCGATGGTCCCCAGGTGCAGGGCAAACAGGAACGACAGGCTCGAACCTAATGGGTAACCGGCCTGCAGCATCAGCTTGGGCAGCCAGGAGGTCATGCCGTAAATGACAAACAGCGACATGAAAAAGACCAGCCAGAACATCAGGGTGCTCAGGCCCCGGCGCTGCGCAAACAGGTCCTTCAAGGTTGCCCTTCCCGGCTTTAGACCCGTTGCCGACGGGTTGATAAACTCGGTCCCGGGCTGATGGATATAGTCGGGGGCTATCTTTTCCAGCAGGCACTTTAAACGGTCAACCTGTCTGGTTTTAACCAGAAAGGCGGCAGACTCAGGCAGGTGGATCAGCATCCAGGGCAAGAAAATAAGGGGTAACGCCGCAATATAAAATATAGATTGCCAACCGGCGAGCGGAATTAAATAGATACCGCACAGGGCGGCGAGCATCCCGCCGATAGAATAACCGCTGAACATTAACCCAACCATCAGACTCCGTTTGTTTTTAGGTGAATATTCGCTCGTCAGGGCCGTCACGCTGGGCATTACGCCCCCCAACCCCATGCCGGCGATAAAACGACACCAGCCGAATTGGCCGGCATTAACGCTAAAACCGCAAAGAAAAGTAAACAGGCTGAAGATAATAATGCAAAGACTGATGGTTTTCTTTCTGCCTATTTTGTCTGAGAGCGGGCCTAAAAAAATCGCCCCGAGCATCATGCCAACCAGCGTATAGCTGCCCAGCAGGCCGGCCTGTACGGCGGTGATGCCCCAGTCGGCCATCAGTCTGGGCAACACCACCCCCAGCACAGCGAGGTCGAAACCGTCAAAAACAATAATAAAAGCGCACCAAAACACCGTCAGTCGGTGCGTATTATTCAGCTTTGCATTATCTATTATTGGGTTAATATCCACGAAACATATATCATCCTGAGACATAACGGCTCCTGAGCAGTGCATCCGCGCTCAACCATGAATACATCGCAAATAATAAATAACAGGTTGAACTTATACGTTCCATTTATATATAAAAAGAATAAACATTAACGATGATTTCACTCTGTAGTAAAAGCCAAAAAACGCCTATGATGAGTTGATCAATTCCTGGGTTAATTAGCCCTACCCGTGCATTCGCGACGATATCGCCCACGGCGGCGCTCGTCTAACATTCATTTTGCATCGTATTGATACCTTGAAGGCATAATCGTGGAGCTGCGTCATTTACGCTATTTTATCGCCGTCGCCGAGGAACGGAATTTCAGCCGCGCGGCGGAACGCCTGCATATCAGCCAACCGCCGCTCAGCCGGCAAATTCAGCAGTTGGAAGCCAGCCTGGGGGTGACGCTGTTTGAGCGCGGTTCCCGCCCGCTGGCGCTGACCGAGGCCGGGCGCTTCCTCTATGGGCACGCGCTGCAATTTCTGGCCCACAGCCTCGAATTGAAGACCATGACCCAACGCGTGGGGCTGGTAGAGCGCCCGCTGTCGCTCGGTTTTGTCGCCTCAACGCTCTACGACATTCTGCCGCGGCTGATACGCCGTTTCCGCACCACCCACCCCGAGGTGGGCCTGACGCTGCATGAAATGACCACCCTGGAGCAGATCCGTGCGCTTAAAGAGGGGAAAATCGATGTGGGATTTGGCCGTATTCGCCATGATGACAGCCATATACGCCGCATAATCCTGCGTGAAGAAGCCTTAATGGCGGCTTTAGCGGCCGATCATCCGCTGGCGCGTTCGGTGGGATTAACGCTGCGCGCGCTGCAGGCGGAAACGCTGATCGTTTACCCGCAGGCGCCCCGGCCAAGCTTTGCCGATCAGGTGCTGGCGATATTTCGCGATCGCGCGCTGGTGCCGCGAAGAATTATGGAAGTACGGGAGCTCCAGGTCGCATTGGGGCTGGTCGCCGCAGGCGAAGGCATCGCGTTGGTGCCGCACTGCCTGCACAGCCTGCAACGCCCGGACGTGGTCTACAACGCGCTGGACGAGCAACGTCTGGTTTCCCCGATTATCATGAGCACCCGGATGCTGGATGAGTCGGAAGATATCAGGACGCTGTTGCGGATGATCTACGCCTTATATGACGAACAAGGCATCGCCTATATAAAATCGGGGCCGGTGAATTGAAAAGCCAGCGAACCTAAAAAGCCCGCCGCAGAGGCGGGCTTGCTCACATTAGCCTTACTGACAGATGGCGGCGTATTTCTTCATAAACGGGCTGGCGCAAATCGAGGCGTAAATGTCTTTTTGCAGCTGGCTGGCGGAAGAACCCGGTTTCTGAGCGCCGTTTTGGCCGCCGATGTTCACGCCGGTGCCGTTGTTGCCGTTGGTGCTGCCGTTAATGCCAACGTCGACGGAGCTTCCGCCGCCACCGCCGGTATTGCCATTAATGCCGCCCTCAATCACCAGGCCGGCATAAGACAACTGGGAACACACCAACAGCGCGCAGCCCAACA
This sequence comes from Serratia ficaria, assembly GCF_900187015.1. Classification (NCBI taxonomy): domain Bacteria; kingdom Pseudomonadati; phylum Pseudomonadota; class Gammaproteobacteria; order Enterobacterales; family Yersiniaceae; genus Serratia; species Serratia ficaria. The sequence continues at coordinate 362,555 of NZ_LT906479.1, read as the reverse complement.
GCATGGTCTTTTTCTTCATACTCTCTCTCCTTTTACCTTGTTGCATAACCCGGTATGGGTTATTTCCCTGTGGTACAGATGGCGTAAGCGGTGATTGTCAGCTTTACATATTATCGGCTAACGCTTGTCGGAAAAAACTTTCCTTTTGCTTATCGCCTTGAAATGCATACGAAATGAAAACACGCTGGTTAATAACAAAAACAGCGACAGTAAAATAAAAAAATAATCAGACATAATTTTAAACCAGAAAAAAAATAAAAAATAGAAACTCGTGCAGATAAGCAATGGCTCAGCGACCTGTCAGTTAATAAATGCAAAATTAACATTTTCACACTCGAAAAACTCAGCGAGTATTAAAGCACTCGTATATTGATGGGAAACACCTTGCCAAGGCTAACGGCTATATAAAGCATATTCATGCTACTTCCACGATGGCTACCACTGATGCGGAAAATGGTCCGACATGCGAAGTTTTATCATTGCTTAATTCAGCATCAATAAATATTTTTTGTTCGCCGGCAGGCAACTTGATAAAACTTTCCAGTTCTGTCGAACCGGGGGTCGAGTTACGGATTTTCAAACCCGCGTTGAGTTTACCGTCATCGCTTAAAGATATCTTGGTTGAATTGGATAAGAACTTAACGCGTATATTAGAATCGTTCGCGCAGTGAACACGGAATGACCCATTAGCCTGCCGGGTCTTAACGTCATTACTGAAGGTACCAAAATCAATAATTGCATTATCGTCATTAATATCACAACCTGCATTAGTCTCTTTAACTGGACTACAGTCAACATAATATTGAGAAGTAGTTTGCGCCTGAACCCAAGTGACGAGAATACAGGTTCGATAGCGCTGAGAGTACGCAGCAAATTGTGTACTCGGTTTACCGAATGCCCCGCGGTATTTCATTAAAGGGACTAACTCACCGAGGGTTCTCGCACCTGTAAGAGAAACATTGCAATCCGCTGTATGGCACGAACTGGGTGGGTTTTTATCAACCAAAAGATTCGAAGCCATAATGTGTGTAGGGTTCCAGCCGATTACCGCTTGCATAATCAACCGTACGTCACAAGCATACTTTGCCCCATTACACATATTGGGAATATCTAGCAATGGGGACACGTTATACGTAGTTATCGTGAAGCTATAGTAGCCTGAAGCGGGACCATTGTAACGAACATCCGCCTCATGGAATGTAGAATTAGCGCCAAATGAGCATCCTAGCAACATTATTAAACAGAATTTTTTCACATTGTCACCCTCACCGAAATTAATTGTTCCATGTCGTCCATTAAAGCTAACTAACTATATATCAGTAAGATAATCGGCTACTCGGCGGCCTGCCCGTTAATCATCCAATGAATAAAGTCGTGTTTTTTAGAGATGTTCATTTTCTGCATCACCGAACGTTTATGGCTATGAACCGTCTTCACGCTGACCCCCAGCACCCTGGCGGTTTGCGATTGACCGAACCCACGCCGCAGGTAGCTCACCACCTGCTGTTCACGCTGCGTTAACCGGCGAAGCGTGCTGGCGCGCGCGTACTGCGCATGGGCGAAGATTTTCTCCAGCAGTAAAAACAGCTCGCTTTGCCGGGCCGTTCTGCGCAATATTCGCCGGGTATCCCTGGAGACGGCGCTTCTTCTCTCCTCAATGGCCACGTTCTGCGCCACTGCGCCGGCGTGCCATGGCGTGCAACCCCGCTGCGCGCAACGGGTGGATGAGGCGAACAGCACGTCCGGACATTCTTCGCTGTCCGGCGTTAAAAAACAAACCGCCTTATTATTGGCCCGCGCATATTCTGCAATACTCAGCCGCAGGCCCGTGGCGAAATAGCGATTGTCGTCATCAATAATAATATTAACGGTTTTCATTTTTAACCTCCCGAAAATTAAATAACGGCATTGCAATGGTTACGACAATTTTATCAATATCAGACTGTGCCATTATCCGGAAAAATGTCGTTTACACTATGTCGACAATCGCCACCACAGAGGCGGAAAACGGACCGGCATGTGAAGAGTTGTCATTTTTCAATTCGCCGTCGATAAACACATCTACGCCACCGCCAGGCACTTTGATCAGGCTCTCCATGCTACTATTCCCAGGCGTGCTGTCGCGAATTTTCAGGCTAACGCTTAATTTTTTATCCTCGCTTAAAGCGATATTATCGACATTGCTGCTAAACTTAATGCGCATAAAGGCATCGTTTGAGCAGTCAATACGGAATGAACCGTTGGCCCGCCGCGTTTTCTCATCGTTACCGAAAGTGCCGAAATCCACAATGGCGTTGCTGTCAGTGATATTGCACGTCGTTTTAAGTGGTTGGGCGGGGCCACAGTCATACGCTTGAAACGCAGATATTACCCCATTCTTAATTTTCTGATGAACTATACAAGTCTGGTATCCCACTATAGCAGGGCTATAGTATATAGCGCTGCTAGACGTTTTCCCAAACCCACCGAATAACTGCATGGCAGGTACTAACTCACCTATGGTGTCACCAGGACGAGCGCCCGTAATTTTAGTATCTAGTAGCGATCCAGAATAAATTGTAGAATGCCTACCCCCGCTGGCATTTAAAGTGTAAACGATTATGGCTGTCTGACAGGTATAATAGGGTTGACCGGGACTGCCGTTGCCGTTGCTAGCGCAGTAGTTTTTAAATGGTGCTAATGGTGAAATACTTATCGGGGTTATGTCATACTGAGCATAACCTCCCGGCGCTGCATTGTTGGTATTAAAATTAAAGCTGACATCATGGTAGGCGCCATTTCCCCATGTGTAGCTGCTAAACAGCAAAGCGAATAAACAGTAGAACTTTTTCATTCTGGCACCATTTTTAATATGTTTATAAAAGCCAACGTCAGGTATTTGTTATTTATGCGAATTATGCTTTTTTTGGCTTTCGCGCATAGGCTAAAGCCAACTTGAAATTAAGCTGCCGAGGACCAGCCCCAGCAGCAAAGAACCCATCACTCATACATGGCGGTCATGGTGGCCGAACCGCTGAAATCGCCTGCTGCCAGGAACGCCCCCGGGCGGCCGATCGGCACGGCGTACAGCTTGGTCGGGTTGGCCTCGTCGGTCGACAGCTTGGTCTTGCTGACGTAGGTGGTATCCCCCGCGCCCTGAACGATGCGCAGCCCCAGGTTGGGAATGGTGGTCTGCAGCGGGTTGTAATCCCCCCAGGATACCGGGGTGAAATCCAGCATCACCTTCAACTGGCCGCTGTTCGGCGAACCGCCGGAGCAGGAGACGGTATAAGGAATTTCCATTTTCTTGTAGCTGACGCCGTCGATCTTCTTGACCGCGACATCGGCAAAATTAACCGCGATATCTTTACCCGCGTTCAGCACGCAGTCTGGCTGCTCCACCAGCCTGCCGCTAAATTTCACCTCTACCGCCTGCGCAACGCCGCCGGCCAGTAACCCCATGCAGGCCAAGGCGGCCAACCCCGGAAAGTGTTTCATGTTCATCTCCTTATTGAACCTCTACTAGTAATGTGGCGGAACCGGAAAAGTCCCCCCCTCGCAAAGTGGCGCCGCTGCGTTTGATCGGTACGGCATGCAGTTCCGGCAAAATGGGATAGTAAAAATTCAGCCATTCATTCAGCTTCAGCTGCTGGGTATTTTGGAACAGCAGCTTGATCGCCAAATCGTTGTTGTCGGTGCGCAGCAGGCCGTCGCCAAAATCCGGGCCGTTGCCCTGCAGTTTCACCTTCATAAACCCATTGACGCCGGAGGTATCGCCATTGCAGACCACCTGATAGGGGATCTTGCGTTTGCCGTAGTTGACGCCGTCGATATCCGCGATATTCAGTTCGCCGAACGACACCTCTATGTCCTTGCCGCCGTTGATTTCACATTTTGGCTGCGCTATCACCACGCCTTTTACCGTGATATCCACCGTGGCGGCCCGGGCCGGCTGGCCGATGAACAACACCGCCAGCAGGGTTAACGCCGAGGCGGCGGCGGCGGTCGCCGCCAGCGTGCAGCCCAGGCGCAGATATTCAGCGCCGGTTTGCAGCCTGCGTCGCCATAGGTAGCCCATTGCCTTCACCTCAGTCATAGTTCATCCGAAAATCAATCGCGGCACGGTAGGCCCCCGCCACCAACGGCGCGCGGGTGCGCTCCGCCATCACGTAAAACCGCAGGCCGTTATCGCCCAGCGCCAGCAGCTGCGGCCGGCTGCGGCTGCCCAGCCGCACGTCTTGCTTATCGGCATCCAGCAGGCGCAGCCCCAGGCCGCTGGCGCCCTGTACCCGCACCAGCTGCGGGTTATCCGCATCGGCCGGGGCGGTGAAGCTCACCGTCACCGCCGGCTGGTAGGCATCCCACAGCCGATAACCCAGGCGCGGATCCCTGATGGCGGCTCCCATGCGCATGCAGTCGCGCAGCCGCAGCTGGAAGGCCACCGGTTCCGTACGGCTGCCGGGCGTGGCCAGGCTGCCGGTGGTGGCGTCGCCCAGCCAGATATCCTGGCGGGCCGAAGACATTTCCAGCCGGCAGGCGCCTTCGGTCAGGGCGCCATGCACCAACAGCATGCCGTTATTGCCTTGCTCCGCCTGCACCTCGGGGTTCATCATCAGGGCCAGCGTCAGCAGCGCCATCTGGCCTGCTCGCCCCGTTACCCCTCCTTTCCTGTGGCTGCCGTAGCCCGTGCCGTTCCTTTTCATTATTTTCCCCTGCCGCTTCAACTGATGGAGCGCCGTTGCCGGCTCCGGTTACCCTTGCTTCTCTGGCACCGCCTGGCATTCGCCGGCGCCGCACTTGAAGGCCAGATCCGGGCGGCCGCCGTAGTCGTTGACGTAGGTCAGCACCGGTGCGTTGCCCAGGCCGGAAGCGCCCAACGCCACGCTGCCCTTCGGCGGCACCATCAGCGGCTCAAAGCCGGCGGCGGTTTTGCCGCTCTTGCTGCTGCGGGCATCGACCAGCGTGATGTAATACGGGGTCGGGTTATTGACCTTAAAGCCGTCGCCCTGGCGGGTTAGCGTGAGTTGCTCCTGCCACGGGGCGAACGCGCTGCTTTTGCTCGGCACGATCGCCGCCGGGCGATAGAACAGCTTGATGCGCGTTTGCAGGGCGATCTGCAGCGTGTTGGCCTTGTCGCTCTTTGGCGGGATCTCGCGCAGGTTGAAATAGAACAGGCTCTCGCGGTCCTGCGGCAGCGCCTTAACGCCCGGCAGCGCCTGCACCTTGACCTGGCTCTGCGCGCCCGGCTCCACCCGTTGCACCGGCGGCAGCACGATCAGCGGGCTGGTGATCTTGTCGCCCTGCTCGTTTTCCAGCCAGCCCTGCGCCAGATAAGGCAGCTGGGTATTTTTATTGCTGATGGTCATGCTGACCGCGCTATCGCCGCCGTTTAAAATCACCCGGGTGCGGTCCAGCGCGATGGCGGCCTGCGCCTGGCCGCTCAGCAGGGTGGTGGTCAGCAGGCCGGCTACCGACAGCGTGTTTACAGTGTTGTTTCGCATAAAAAGGTTCCATTTGGTCAAGGTTGCACTTACTGGTTTTCAGGGGGCGGCTGCGGCTTAGCCTTCCTGCGCCGCAGTCACCGGCCGGCACGGCAGCAGCAGGTCGCTCAGGGCGACGTCCGTGCGTACCGCCGGCAGGTCAATCTCGCATTGCGCCTTCCCTTCCCAATGCACCGTCATCCGTTCATCGGCGCGGATACCGCTCAGGTACACGCTGCCGCCATCGTTCACTATCCCGGTCTGCTGCCGGCGGCGGTTGAACACCTCGGCGCCGAACGGCGGCGTGGAGCCGTCCGCCAGGCGGATCACCGCCATGGCTTTCTGGCCGGCGATCACGTTGAAACGCCGGTAGCCAATCGCGCCTTCGGTGAGCGTGGCCTGCACCATCGACTGCGTCGCCTCGGCATCGTCCGCCAGATTGTTCAGATCGATGCTCGCCCGGCTGCGGTAATAGCTGCTGACGTCCGCCACCACCGCTTTGCCGAACATGTTGGTGCGGGTGGTCGCGCCATAGCCGCGCACCGGCACCCCGGCTACGCCGTCGGTGTCCAGCAGCAGGCGGGTGCCGCCCAGGGTGCCGTTGCGGTGCAGTGCCGCCCCCTGGCCGGTGAAGGTCGCGCCTCCCTGTAGGCTCATGCCGACGGAGGAATACTGGCCGCCCTGATAGTTGACGTTGGCGTCGATACGCGCCGCGTCGCCCTCATGGCTGTAGAACGCGCTGGCGGATTCGCCGCTGCGCGAGCTGCCGGCGCTCAGCTGATAGTTGTTGTGCTCGTCCAGCCGTTGGTAATACCCCACCCGCTGGCTGTTGCTGTTGCGGTTCCACGCGCTGCTGTAGCTGAGGTTGGAATCCACCCCCCACGGCACCGACAGGCTCAGATACATGCCGTCGTCGTTGGCCCCGCGGGCCTTGTTGCGATAGGCGGTTAACGACGCGCTCATGTTCCTGAACGAGCCCAGGTCGAAATAGCGTGACATCGCCAGGCTGTAGCGTTCGCTGGTCGGCTTATCCCAATAGGTCTGGTGGTCGTAGTTGAGATAGGTGCTGACCCCCAGATCGCGGAACTGCTTGTTAAAGGTGATGGTGTACATCTCCCGGCTTTTACCGTTTTGCAGGCCGTGATAGCGCGCATCCAGGTATTCGCTCATGGTCATGAAGTCCTGCTCCGAGAAGCGATACCCGGCGAAGGTGACCTGGCTGTCGTATTCGTCAAAGCTTTTGGAATAGCTCAGGCGGTACGAGCCGCCGCTTTTGGTGCCGTCTTCACTCGGCAGCCTGGCCCGCGACTGGGTGGTATCGAACGACAGCGCGCCGAACGCCAACAGGTCGCGCCCCAACCCCAGCGACAGCGCGTTGTAATCGCCGCCGGCGATGGCCCCGCCGTACAGCGACCAACCGTTGCTGACCCCCCAGGAGAACTCGCCGGCGGCAAAGGTTGGCCCCTGCAGGTTATGCTCCCAGTTCGACGGCCTGCCGCCGGCGAGCTTGTAGCGCACCATGCCGGGGCGGGTCAGGTAAGGAATGCTGGCGGTATCCACCTGGAACTGCTGCACGCTGCCGTCCTGTTCTTCCACTTTCACGTCCAGCTTGCCCATCACCGAATCGCTGAGATCCTGGATGCGGAACGGCCCGGCGGCGACCTGCGCCTCATAAAGTACCCGCCCCTGCTGGCTGATGGTGACCTTGGCGTTGGTTTTGGCGATGCCCGTCACCTCCGGCGCATAGCCGCGCAGGTTGGGCGGCAGCATGTTGTCGTCCGACACCAGGCTGAAGCCGGTAAAGCGGAAGCTGTCGAACAGGTTGCTCTGCAGATAGTCCTCGCCCAGCGCCAGCCGCGCGCCCAGCTTCGGCAGGGCGCGAAATGCATAGTAACGGCTCCAGTCAAACGTCTTCTGGCTCGACTCGCCCGAACCGGTCTGATGATTGAGACTGGTCTGCCAGTCGGCGCGCAGCCGCCAGGCGCCGAGGTTGGCGCCCACCACGCCATTGCCGCCCAGCCGCTGCGTCTGGCCGCCGCCGTTTCTGTTGCTCTGCGCCTGGCCATTCAGGTTGTAGTCCAGCAGCAGCCCGGGAATGCCGTTGTCCCAGCGCGCCGGCGGATCCCAGTCCGGCGAGGAATATTCCAGATAGGCCTGGGGAATATTCAGATACAGCGCCGATACCGCCAGATCGCCCCGCGCCTCGATACCGTTGAGGCTGGCGAGATCCAGGCACTGCGCGTCATGCCACCAGCGCAGCTGCTTGAGGAACTCGGCCTTAAAGCCCACTTGTTCAACCAGCTGCGGCGAAACGCAGGGCACGCTGCTGTCGGGATCGTTTTCCGGCGGATAGAACGCCACCGGCTGTTCATCCAACGACTGCTTGTTCATCAATACCGTCATGTTGTACTTGCCCGGCATAATAAAGGCGCCCTTGGAAAAGCGGCTGAGATCGATATTTTTTCGATCGTTTATATCCAGGATGTCGGTATTGAATTGAATCGCGTCATCCGCCCGGCCCTGAAACGCCAGGCTGCACAGCGCCAGAGAAATGCATAGTCCTAATAAGCTTAACGGGAGTGCGCCCGATTTTATTTTTTTCGCATCCATGGTTCCGCCAACCTTTATCAGTAATAATCCAATTTAAAACGAATGGCGGATCGGTAATCCCCTGCGCGTAATACCTGGCGGTTAGCCACCAGTTGCATTGAATAATTCAAGCGATAATCTTTGGTCAGGGTATTTTCTATCGACATCGGTACCCCGGGATAAACCTCTTTGCCCGCGCTGTCGGCAATGCGCAATGCCACGCCGCGGGCATCGCCGATTACGCCGAAGGTTTTCCCTTCTGCGTTGCCGTCAAATATCATGCGAAAGTGCTGGCGCCCTGAAATAGCCACATCATCACCCGACAGCCCGCAGTTCACTAATTGCACCGTGAAGGGTCGGGTTAACCCGTGCCCATCGCGGAATATTTGCTCCACCGGCAGGCTTTTCATGTCGATGGTCTGGTCACGGCTTGCCGATTCAATTGCGCAGGCTGCGTTAACAATAGCGCCTTCCATATTGACCCTTCCCCAACCAATAACCGCAGCCGTCGCCGGCATCGTTTGAGTCATAAAAACTACGGCCAATAGGGAAGGCGCCATTAAACTTTTGCCAATGGGGGCCATATGCGTTATCCCTTATAAAAATGAATCCATTCCGGGGAAAAAGCATGCGGGGTATCCCGCATGCTGGCATCAATGGGGTAAAACTATTACTGGTAGCTCAGCGCGAAGTTAACCACGCTGGTGAAGGCGCCCGGGGTGATGGTGTTCAGAGAACCGCCGTTACCTTTCAGGAAGGCGTGGTATTTCAGCTCAGCGCCAGTGTCGCCCGCCTTGATGATCTGGCCTGCAGTTTTGGTGCCCAGCTCAACCACGGCGTTAGCGTTGTGATCGTCGGTGATCACGATGCTGGCGCCCTTGGCGGTGCTGCCGCTGCCCAGACCGACCATCTTCATGTCTTTGCCGTCGGCGCCGCCGGCTTCACCGGTGAAGGTGGTCTGAACCATCTGAGCGGTAGCGGAAGTACAGTCTTCCAGTACGATTTTGAACGGCTCTTTGACTTCAGACTCACGGCCGTCTTTCAGGCTCAGGTTGGAAATCTGGCCCAGAGGGATGGTCTGGTCGATATTGCCTGGGGCGATGGAGCAAGGCGCATCAATGATTTCACCGGTGAAGGTAACGCTGCCGCTGCCCTGGTTCGCTGCCTGAGCCATCATGGAAGAAGCGCCGAAAGCCAGTACGGCTGCCATCATAATTTTATTCAGTTTCATAATAATCCCTTACATTCCTTAGTAAGCAGAGGTTGTAATAAATGACAATTAATTCGATAAGCAACAGGCGGCTCCTGTGTTTGCGCCCGGTGATTATCGCGCTCGGTTAGCTGTTTAATTGTCGGTGCATCGGTTATCTCGCTGACACACGGCATTTCCACGCTCCGTATCAGTGGCAACAAATTTACCGCCCTCAACGCCAAAATAAAATGTTATATCGCAAAAAGACAAAAACACAGGATTTGTACAAAGATAATGCAATTTACATAGGTTTTAATGCTGATAATTATCCATTAAATATAGAAGATTATTTTTTTAAACTTATAATTCCGCATGCGCCTAATAGTAATTATAGAAATATAGGGATAAATCTCATTGACCGGTATTGGAGAGGATTGAAAAAAGAACACACAGGTCTCAGAATCATCTCTCGACAGGTAAGTTGATAGGTTGAAAAAATGATTTTCTATATAAACAACAATGTCCTCTACAATGAGGAGGAGTGCGCGCTGGCGCATATCGATAATTCGACGACTAAAATAGTTCTGCTCAAGCCCAGCGCCAGATTGCTGTCGCTGTTTATCCGCAATAATAATGTTCTATTGCTGCGCGATAAGCTGCTTAATGAGGTGTGGGTAGAGCATGGGTTGAAAGCGTCCAACAATAATCTGAATAATTATGTTTCTGGGCAGCGCAAATCGCTGGCGCAGTTCGGCGAAGAGGAGCTTATTATCACCTACCCGCGCCAGGGCTTTAAGTTTACTGCCGATATCATTCATGAAATAAATACTAATGACGGCGGAAGCGTAAAGGGAAAGACCGCGGAGGAGAGCGCTGCGCCGAATGAGCCGACAAGCTCGGGGGATAACACGCATGGCGCGCCGCGCTCGCTGCGGCGAATGATCATGACGTTCCTCGTCTGCCTGGTGCTGTTTTCCGCCATGATGATTTATCAGAACAGCACCCGCGTCAGCATGTACCCATTAGGCAATTATGAACGTTGTCAGATTTACGGCATGAATTATGGGGGCGGGGATCTGGCGAAGATAAAGCAGATTATTCGGCAGGCCGGTTTTAACTGTCGGGGTAAGGCCGACGTGTATTATTACGATAATATTCGCGATGAGGCTACGCAGAACGACACCGAGCTGCTGACCTTCTGCCCAAGAGAAATCAACAGCCCGTGCATTTACAATTATATCGATAAAAAACAGCCTTGATATTGTAAGAATTATCCCGCCAGGTCCCTGATGTACTCGATCCCCTTGGCATCACCAAGGGGATTTTTCTTAGGGTGCGACGCACACGTAAAACGGCGCATGGTTATCGGCCACCAGGAAATGCCGGCTGTCGATCTGCTCAATGCGTAAATGCAGCCGCTGGCCCTTCTCCGGCAGGCGGCGGTTCAGGTCCGCGCGTTCCACGTTGTCCTGCGATTTTTTGATATTTTCCTTCACCAACAGGGAATAGTTGTTTCCCTGCCGCTGGTAGTCCATCACCAGGGCGCGTTCGACCACGTAACGATCCTTTCCGTCGGCAATTCTGCCGTTCAGCAACACCGTCAGCTGCCGGCGGCCATCGGGCACCAGGCTAATCAGCAGCACGCGTTCAATGGTGCGCCCGGCAACGTTGTCGGTCAGGTGTTCAACCGCCCGGCATTCAGGAATTTGCGGCTTGAAAAATAACAGGTAAGCGGCGACGGCGCAGCCGCCGATAGCCAGCAACGCCGCGGCCCCGTAGCCGTAACGCTTGATCAAATTAGCGGTCCCAGCTTTCATAGAAATTCTCACATTGCGCATTGCCATCCGCCATTTGCGACTGCGGACAATAATAAAAATAGGAGGTTCGGGTCTGTCCGGAGCCGTTTGGCGCTATCGTCTGCGTATCGTAATAGAGCAGCGTCGCCGGTTCCTGGCATTGAATATGCGGCCGGCGCTTGAGCATGTTTCGCAGATGCTCCAAATCGATCTGGCGACTCCCGGGCTTATGGTAAGAGGTGAGGAACCGCACGTCGCAGCTGTCGATTTTGCCCGCATCGATGGCGCTGAGCTGCGGGTAGCCCGTGTCCCGCCAGGCCCAGGTCAGGCTGCCCGCCGCCAGCACCGCCAACGCGGCCAGGCCGGCAAGCCTGCCGCCTGTATGGCGGCGTGGGGGGCGGGGCGCCAAAACGGCGGCCGGCTCTGGCTCCATCGGCGTTTCGGCCTGGCTGTCCGCCGTTTCCAGCGTGGCGGCGGTAAACATAAAGCCCTGCCGCGGCAGCGTGACGATAATCTCCTCTTCGCCGAGCGAAGCGAACATTTTGCGCAGGATAGAAATGGTATTATTGAGGTTGTTGCCGGAGGCGACCTGGCCATGCGCTTCCCAGACCTGCATCAACAGCGTCTCGCGAGACAGCACCTGATTATTGTTTCTTACCAGGGCCGACAGCAGGCGGTTCAGGGTCGCGGTCAGTTGCAACGGCTCGACATGGTCATGCAGCGGGGCCAGCTCTGACCTATCTTCATGATACTTAATATTATTATTAATTATATACTTCATGACTCCCTCGCCGTGAACAGCTAATTAATCAATAATTAGCCCGCATTAAGCAGGGGAATTTTAGCACAGCGCCTGGTATAAGAAAATTCTTACAAAAATAAAAATAATTGATTAATAACAAAAAGATAAATGAGTCGCATAAAAAAATGGTCACCCGATTGGGTGACCATGACGGCGGCCGATAGGGCGGCCGATTACACCGGCCAGCGGCTCAGCTGAATGCCGCGGTTGGCCGCGCCGGCACCGAAGTCCGCCAGTACGGCTCGGACGTCCGGATCGATATAGTCGGCGTTGTCATGCTCGGCGATCACCACGCAGTTATCCGGGATCTGCGCCAGCAGGCTGTGCAGCCGCGGGTTATGCAGAAACGTCAGGTTCTGGTGGAAACGCACCACATAGTGGTCGTCATAGCGGCTCAGCTGCAGCGCATTGCGGTGGCTTTTGTAAGTGCTGCACAGCAGCTGCGCCATCAGGCCGAGGGCGATGCCCGCCAGCATGCCGAAGACGATGATGCCGCCGACGGTGATGATAAAGGGCGCGAACTGCGGCAACCCCTGGCGCCACTGCGCACGGAACAGCGCCGGCGCCGCCAGCTTATAGCCGGTGTACAACAGCACCGCTGCCAGGCTGGCCAACGGGATGGTATTGAGCAGATCGCTGAACAACAGGCCGCTCAGCAGCAACAGCACGCCGTGCAGCAAAATCGACACCTTGCTGCGCGCGCCGGCGTTGACGTTGACCGAACTGCGCACGATCACCGCGGTGATCGGCAGGCCGCCGAGAAAGCCGCTCAGCATATTGCCAACGCCCTGCGCGCGCATTTCTTTGTCCGGCGATGGCGCCGGCGTTTGCGACTTCAGCTTCTTCAACGCTTCCTGGCTCAGCAGGGTTTCCAGGCTGGCCACCAGCGCCAGCGTCACCGCAATCAGGTAAACCGACGGGTTACGCCAGGCGCCCTGCCAGTCGGGGCGGCTCAGCTGCGCGCCCAGCGCTTCGGCGCTGTCGAATTTAGGCAGCGCGATGCGCGGGATATTGCCCAGGCTTTCCGGCATCATCCGCTCGCCAAACACCACCGCCAGGCTGCCCCACAGCACCGCCACCAGCGGGCCGGGAATAAAGCTCATCAGCCGGATGCGCTTGATCGGTGCGGTGGTCCACAGCCACAGGATAGCCAGCGCCACCAGCGTTATCACTATCGATGCCGGCGACAGCAGTTCGCTGCCCTGGGCCAGCAGCGCCGTCAGGCTCTCCTCCCCCTGATAACCGAGCGCCACCGGCACCTGCTGCATTATCAGCAAAATACCGATCGCCGCCAGCATGCCCTGGATCACCGTACCGGGCACCAGCGAGATCCAGCGGCCGGCGCGCAGCAGGCCGAAAATCAGCTGCAATGCCCCGGCCATGATCAGCGCCACCAGCAGCAGGGAAAAGGAACCGAGGGTTTCCATCGCCCCAACGACGATGGTGACCAAACCGGCCGCCGGGCCGCTGACGGCATAACGCGACGGGCTCAGCAGGGTCACCAGGATGCCGCCGATCACCCCGGTCAGCAGCCCGACGAACGGCGGCAGCCCACTGGCCTGCGCGATGCCCAGGCTGAGCGGCAGCGCCACCAGAAACACCACGATCCCGGCGGGAATATCGTTACGCAGAGTGCTTAAGTTCATGGCCCACCTCCGCAGCGTTCTGATGGATAAGCTCTTTCAAATGCCCTTCCTGCAGATCGTAAACGCAGCCGAAAACGTCCAGCGCCTCCCCCTGCGCCCAGCGGCGGCGCACCGGCTCGCTGGCGATCAGATGAGCAAACTGGGTCACCACGTGCGCTTCGATCAGCTGATTCAGGCGGCTGGCGTCGTCGGCGTCCGATTGCTGATAGGCCTGCAGGTTATCCGCCAGCGAGGCGCGCAGGTGCGCCATGCGCCGGGCCAGCGCGCTGTTTTCCTGCGCCAGCGGCATCTGCGGCAGCGCCACCGCCGCCTGAACGCCGCCGCAGCCGTAATGGCCGCACAGCACGATCGCCGAGACGTGCAGGTATTCCAGCGCATATTGCATGACGCTCATCAGGCTATCGTCATCCTCGAGCACCATGTTAGCGATATTGCGATGAACGAACAGCTCGCCGGGGTGTGCGCCGGTCAGCACCTCGGCGGGGACCCGGCTGTCGGAACAGCCGATCCACAGCGCCTGCGGCTGCTGGCCGGCGACATGCTTATGGAAGTATTGGGGATTCCGCTGACGCTGTTGTAGCGCCCAACTGCGGTTTCTGGCTAATAGGGGTTTGAGTATCGTCACAGCAGGCTTCTCTCGTAGGGGGACAAACAGGCTCGCGCCTACCCGCCCAGGGCCAATTACATGAGTAAAAATGATGATTTTCATCGTGGCTTGAAGCTGACACATGGCGTTTTTGACACGCACAGAACCATCCCACAATCGGGAAAGTCCACTATTAACCATAGAGGCTTGGCGATATCTGGCAAGAGGAAATCGCCGAGAACTTTTTACAAAAACACCTAAACAAATTGATTTATATAAAAAATAAAATATGACAGCCCAATTAAAAAACTAAAGTAAGCGGCGCTGAAGATTCTTTACATTGAACCGGATCCCCCGCTGGCAACCGGCATAAAAAAACCCGCCATAAGGCGGGTTTTTAAATAATTATACCTTATTAATATTAAGGTTTACTTGCCTTTAGCGACGTTATTTGCCGATCCTGCCAGCCGCTAAACAGCAACAGGCCGCTCAGCGCGCCCAGCAGCGCGCAAAACATGTCGGACTGGGTATCCCAGGGGTCGCCCTGGGTGCCGAGAAACTCATCGGCCCCCTGCCCCAGCGCCAGCGCCGCCCACCACTCGATCAGCTCGTACAGGGCGCTGATGGCCAACGCGATGCAGCACACCACGAAGCCCAGCATCTTGCGGCCCCGCACATAGCCGCCGCGCTGCAGGATCTCGCGCGCCGCCAGCGCCGGCACCAGCCCCTGAAAGAAATGCCCCAGCTTGTCATACGGGTTGCGGCCGAGATCCAGCCAGTGTTGCACTTCAAACCCCAGCGGCACGCGCGCATAGCTATACAGGCCGCCGAAGATCAGGATCAGCGCATGAAAGAAGATCAGCGCGTACAGCAGCGGCGTCAGCGGGTAACCGCGCCGGGTGAGCCACAGCAACGGCAGGACGATCAGCACCGGTGCCACCTCCATCAGCCAGGTGGCGCGATCGTAAGGACTGATGCCGCTGTAGGCCAGCGTGGCCAACAGCAGCAGGGTGATGACGAGCAGTAATCGTGGCGATTGATAAACGGACATAGCCGGAGTTCCTTCAGGGCTGAAATGACGATCCAGTATAGCCCGCACGGATTTCAGGCGAAAAAAACGGGCGAAGCGTTGCCGCTGCGCCCGTTCGATCGGCAGGATCCGTATGGGATTACTTCAGCGCTACGCGGATCACATCATCCGGCGCGCTGGCTTCTTTCTCGCGACTGGAGGCCTGCTTCACGCTGACGTACAGCGTCTGGCCGTCCGGCGACAGCGCCAGGCTGTTCGGGTGGGTCGGCGTCTTGACGGTATTCAACAGCTTGTAGCTCTTGGCGTCGATCACGCTCACCTCACCCGCCTGGCGGTGGGTGACGTAAACCTCGTTGCGCGCCGGGTTGAACAGCACCGCCAGCGATTCAGGCACTTCGATTTTGCCGAGGACGTTGCCGTTGCGGGTATCCACCACCAGCACCTGCGGCTGCTTGGAATCGGTGATGAATGCGCGGTGGTTGGCGGTATCCAGGCTGATGTTCAGGAAGAAGTGCTCTTTGGACTCGTCCAGCTTCTTGCGCGACAGCACCTTGTTGCTCTGGGTGTCGATGGTCACCAGCTCGCCGTCGGCGTTGGTGACGTACAGGCGTTTGGCGGCGGCGTCCAGCGCCAGGCCGGTACCGTATTTGCCGGTGCCGGCAATGGTGGCGCGCAGGGTCAGATCCTTGCCGTCCACCACCCACACCACGCTGGATTCACCCAGCCCGGTGACGTACAGGGTGTCGGTGTCGGCATCCGCCACCAGTTCACGCGGCGCCAGCGGCTTCACGGTCTCGGAGCGTTTGCGCGCGTCCAGCACCAAACGGCCCTTCACTTCGCCGGTTTTGGCGTCGATCGCCGTGACCGAGTTGTTCACCGTGTTGCCGAAGAACAGGGTGTCGGTTTTGCCGTTGATGGCGGCGCCGAACGGCTTGATGTCGTTATGGATAATCTGGGTCACGTCCAGCGTGGTCGGATCCAGGCGATACACCACGCCGCCCTTGTCCAGCTTGCGGCTTTGCGAGGTCGCCAGGTACAGCGCGTTCTCGCCCTGGCTGTACACCATTTCATAGGCGCCTTTGCCAACCGGCTTGCGCAGCACTTCCGGCGCGGTTTGCGCCAGCAGCGGGGCCGAAAACAGCAGCGAGGACAGCAGCATCAGCGGGAATGCCGCACGTTTTCCCTTATTAATCATAGCATTCATTATAATTTCCCTAGGGTATCGTTCGAGTCAAATTACCGCCCGGCCAACGCCGGGCGGCGGCAACAACGCCGTGGTCAAAATCAGTTCCGTTCGGCAGAGAGCAGCGCCCACCAGCTGTCGATGGTCGGGTTGCGCGCCAGGGCGATGAAGTCGATATCGCCGCGGATCTTGCGCCAGCGGGTGGCCAGCTCCATGATGCGCACCGAGTCCAGGCCGTAGTCGATCAGGTTCTCGTCGTTGCCCATGTCTTCGCTGTCTTCATCCAGCAGCGGCAGAATTTGCTGACGCAGCGCCTCTTTGCTGGCGATGCCCGGCAGCAGTGAGGCGGTGGTCACCACCCGGCCGCAGCGCCCGGCGGTGTAACGCAGCGCCATCAGGTGCTCTTCGCGCGAGAAGTCCGCCAGGCCGTCGGCCACCATAAACGGTTGGATGTTGCGCATGAAGGCGTCGATGGCGGTGGTCAGGCAGCCGATGTGGGCGTACACGCCGCAGATGATCAGCTGGTCGCGGCCGGATTCCTGCAGGATTTCCTGCAGCGGCGAGCGGTGGAAGGCGCTGTAGCGCCATTTCACCAGCACGGTGTCGTCCTGGTCCGGCGCCAGCGCCGCGGTGACCGCCTGCTGTTCCGGATGCTTGTTCAGGCCCGGCCCCCACATGTCGTTCAACAACGCGCGGTCTTCATCGCTCTGCTGGTTCGGCTGAGCGGTATAGAACACCGGGATGCCCTGCTGCTTGCAGTAGCTGCGCAGCTTGGCGATGTTTTCCACCACCTGTTTGATCAGCGCGCTGTCTTCGCCCCAGAAGTTGAGGAAATACTGCTGCATGTCGTGGATCAGCAGCGCCGCGCGCTGAGGCTCCAGCTGCCAGCTGACCTTGTTGTTAGGCAGTTCGTCTGCTGCGGGCAGCGCGTAATCATTAAGTTTCGGAATGGCCATCGATTAATCTCCCTGAGCCTGAGTCTGTTGTTGCGCGTCGAGACGCTGGCGCAACAGTTTTTTGTCCACTTTGCCGACCGGTGTCAGCGGCAGGCTGTCCACCTGAATAAAACGGTCCGGCAGCTTGAAGTCGGCCACGCCCTGCTCGCGCAGGTGGCGACGCAGCACCACCGCTTTCAGCGGCGCGCCGGCGATGATATAGGCGCAGCTTTTTTCGCCCATCAGAGCATCCGGCATCGACACCAGCGCGGCGTTGATCACCTCCGGGTGGCGCAACAGCAGATTTTCGATTTCCTCGGCGGCGATCTTCTCGCCGCCGCGGTTGATCTGGTCCTTCTGGCGCCCCTCGACGGTGATGTAGCCGTCTTCGCTGATGCTGATCAGGTCGCCCGAGCAGTAGAACCCTGCCGCGTCAAAGGCGCCGGCGTTGTGCTCCGGGCTCAGGTAGTAGCCGCGAAAGGTATAAGGGCCGCGCGTCATCAGGCGCCCCACCGCGCCCGCCGGCAGCGGGTTGCCGTCGTCATCCGCCACCCAGACTTCGTCGTCCGGCGACATCGGCCGCCCCTGGGTCGCCAGGACGTGCTGCGGGTCATCGTCCAGACGGGTGTAGTTAACCAGCCCTTCCGCCATGCCGAACACCTGCTGCAGCCGGCAGCCGATTTCGTTCTGAATGCGCGCCGCCAGGGTCTCCCCCAGCTTGGCGCCGCCCACCTGCAACAGCGCCAGGCTGGCCAACGCGGCATTGCTGCCCCACTCTTCGATCGCCTGCAGCCACAGCGTCACCGCCGGCGGTACCAGCGCCGTCACGTTGATGCGGTGCTGTTCGATCAGGCGGAAACACTGGGCGGCGTCGGGATCGGCGGCGAACACCACCTGCCCGGCGCCGTAGAACACGCCCAGCACGCCCGGCGAGCTCATCGGATAGTTGTGGGCGACCGGCAAGGCGCACAGATAGCGGGTCTGCCGGTCAAAGCGGCAGATCTCCACGCTGCGGCGGATGCTGTAGTAGTAATCGTTGTGGGTGCGCGGGATCAGCTTCGGCGTGCCGGTGCTGCCGCCGGAAAGCTGGAAAAACGCCACCTGGTCGGCGGCGGAAGGCACCGCGACAAAGCCGTCGCAGGGTTCCTCCAGCCAGTCGGCCAATGCCTGTTCGCCCTGCGGCTGGTTGCGCAGGCCCACCACGCGCAGCGAAGGATGCTCGGCGCGGAAGGCGTTGAGGAATTCGTCATCGGCAAACAGGCCGTGCTCGCGATCGGCGATCAGCAGCGCGGGCTTGATTTGCGCGGCGTAGGCGTGCAGCTCGCTGCGCTGATGGCTGAACAGCGCGTTGACCGGCGCCACGCCGATCTTCAGCAGCGCGAAAAACGCCACGTAAAACTCCACCACGTTGCCCAGCTGCACCAGCGCGGTCTCGCCCGGCCGTACGCCGCGGCGCTGCAGGGCGGCCGCCAAACGGTCGGAGAGCAGGTTCAATTCACGGTAGCTCAGGCTGCGGCGGGCATCGGTGATCGCCACGGCGTCGTTGTCGGCCTGGCGGTCGAGAATATCGGTCAGCGGCAGGTCAATCCAATAGCCGCGTTCGCGGTAACGGCTGGCGAACTCCGCCGGCCAGGGGGTAAAGGCAATGCTCATCTTGTCGTTATCCTTGATTCAAACCAAAGGCACGCAGAATAGTGCTGAGTTTGGTGCCTGTTTCGTGCCATTCAGATTCGGGGGAAGAGTCCTGGACGATGCCGGCGCCGGCAAACAGCCGCACCTGGCTGCCATCGACGGTGCCGCAGCGGATGGTGACCACCCATTCGCCATTGCCTTCGGCGTCGCACCAGCCGACGATGCCGCCGAACAGGCCGCGATCGAACGGCTCCAGCTGCCGGATCAATGCGTGCGCCGCCGGGGTTGGCGTGCCGCACAGCGCCGGCGTCGGATGCAGCAGGCAGGCCAGCGACAGCGCGCTTTCGTCGCGCGAAGCCACTTCGCCGTCAATCGGGGTGGAAAGGTGCCACAGCGTGGTGGTGGTCAGCAGCTCGGGGGTTTGCGGCACGTTCAGATAGCGGCTGCGCCCGGCCAGCACCCGGCGCATGCCTTCGGTGACGATGCGATGTTCGTGGCGGTCTTTCTCGGAGGCCATCAGCCGCTCGCCCACCGCCAGATCGCGTTCGGCATCGGCCTCGCGCCGGGCGGAACCGGCCAGCGGGTTGGAGTGGAAGTGGCCGCCGGCCTGGCGCAGCAACAGCTCAGGGCTGGCGCCCAACAGTGCCCCCCGCTCCAGCGGCACGTGGAAATGGAAACCGTTGGGGTTTTGGGCGATAACCCGCGCCATCAGCGCATGGCGGTCTACCGGCCGGCGAGTCTCGATCTCCAGCAGCCGCGACAGCACCACCTTGTCCAGCTGCCCGGCTTTCATCGCCGCGACCGCATCGCTCACCATCTGCATAAAAGGCTGCTGCGTCGGCACTTCGGCAAGGCCGGCAATTTCCGGGCCGCTCGCCGCCGGCGAGACGCCGGCCATAAAGGCGGCGCGATCGAACCAGCGGCTTTCATGCGGAACAAACAGCGCCGAAGGCTGACGGGTATCGAAGGGAATGGCGCCGCACAGCAGCGGTTCCTTTACCCCGGCGGCGCGCGCCTCGGCAAACGCCTGGCGCACCTGCCGCTGGAATTCGCCGTGCAGATCGGCGCCGTCCGCGGCCGGCTGGGTCACCCGGCTAAAGCAGCCGGCGGTAATCAGGCTGCGGAACGGCGAGGTGAAGAAGAAGCCCGATGCAGGAGAAAAATCAGCGCCGAACGGTTCATCCGCCCGCTCCTGAAGTTCCTTTCGGTTGGCGCCTTTCACGGCAATGTCCATCGCTACGTCCTCAAGTCGCTAACTGATAACCAATATAATAATGATTATCATTTAAGTTAATTCCGCGCTAAATTACTCGTCGATATTTGCCATGTCAACCTGCCCGTCATCTTTCGGGCCGCCGCGTTGCCGACTCCGCACCGTTACTTTTCGGCGACGGGCTGCGGTTCCGGTTTGTTCAGGGTCACCTGACGCAGCCCGGTCATGGCGAAGGCCAGCAGGATGCCGAAGGCCGCGGCGCCGAAGCCGAAGCTGCCGGCGCTGCTCGCCGGCCGCATAAACGCCCCCATCGCCCCCAGCAGCAGCGCGCCCAGCGCGTCGCCCACCACGTTCTGCGCCGTCCACAGGCCGTTGATGCGCCCCAGGAAATTATCCGGCGTCAGGCTTTGAATCAGCCCGTACTGCAACAGCGAATTCAGCGCGCTCAGGTAGCCGAAGGCCACCAGACACAGCAGCGCCAGGCTGTACCACGGCATCAGGCCGAACAAACCGATGGCGACGAACGCCGCGATGGCGGTCAACAGCATCACCCAGCCCGGGCGCGCCACATGCGCCACCCGCCCGCTGGTGAAGGCGCCTATTGCCGCGCCGAGCGGCACGGCGGCGTACATGAAGCCGAGATGGGAAGCGTCGACCTGCCAACCGCCGGCCATCGCCGGATAAAGCACGCGCACCGCGCTGGCCATGGTCAGCAGCGCGCCGATCAGCGCCACCATGCCGATCACCTTGTTCTGGAACAAGAAGCCAAAACCGCCCGCCAGCGCGCGCAGCGGGTGTTCGCGCGGCTGCGGCGGCGGCATCAGCTGCGGCAGGCTCAGCAGCGGCAACAGCGTCAGCAGGGTGCCGAACGCCGCCAGGCCGTAGTTCCAGGCAATGCCCATGTTGGCGATCACCAGGCCGCCGACCGCCGGAGAAAGAATCGAGCCGAAGCGCACCGTCAGCATGCTGATGGCGCCGGCCTGCACGATGTTTTCCCGCCCGACCAGCGCCGGCGTCGCCGCCAGCAGCGCCGTCACGCCGACGGCGCCAAAGAAGCCGTCCCATACCGCCAGCAGGTAAATCGCCGTCAGGGAAGGCGCGGGCAGCGCGGCGTTGACGCACAGGCCGACAAAGCCGATGCCGCAGGTGGATCGCGCAAACAGGATCAACCGCCGGCGCTCGTAGCGATCCGCCAGCACGCCGCCCATCAACAGCCCGGCGAACATGCCGCCGCCCGCCAGGGTCACCGCCAGGCCGACCAGCAGGGTCGAACCGGTCAGCGCCTGGATCTGCACCGGGATGGCGATCGCCATCAGCCCCAGCGCCAAAATGGAAATAAAGCGCGCGCAGAATACCGCCCGGAAGGACCGGTTGCTCTTCAGCAGGCCAAAATCAAGCAGGATAGAGGGTTTACTCATCGGTTCATCACCAATCGTTAAAAGGGTATTGCGTCAGGGCTGCAACAGCGTGGGGACTCATGCTAGCACAGATGATGGGAGCAATAATGATAATAAAACTCATTGATATTCAGCAAACGCCGCCAAACGCCGGGATCGCTTCCGACGTTTGGCGGCCGACGTTGGCGACGCCGGTTACAATGCCCGCAGTATGCGGTTCAGCAACGGCCCCAGCACCTTGAACGACGCCGGCGAGACGATATCCACGTGCGCGCAGTCCAGCTCGTGCGCCTGCAGCGCGTCAACGTACTGCGACCAGGTCTGCTGCACGTCCATCCCTTCCTGCAAGGTGCGTTTGGCGACAAACAGCGTCGCCAGGCCGTTGAAACGCGCGGTGCGGGTATGGGACAACAGCCGCACCGAATCGGCGTAGTTGGCTTCGATATTGTCGAACATCGCCACGCGGGTTTCCCCCAGCGCCGGATCGAGCGTGTCTTGCGACACCGCCAGGAATTGCTCGCGCTCGCGCTGCACTTCTTTCAGCACGTTGTCGTCCAGCATCACGTCCCAGTTCTGGGTTTCCGGCGGGTAGGTGTCCAGCAGGCCGAGGAACGCCACCTGCTCGCCGCGCGCCTGCAGCCGGGCGGCGATGCCCTGCGCCAACGTGCCGCCCAACGAGTAGCCGATAAAGTGATAAGGCCCGTGCGGCTGTACCTGCAGCACGGTCTGCAGGTGGGCGTCGACCACCTGATCCATATCCTCGCTCAGCGCCAGCGGGCCGTCCGGCCGCGGCGACTGAATGCCGACCAGCGACCAGTGCTGGTCGATGTAGCGCGGCAGCACGCTGAACTGCCAGGAGAAGCCCGAAGCCGGGTGCAGGCAGAACAGCGTCGGCCCGTCGGTGGCGCGCAGCGGCAGCACGCTGTCGAAGCCGCAGCGATCCGCCTCTTCCTGGGTGCGCTCCTCAGCCAGCAGCTGCGCCAGTTGTTCGACGCGGGACGCCACCATCACCTGCCCGACGGAGACCGCCTTGCCCAGATCGCGGCGCAGCTCCGCCGCCAGGCGCATCGCCAGCAGCGAATGGCCGCCGAGGGCGAAGAAGTCGTCGTCGGCGAACACCTGTTCGCGCTGCAGCAAACGGGCGAACACCGCGGCGATGTCGGCCTCCAACCCGGCCTGCGGCGCGCGGCCGGCCTTGCGTTCACCGCCCTGCGGCTGCGGCAAGGCTTTACGGTCCAGCTTGCCGTTGGCGCTCAGCGGCAGCGCGTCCATTTCCACCAGCGCCACCGGCACCATATGCGGCGGCAGGCGGTCGGCCAACGCCGCGCGCAGCGCCTCCAGGTCCCAGGTCACGCCCGGCTGCGGCACCAGATACCCCACCAGCTGGCGCGCATCGCCGCCGGCGTCCACCGGCGTGCCCTGCAGCACCAACGCATGGGTCACCGCCTGGCGCACGCCCGGCAGCGACAGCAGCGCGTGGTCGATTTCACTCAGCTCAATGCGCTGGCCGCGAATTTTCAGCTGATCGTCACTGCGCCCCAGATATTCCACTTCACCGCCCGGCAGCCAGCGCGCCACGTCGCCGGTGCGATACATGCGCCCGCCCTCGCCGTAAGGGTCGGCCACAAAGCGGCCGGCGGTCAGCTCCGGCCGCCCCAGATAACCCTGCGCCAGCTGGATGCCGGTCAGGTATAAATCCCCCGCCACCCCCGGCGGCACCGGGCGCAGACGCGCATCCAGAATGCGCAGGCCGGTGTTCCATACCGGCAGGCCGATCGGCACGTTGGCGCCGGTCACCCGCGCCAGAGCTTCGCCGTAGGCCGGATGCCAGGTCACGTCCACCGCCGCCTCGGTGGGGCCGTACAGGTTATGCAACGGCACCGCAGTGCGGCTCTGCCACAGGCGGCACAGCTCCGCCGGCAGCGCTTCGCCGCTGCAGAACACCTGGCGCAGCGAACCGCAGGCGGCGACCGCCTGCTCGCCGTCCAGCGCCGCGACGAACGCCGCCAGCATCGACGGCACGAAGTGCATCGTCGTCACCCGATGCTGGGCAATCAGCTGCTGCAGCTGCTCGGGATCGCGGTGCGCCTCCGGCGGCGCCATCACCAGCCGGGCGCCGACCATCAGCGGCCAGAAGAACTCCCACACCGAAACGTCAAAACTGCACGGCGTCTTCTGCAGCACCACGTCGTCCGCCGCCAGCGGGTATTGGTGTTGCATCCACAGCAGGCGGTTGACGATCGCCTGATGGCCGACCAGCACGCCCTTCGGCCGGCCGGTAGAGCCGGAGGTAAAAATGATGTAGGCCGCATGATCCGGCGTCGGGCCGTTGACCGTCACGCCGGCGGCGTGATCGGCGGGCAGCGGCGCGTCATACAGCAGTATTTCGCCCTGGCCGGCGAAACGCGCCTGCTGGGCCGGGCTGGTGACGATCAGACGCGGTGCGGCGTCCTCCAGCATCATCGCCAGCCGCTCGTCCGGATAACCGGTATCCAGCGGCAGATAAGCGGCGCCGGCCTCGACGATGGCCATCAGCGCCAGCGACAGAAACACCGAGCGCGGCAGCGCGACCGCCACAATGTCGCCCGGCCGCACGCCCTGCGCGGCCAATTGACGCGCCAGCGCGCCAACCTGCTCGCGGGTTTCGCGGTAGCTGAAGCTGAAGTGGGCGTCGGCCAGGGCCGGCGCGTCCGGCGTGCGCTGCGCCTGCTGCGCCAGCAGGCTGCTCAGCGTCGTGGCGGGTACCGGATGCGCGGTGTCATTGACCCGCGCCAGCAAGGCGTGGTCTTCCGGCGTCAGCATGTCGGCTTCGCCGATCGGCAAATCCGCCCGGGCGGCAAACTGCGCCAGCAACAGCGGCAAACGCTGCAGATGGGCCAGCAATTCCTGACGGCTGTAACGTTCGGCGTTGGCCAGCAGCTCAACCTTCAGCTGGTTGTTCCCGTCGATGAACAGCGCAATCTCCAGATCGCGCACCGGGCCGGAGGCCAGATCCCGGGTAATGCCCTCGATGCCGGCGAAATCCAGTTGATAATCAAACATTTTGAAGTTGAACACCGTGCCGTACAGCGGCTCGGCGTCGCCGATGCGGCCCAGATCGCGCTGCACCTGTTCGGCATCGTAACGCTGGTGGCGGCGCACGCTCTTCAGCTCGCGGCTGATGCGGGCGGCGGCTTCATACAGCGTGGCCTGCGGCTCGAGGTGCATTTCCATCGGTAGCACGTTAATCACCGGGCCGGCGGCGCACAGCGCGGCCGAGCCGGTACGGCGCATGAAAATAAAGCCGGCGCTGAAGCTGGGTTGGCCGCTCAACCGCGACACCCACAGCGCCAGCAGCGCCACCGCCATATCGGCGGCGTTGAGCTTCTGCTGGCCGCCGATTTGCACCAGCGCAGCAAAGGTTTGCTCGTCGCAGCGCTGCTCCAGCCGGTGAATGCGCGGCGTGGGCACCTGCCCGGCCAGCGGCTGCGGGCACAGGGTCGCCGCCGGCGGCAGTTGGCGCGCCTTCTCGAGCCAGAAATCGGCATCGCGCTGCCAGGCCGGCGCCTGCCGATAGGCCTGATACTCCGCCACGACCTCGCTAAACGGCGTGAACGGCGTCGGCTCCAGCGGCTCGCCGCGGCGCAGATGGCTGTATAGCGCGGCGATGCGGCGGGCGATGGCGGTGAAGCTGAAACCGTCCACCAGCATGTGATGATAGCGCTGGTACCAGAACCAGCGCTGGTCCGCCAGGCGCATCAGCACGTGGCGGTACAGCGGCTTGCCGCTGCCGGCGCGCAGTTCGCCGGCCAGGTCGATATCCATCAGCGCCCGCGCGGCGGCTTCGGCGTCCGGCGAGTCCGCCAGATCGACGAACTCCGGTTCGCGTATCGCCAGCGATGCGTCCAGCCACTGCACCGGCACGCCGTCGCGTTCTTCAAAACGCAGCCGCAGCGTATCCACTTCGTTGAGGCCCTGGGTGATGGCCTGCAGCAGCAGAGCGGCCTCGATCGGGCCATTGAGCTCGATGCAGTGCGCAACCGCATAGGCGTTGCGATGCGGGGAAATTTGATCGGCCACCCAGATGCCGGGCTGAGCCGCCACCAACGGCATTTCACCGGCGACCGTTGGCCCGGTGGTGGAAATTGGGGTCTGTGACACTGCTGTTGCTCCCGTTATTACCTGGTGCCGATCACGCCATAGGCGATGATACCGGCCGAATATCCTGCCAATGCCGCTCCAGCCAATCGACGCATTCCGCATGCGCCGTCGGGCCGAAAGCTACCGTCCAGTGAGCGGGAATTGCGCAGAAATCCGGCCACAGGCTGTATTGTTGTTGTGCGTTGCGCAGCACCAGGCTGCGCTGTTGTCGATCATCGAACGGATTCGGTTTTTCCATCATGCGCTCCTGACGCCGTTGAACGAGCGGCGTCCGCGGGAGCGGAATAGCCGGTGGCGAAGGTCGCGGCCCACGCCGCCTGCAGCCCGTCGGTCAGGCCCCCACGCCAGCACAGGGCGTCGTGCCCGCCCTCCACCACCCGGTAATGCACCCGATGCCCGGCGTTGCTCAGCAGCGTCGCCATCTGGCCGCTGACCCTATGCACCAGCTTTTCATGCGAACCGGCCTCCATAAACACCTTCAGCGCGCCGTGGCTGCCCAACTCCCGCCGCTCTACCTGCTGCATCAGCCAGCAGGCATCCTCGGGGACGGTCGGCTGCTGCAGCATGTCGCGCCGCGGCCACCAGTAAGAACCGGACTGGCTGATCACCGCGCCGAAGCGCTGCGGCCAGCGCAGCCCGGCGTACAGTGAAGCCAGCCCGCCGAAACTCTGCCCCGCCACCACGGTGCTCGCCGGGTTGTCGCTGTGCGGCGCCCGCTCGGCCAACTGCGGCAGCAGCTCTTCCTGCACCGCCAGCCAGAAATCGTCCTTGCAGGTCAGCTCGCGCGCCCGGTGCTGCAGATCGATGATGTCGATCAGCACATACACCGCCTCCGGCAGCGCCCCCTCGCGCGTCAGCTGCATCAGCGGCTCCCATACCGGCATTTGCTGCGCCCAGAACTGACCGTCGAGCAAAATGGCCAACGGGCGTTCGCTCGGCCGGCTGTCGCCGGTGGTGTAGATCCAGACGTTGCGGCTGTTGCCCAAGCGTTCGCTGTGCCAGGTATGGCGCTGCAGACGCGCCGGCAGCGGCGGCGTACAGCGCCCGCTGGCGATTTCATACTCGTCGAACGCGCGCCATGCCGGCTGCGGCGGCGCTTCCGGCATATGCAAACCGGACAGGCAACCGCCGCCGGTACCCGGCCAGGCGCGATAGGGATTGAGCAAATCGTGGGTGGCGCTGGCGAATACCTGATGCCACCAATGGCGCACGTTGTGCATATTGGCATGCGCGTCGTCGCCCGCCAGTTCCGGCGGGCGGGCGTCGAGGGAAGGGATAAAACAGTAGCTGCCGCGCCAGTCGCCGTTCAATTCGGTTTGCCAGTACCAGACGTCGGTGCCGTCCAGACGCTGCAGACTCTGCGGCGGATTCGGCTGATGATGGTCGGTCAGGCAGTTGATGTTGATCCACACCCGCCGGTAAGCGGAGGTCAATTCGCACCCCTGGGGATCGCGCCAGAAAAAGGTGGCTCGCCACCGGCCGTTGCCCGCCGGTTCTACCCAGGGTGTGCCGCGCCGGGCCACTTTCAACCACCACCCTGGACTGCCGGCATTGCTGCTGGCCAATAACCTGCTGCTTTCTGACTGAAATTCTGTATTCACAACGCCTACCCATTTTGTAGTTGGCGGTTTAAACAAACGCCGGCCTATCCGTATCGCCAGCCACCGCCCGAACGCACTGTAGCTCGAATACTATTGATAATTATTTGCATTTGCAATAGTGTGTGAGGCTTGGAAATCGTGCTGGTATTGCGCGCAACGGACAGGGAGCGGGGATATGACACATGGCATCCCTTGCCGCAGCCGATTTTCTATTCCTGACTACACAAAAACTACAACCGCCCTTCCCCCTCTCGGCGCGGAATGGCAGCAAGGTAGGAAGCTCACATGAACAGCAAATTATCACGTTATTCTTTAGCCACGCTCATCGGCTTGGGACTGGGCGCGTCGGCGTTCGCCAACGCCGCACAGCAGGCCGACACCACCGCCACGGAAGAAAACGCCAGCGCCGCCGATAAAAAGCAGCCGGCGGAAGACACCATCGTGGTCACCGCCGCCCGGCAGAACCTGCAGGCGCCGGGGGTGTCCACCATCACCGCCGACGAAATCAAAAAACGCCCGCCGGCGCGTGACATCAACGAACTGATCCGCACCATGCCCGGGGTCAACCTGACCGGCAACTCCACCAGCGGCCAGCGCGGCAACAACCGCCAGATCGACATCCGCGGCATGGGGCCGGAAAACACCCTGATCCTGATCGACGGCAAGCCGGCCACCAGCCGCAACTCGGTGCGCCAGGGCTGGCGCGGCGAGCGCGATACCCGCGGCGATACCGCCTGGGTGCCGCCGGAAATGATCGAACGCATCGAAGTGCTGCGCGGCCCGGCCGCGGCGCGCTACGGCAACGGCGCCGCCGGCGGCGTGGTCAACATCATCACCAAAAAGGCCGGCCAGGATCTGCACGGCTCGTTGAACACCTATTTCAACGTGCCGCAGCACAAGCAGGAAGGCTCCACCAAGCGCACCGACTTCAGCCTGTCCGGCCCGCTGAGCGATCGGCTGAGCTTCCGCCTGTTCGGCGGCTACAGCAAAACGCAGGCCGACGCCTGGGACATCAACGAATCCCACAAGTCTGAGCGCGTAGGCGCCTATGCCAACAGCATTCCCGCCGGCCGCGAAGGCGTGGTCGACAAAAACATCGACGCGATGCTGCACTGGGACTTCGCCCACCTGCAGTCGTTGGAATTCGAGTACTCCTATGGCCGCCAGGGCAACCTGTACGCCGGCGATACCCAGAACACCAACACCAATGCGCTGGTGCAGAGCAACTACGGTAAAGAGACCAACCGCATCTACCGCGAAACCTTCGGTCTGAACCACCGCGGCGCCTGGGACAACGGCGTCAGCACCAACAACTACATTCAGTTCGAGCGCACCCGCAACACCCGCCTGAACGAAGGGCTGGCCGGCGGTACCGAGGGCATCTTCGACACCAAAAACAGCGGCTTCGGCACCACCAAGCTGGACGACTTCCTGGCGCACAGCGAAGTCAGCGTACCGTTTGAATTCGGGGTGGCGCAAACCGCCACCCTGGGCACCGAGTGGAACCAACAGCGGATGAAAGATGGCACCTCAACCAGCCAGACGCTGATGGGCGGCACCATTCCGGGCACGGATACCGGCACCCGCAGCCCTTACGCTTCCGCGCATATCTTCTCGCTGTTCGCCGAAGACAATATCGAGCTGACCGACAGCACCATGCTGACGCCGGGCCTGCGTTACGATCTGCACTCCGAGGCCGGCAACAACTGGAGCCCGGCGCTGAACCTGTCGCAGGAGCTGGGCGACAACTTCACGCTGAAAATGGGCATCGCCCGCGCCTACAAGGCGCCGACCCTGTTCCAGACCAACCAAAACTATTTGCTGTACAGCAAAGGGCAAGGTTGCGCGTCCAGCGATACCACAAATGGCTGCTACCTGCTCGGCAACGACGATCTGAAGGCGGAAACCAGCGTCAACAAAGAGATCGGCCTGGAGTTCCACAATGAAGGTTGGCTGGCCGGAGTGACCTACTTCCGCAACGATTACCGCAACAAGATCGAAGCGGGCAACTCGCGCATCGCCACCAGCAGCACCGGGACGGCGGTTTATCAGTGGGAAAACGTACCGAAAGCGGTGGTTCAGGGCCTGGAAGGCACGCTGAACGTGCCGGTCAGTGAAACCGTGGCCTGGAGCAACAACGCCACCTACATGATCGAGAACAAGAACAAGAGCACCGGCGACTACCTGTCGGTGATCCCGAAGTTCACCATCAACTCGACCCTGAGCTGGCAGGCCACCCAGGACCTGTCGATGCAGTCGACCCTGACCTGGTACGGCCGTCAGAAGCCGAAGAAGTACAACTACCAGGGTAAACCGGCGACCGGCGGCGAAACGCGCGAAGTCAGCCCTTACGCCATCGTCGGCGCCAGCGCCACCTATGACGTGACCAAAAACGTCAGCGTCACCGCCGGCATCGACAACCTGTTCGACAAACGCCAGTTCCGCGCCGGCAACGCGCAGAACGTCGGCGATCCGACCACCGGCGCCATCAACATAGCCGGCGCCGGCGCGGCGACCTACAACGAACCGGGCCGCACCTACTACATGAGCATCAATACGCACTTCTGATCCTCATGAACCCATGAAAAGGGGCGCCGCGGCGCCCCTTTTTACATTGCCAATCCCGGTTATTTATCCTGCAGTTGAATGCGCACCACGCTCTCCGGCTTGCCGGCCTTGGTGCCGGCGCCGTCGTTCTTCACCGTCACGAACAGCGCATTGCCGTGCGGGTCCAGCGCCAGGCTGTTCGGGTGCGGCGGCAGATCCACCGTTTGCAGACGCTTGAGCGTTTTGGCGTCGAATACCGTCAACGTCCCCGCACCATGCTCGACGCGTACCCCTTTGCGGTTGGCGACGTACAGCCGCTGGCTGCGATCGTCGAGCAACAGGCCGATCGGCACTTCATCCGTCAGCTCGCTGGCCAGCACCTTGCCGCTGTCCGCATCCAACGCGAACACCCGGTGCCCGCTGCTGCGCTTCACGTAGTCGCGGCCCAAATGGTGATTGCGGTAGCCGTCGCGGTCGATACCCTGATCCACCCCCAGCAGGCGGTTGCTCACCGGGTCATACACCAGGTTCAGCAGTTGGTCCGCCTGTACCTCATGGGTGGCGGCGATCTCCAGCGTATCGGCATTCAGCGTAATCAGCTGCCCCTGCATGTTGGAAACGAACACCCGACGCCCTTTTTCATCCAGCGTGATGCCGACCGCGTTGTAGCCGAAGCCGGGGATCACCTTCTCCAGCTTGCCGGCGCGGGTATCCACCACGTACAGCACGCTGTCGACGCCGAAGCCCAGCCCCGGCAAGAACAGCCGGCCGGTGTGCGAGTCATACTTTATCTCGCGGATGCGGTATTGATAGTCTTCGGTGATTTTGAATTTCTTCAGCTCTGCCAGCAGAAAATCCAGCCGTTTGCCGCTGATGCCCGCCTGCTTGTAAGCCTGCTCGAGCACCACCTTGTCCAACAGTTTGATGCTGCCCAGCGCATGATTGGTGGCGGTATCCACCACCCCGACTTCACCGTTGAAACCCTGGGTCAGGTACAGCCGGTTGCCGGCATCGTCCAGCGCCACGCCGAAGCCTTTGACCTTCAGCGGGATCTCCGCCTTCACCGCCAGCGTATTGGGATCCAGCCGCAGCACGCGCGAGCGCGCCTCTTCCTTCCAGTCGGGCGCGCTGACGAACAGCGCCCGCTGCGTTGGGCTGTAGGCCATTTCCACCACCGCCGACGACAGCGCCTGGCGTTTGATATCCTGCGGCCCGATGCCGGCGTCGTCCGCCTGCGCCACGCCGGCGACCACCAGCGAAGCCGCCACCAGCAGCGACAGTAACGCGCGGGGAGTTGCTATTGTTCCAGACATCCATCTATCTCCTTGAAAATCATGCTTTCGGTTAGAGTGAAACAACGTCATGCCTGCGGCGCGGACGGCAGGGCCGCCACAGCGATATCGCCAGCCGTAGGCTGGGCAAAATGGGTAAAGACGTGCTGAACGGTGTCGGCGATCAAATTGGCCTGCTCGGCGCTGTAGTGATCCTGACGGTAGGTCATCATCACCCGCAGGGATTTCACCCCGGCCAAATCTTCCTCCATCACCTCGAACTGCAGGCCGAGCAACGACTCGGCTTTTTCCGGTTCCACCTGGCGGTAGGCGACCGTGCCGCCGTCCTGCAGCCGGAATTCGCCGTTCAGCTTGATGCGGCTGTGGATCTGGATAAACACCTCGAACATGTGGTTCTTGCGGTCGGCATCCACGCCGAACAGCCCTTCCTCCACCAGATCGATGGGGATATCGCTGTAAGGCAACGAGCCGTTGATGGTGTTTTTGACCTGCTCGATCAGCCCCGCCACCGTCAGCTCATCGCCGAAGCGCAGCCGATGCACCACCACGGTGGTGAAGTAGCCGACGGTGTCGAAGAACTCGGCGTCGTTGCGGCCGGAGGTGGAGGTGCCCACCAGCAGATCCGCCGGGCCGCCCAGCAGGCGCAGCGCCGAGGTGATGCCGGCGTAGACCACGTTGAACAACGAGGCGCTGTTGCGGCGCGACAGCCGGTACAGGCCCGCCGCCACCGCGGGCTCGACCTCGAACTCCAGCCAGCCGCCGTTGACGTCCGCCGGCGCCGGCACCGCCGGATGGGTGGAAGGCTCTTGTCGGAAGATGGGCAACCCGACCGGCGCGCCGCGCAGGTTATCCAGCCAGTAATCCAGATGCCGCCTCTGCACGCCGGACGCCCGCTGCTGCCGGGCGAAGGTATGAAACTGCGGCGGCCGGCCGGCCCACTGCGGCGCCTGCCCCGCCACCCGATGGCGATAGGCGATCCCCAGCTCGTCCATCATCAGATTGAGCGACCACTCATCCAGCACCACGTGATGGAACAGCAGCGAGAGCAGCTGCTGGCCGTTTTCCGCATCGCGCAACAGGGTGACGCGCAGCGGCAGCTCGGCGCTCAGGTCGAAACGGTGCTGGCCCGCATGAGCCAGCAAGGCGCCGGCATCGCCGGCCGGGGTTTCATGGGAGAAGCGGAACCAGCCGTAGTCCGGCAATTCGGCCGCCGGCACCACCTGCTGGCGCACCTCGCCCTGACGCTCGACAAACCGTGAACGCAATGCGCTATGGCGCGTCATGACGTCGATAAACGCCTGACGCAGCGCCGTTTCATCCACCGGGTCAAAGAAACGGAGGGAGAACGGCAGGTTAAAGATCTCATCGTGGCCGAAGGCTTCATACACCTTCCACAGCGACTCCTGCGCCAGCGACAGCGGCGCCTGAACCGCTTCGTCGGCCCCGGCCCCGGCCGCCGCCGTTGTCGGCAGCGCCGTCGCCTGACGTTTGGCGTAACCCGACAGCCCGCGCGCCGTCGGGTGGCTGAACAGATCGTTAATATTGAGTTCCAACTGATGCAGGCTCAGCAATCTGCCGATGACCCGGGTGGCGACCAGCGAATGGCCGCCGCGGTCGAAGAAGTCCTCATCAGCGGTCATTTCGGGCGCCGCCAGCGCCTCGCGGAACTCGCTCAGGATCAATTGGGCAATGTCGTCATCGCCGGCATAATCCGTCGCAGGGGCCTGGCCGGCCGCCGGATCGGCGTCTGCGATCGATGCCGTGATGACCCGCTGCCCCGCCAGGAAGGCGACAAACTGCTCCAGCAGGAAGGGCGCGGCGTGCGGAGATAGGCGCGGATCCGCCACCAGCTCCAACGCCAGCGACGACGCATCCGGCAGGCTCAGCAACAGCGCCAGTTCAAACGGGGTATGCAGCGGCGGCAACAGCAGCGGTTCGGCGCCGACGCCGTCGAGCCGCAGCCCGGCGGACATATCCTCGCGCCAGCACACCAGCAGCTGCGCCAACTGCGGATCCTGCGCTTGCGGCGTCGGCCGGGCCCGTTCGGATGAAACGTCGCCCTGGCGCAGGGTCAGGCGTTTCAGCGGCGGCGTTGCTATGCCGATCTCCACCCCGGCGGTTTCGTCCGTCTCCGACTGCGGTACGCACAGCTGCACCGCCTGCCCGCCGGCCTGGGCGGCGATAAAGCGGCCGAAGCGCGCCGCCACCGCCGTCAACAGCGCCAGCGGCGTCTCGGTCGCAGGAAGCTGCGAACGCGCAATGCGGGTGACGATGCGCGATCCCGCCGGCGGCAGGCCGTTGTCCTGACGATAATCCCGCAGTTGCAGCGGCTGTCGCGCCCAGGGCAGCTTAAGATCGGCGTGTTCCGGCGGCGCGCCGGCCGCCGCCGGCATCGCAACCTGCGGTACGGCCTGCAAGTTATACAGCGCCGACAACGCGGCCGGCAGCTGCCGCCAGGGCAGCGTTTCGGCCAGGATATCGTGCATCACCGCGCCCAGCACCGCCGGACCGCGCTCGACCATCAACAGCAAGAAACGCAGCGGCGCTTCCCGATCCAGCGCCAACGGCGTCGCCTGGGTTTCCAGCACCCGGCGGATCGCCTGCGGCTCATCCGCCAGCGTCTCGATGGTGACCGGCGGCAGCGCCGAGTCGCCCGGGCGTTTATGCAGCCCGCGCTCATCGTCAAAACAATAGCGGACGTCGAGGCCGGGGGTCAGACGGATCAGCGCCTGCAGCGCACCGGCCAGGCGGCCGATATCCGCTTCGCCGTTCAACCGCCAGGCCAACGCCCGCTGCCCGTCGGCGCCGCCGCTCTGCACGTGGCCGAACCACGCCTGCTCTTCGCTTTCGCTGACCGGCAGGCTGTCGCCCGCCCCCCCCTCGCCCAGCGCCAGAAACGCCCTGTCCAGACGCCGGGCCTCTTCATCGCTCAGAATACCGTCAAAATCACCGCTCACTGCTGTATCTCCTTTTGCCCGGCGCGCCGGGGTTGCAGGGAAATCACGCCATAAAAAGGGGGGCCGGGCCCCCCAACGTGGCAATAGCCTTAGAAGTTCAGCTCAACCGCCGCGCCGATCAAACGCGAAGGCTGGACAGTCGCCGTGTAGATATCGTTGCCTCTGACCATCTCGCGGCGATCGGCATCGAACAGGTTCTTGGCGAACAGGGTGGCGCGGCCGTAGGCGAAGGTGTACGCCAGCTGGGCGTTCGCCGACCAATAGGAGCCGATGCGCCCGCGCGAATCGTTGTCGTACTGCGAGTAGTAGGAATCGGAGAACGCCACGTTGCCGCTCAGCTCCAGCCCACTGAACAGCTGGTATTTGGCGCCCACGTTGGCGGTATAGGCCGGCGCGCGCGCCAGTTCGTGCCCCTCCACGCCGCTGCCCGAGAACTTCTTGATGTCGGTTTTCAGCAGGCCGAGGTTGCCGAACAGTTCGAAGTCCCAGCGCGGCTGCCAGGTGGCGCCAATTTCCGCGCCGTAGGTCTCCACCTTGTCGGCGTTGCGGATCACGCTGGAGTTTTCACCCAGCGAGTAAGGCAGCTGCATGTCCTTGTAGTCGTTGTAGAAAACGTTGCTGGTCAGCACAACGTTGGCGTCCTTCAGGTGATGACGGCTGTACAGCTCATAGTTCCAGACATATTCGGAACCATAGGTGTAGCTGACCACCGGCGTGCCGATGGTGATACCGCCGCCGCCGGCGTTATAGCCGCGCGCCACCTTGGCGCCGTAGGTCTGGGCGTCCGTCGGTTTCCAGGCCACGTCCAGCTTCGGCAGGAACACGGTGTAGGTTTCGTCGAAGTCGATGCGCACCGCATTGCTGCCGCCGTTGCGCTGGCGGTGTTCCCGCTCCAGACGGCTGGCGGCGGTGATGTCCACCTGCGGCGTGAGGGCGTAGGTCAGCTCGGCAAAGGCCGAATGGGTGTCGGTTTTGTCCTTGAAGGCGGCGCCGCCGAAAATGTTGACGAACTCGTCCTGCTTGGCGTGGAAGTAGCGCAGCCCGGCCAGGCCATGCAGGCGGCTGTCCGCCGCGCCAAAGCGCACCAGCGGCTCCACGTGCACCTCTTTACCGTCGATTTCGGCGTACTGAATGTTGTAGGCGGTAGGGCGGTTGATATTGAAATCGGTATAAATCAGGCGGTTTTCCAGCGTTACCGCCTCGGATGCCTCCCAGGCCAGATCCCAGATGCTGCTGTTCATGTTGCTTTTGAACACCGCGCGGCGCGAGTCGTAACGCGGGTTGGTCGGGTGCGGCTGCGGGTTGAGGCTTTCGTTTTGCGGTGAGGTGCTGCCGAAGTGGTTGAAGGTCAGCTTGGTGGTCAGGTCTCGCAGGCCGGCCGGGTTGAACAGCAGCTTGGCGCGGGCGGTGGTGGCTTCAACCTCACGCGGATCGCCGACCGGCGCATAGGCGGGCAGATCGGCCTCGCTGCGGCGGCGCTGGCGATCGACGCTGACGCGAAACGCCAGCTGATCTTCCACCAGCGGGCCGGAGGCCATGGCGGACAGCTGCGAAGAGTGCTGGTTGCCCGCGCCGCCCTTGAAGGCGCTTTCCCACTCGAAGGTCGGATCCTTACTGGCCATCACGATCGCGCCGGCAATGGCGTTGCGCCCCTGAATATAGCTTTGCGGCCCCAGGAATACTTCGACGCGATCCAGATCCCACAGCGACTGCGGGCCGAACGCCTGTTCGTTGTAGGTCAGCGAACGGCCGTCCAGCGACAGGTTGAGGCGCGGGCGGGTGCCGCTGAGGAACGCATTGGCGCCGGTATTCGGGCCGGAGCCGTCGATGCCGCGCACGGTGGGCAGATCGTTGCCGATGCCCAGATCCACCACGTTGGGGGTCATGCGCAACAGGTCGGGAACCTGCAGCGCGCCGGGCATGGAAGCGATGCGGTTGCTGTCGAATACCTGCACGCTGGAGCCGGTATCGAAAATGGAGCGTTTAATCTTCTCGCCGGTCACCAGCAGCGTTTCCGCATCCTGGGCCGTTTCGTTGCTGCGGGTTTCCGCTGCGCTGAGGTTGCCGATCGACAGTGTGCAAAGGCCGAAAAATAATGAGGAGAACGCCCCCATGGTTTTCAAGCCCGTCTTTTCCCTGTCGCCTACGATTTCATGCCGTTGAGCCGCTGAATGCTTGCTCATAGAGGTCTTCTCCTTCATCCCAGAGGTGCATAAAATTTGATTTTTTACATAGGTAAACGCCGACACTCACACAGACAATGGCACTCGCGGCCTTCCTGGCCTTTGTGTCGCTTATCCCTGCAGCAGAACAACTCCCCTTCCCGGCCGAACGGGTTCACCCCAGCCACGGCCAGTCCCCCGGCGCGCTGCCGGCAGATTTTTGTATGGAAACGTAAAATAATGTTAAGAATGATAATATTTTGCATTTTCTAATGCAAATCATTATCAATAAAGAGCTGTGCGATGGCGCACAAGGCGCGACAAAAAACCCGACGAACCGGCAAGAAAGGCTGGCGATAAAACAACAATGAATTATTGCAATGCTAAGAATAATATAAATAAATAGTTTCACCATGCCGTTAACCGGCCGCATTTTTTTTCCAGGCGCCTTACTGATAGCACTTCCCTGCCGATCCGATCAAATAATAATAATTTTCATTCTTATTAACATTTGGATATATTCTTGCTGTCTCGTTCGCTGAAGCAAAATGGATACCTGATGCAAGCCTTGACCACCATGCAGGCCGCCTACTGGGTCGGCCGACAATCCGCCGCGCCGCTGGGGGGCATGTCCGCCCACCTGTATGCGGAGTTCGATGCCGGCGACCTGGACGCCGAACGTCTTAGCCGGGCCGTCGCGGCCCTGTATCTGCATCATCCGATGCTGCGTCTGCGCCTCACCGGGGACGGAATGCAAACCATCGCCGCCCCCGGCCCCCTCCACCGCCTGCATCTGGACGACTGGCGCCATGCCGATGCCGCGGAGCTCGAACGCGCCCTGGCCGCCAAACGCCTGGCGAAAAGCACCCAGCGATTGCCGCTCGAACAGGGGGTGCCCTGCGACATCAGCCTGACCCTGCTGCCGGGCAACCGCGGCCGCCTGCATGTGGATCTGGATATGATCGCCGGCGACGCCATGAGCTTTCGCCGGCTACTGGAAGATCTGGCGGCGTTTTATCACCGATGCCCGGCCGCCCCGGCCCCGGACCGGCCGGTGGCCTATTTCGATTATCTGGCGCAGCGCGCCGCCGAGCCAGGGCTGCCCGAACGACGCGCCCGCGCCCAACGCTGGTGGCGCGAGCGCCTGGCGCAATTGCCGCCCGCACCGCACCTGCTGCGCACGCCGGACGCCTGCCGCAGCGACCGCCTGGCCCTGCAGCTGAACGCCGGAGAAAGCCAGGCGCTGGCCGCCGCCGCCCAACGGCAGCACGTCACCCTGTCGACGCTGTTTTTGGCGCTGTTCGCCCTGACCGTCGGCTACGGCTGGCGTATGACGCGATTCCGGCTCAACGTGCCGCTGTTCCACCGCGATCCTGACTTAAAGGGCGCCGACGACATAGTCGGCGACTTCTCGAATCTGGTGCTGCTGGGCGTCGAGCTTGATCATGCGGAAAGCCTGCACGCCTTCTGCCACCGCCTGATGGCGCAGTTGGCGGAGTTGATTGAGCATGCGGATTACTCCGGCGTCAGCGTGATGCGCGACCTGTCGCGGCTGCACGGCAACCTGCAGCCTTCACCGGTGGTGTTCACCGCCGGCTTCGGCATCCGGGGCAAGACGCTGTTTTCCGAGCAGGTCACCCGCACCTTCGGCCCGCTCGGCTGGGTCATCTCGCAGGGGCCGCAGGTGGCGCTGGACGCCCAGGTCGCCCACAACGACGACGGTATTCTGATCAACTGGGACGTGCGGCTGGACGCTTTCCCGGAACCGGTGCTGCCGCGCCTGCTGGCCTGCTATCAGGCCTTGCTGCGTCAGGCCGCCCGGCAAAGCGACACCTTTGGCCAGCCGCTGTCGCAGCTGCTGGCGCGCTGCGTGCCCGACGCGCTGGCGCAACAGGCGCCGGTTCGCCAGCTGTTGCACCGGCTGCTGGCGCGGGCGGCTCCCGGCGCCGCGCTGAGCGACGACGACGATATTCGCCGGCTGCAGCTGCCGGATGCCGGCTTGAACGCCGTGCTGGGCGTGCTCAACAAATACCTGGCGACGGCGTTAACGCCGCAGGATGTGGCGAACCATTGCACGCCGGCCACCCTCGCCGCGCTGATCTGCGAACGCGCCCCCGGCGCGGCGGAAGGCGCGCGGACGCTGCTGAAGGCGCTGGCGCCCCAGGCTTGACGTCGATTCCCGGGCGCGGCTTCGTCGCGCATCCGGCCCTGTTTTATCGGTTAGCGACTATAGGGAAGCACCATGGAGACACCATTAACACCGCTGCAGCAGGCGTACCTTCTGGGCCGCGGCGATCGATGGCCGCTCGGCGGCGTGGCGATGCACGATTTCCGCGAATACTGCGGCTACCGATTGGATCTGCCGCGGCTCGAGGCGCGGCTGAAGGCGCTGGTGCAACACTACGCCGCACTGCGCACCTGCATCGATCCCCTGCGCCA
Source organism: Serratia ficaria (assembly GCF_900187015.1). Lineage (NCBI taxonomy): Bacteria > Pseudomonadati > Pseudomonadota > Gammaproteobacteria > Enterobacterales > Yersiniaceae > Serratia > Serratia ficaria. The sequence goes on along the minus strand of NZ_LT906479.1, from coordinate 323,957 downwards.
CACCCAGCATGTACGGCCGCAGGCGGTCGTCAATCTGGATCGGCACGATCTGCGCGCGCTGGGCCACGAGGCGGCGCAACGGCAGGCGGACCAGCTGCGGGAAGGCTATTCCCACCAGCGCCACGATCCGACGCAGCCGCTATGGCGCATCGCCGTTGTCCTGCTGCCAGAGCGGCAGGATCCGACAGGATCGCCGTACGACAGCCTGATCTTCACCAGCTTCGATGCGTTGATCCTCGATGGCCAGGGGATCGCCACCGTGATCGCCCGCCTGTTCGATCAACGGCCCCTGGCTCCGATAGCCCCCGCCAACCCGGCGCCGGCGGCGAGCGCGGAGCAACGCCAGGCCGACGCCGCCTATTGGCAACGCAAGCTGCAAGGCGTCACCACGCCGTCGACGCTGCCCTGGCTAAACCCGCTCGCCGGCCTGAAAGCCTCGCGCTATCGCCGGGCAAGCCTGACGCTGCCGCGCGAAACGCTGAAACAGCTTGGCCGCCTGGGTTCCGCCCATGCGCTGCTGCGCAACAGCACGCTCTCGGCGCTGATCCTCGATACGCTGGCGCACTGGACCACCGACGGTGAACTGTGCGTTGGCGTGCCGGTGGCCTTCCCCGCCACCGCAGGGGAATTAGGCAACGCATCCAGCTTCGTCGCCGTGCGCTACTCCCGCCACGGAGAAAACTTTGTTCATCGCGCCCAAACGCTGCAGGACGACGTGCTCGGCGCGCTCGACCATCTGACATTTTCCGGCGTGGATCTGGCGCGGCAGCTGTTGAACCGCAGCCAGGGCGGCCCGGCGCTGCCGGTGATCCTCACCAACTGCCTGAGCTGGGAAACGCTGCCGGCCGACGCGCCGGTGCGTTACCATGACGGGCTGACCCAGACGCCGCAGGTGGCGATCGATATTCGTCTGACGATGGACAGCGAGAAAAACCTGCAGCTGTGCGTCGACTACGCCGAACAGGCGCTGGACGGCGAGCAGGTGCAGGCGATGCTGAAGGCATTGCAGCGCCGCGTGACGCAAGCCTGCCAGGATGGCGAGCTGGAGATCGCGCCGGCGCGTTTTATCGACCTCGGGCATTACCGGCACAATGGCGAAGAGACGGACCACGTTCCCTATCCTTATCTGCAGCGGCTGGCCGAGCGGCTGTTTGGCGAGCAGGCGGCGCATACCGCGTTGATCTGCGACCAACAGCGGCTGACTTACGGCGAGCTGGGCCAGCGAGTCGCCACCCTGATGGCCAATCTGCAGCGGCGCGGCCTGCAAGCGGGCAGCGTGGTGGCGCTGTATTTGCCGCGCAGCCCGGAACAGGTGACCTTCAGCCTCGCCTGTGCGCTATCGGGCATTATCTGGGTGCCGATCGACATCAATTCACCGCCGGAACGCACCGCCTACCTGCTGGATAACTGCCGGCCGGACCTGGTGGTGCATCAGGGCGATCTGGACACGCCGCATGGGATCACGCCGGCGGCGTTGCTGACGCCCGCCGATAGCGCGCCGGCGCTGCCGGACAACCAGACGCTGGCGGCGCGCAGCGCCGACACCGCCGCGAGCTATTATCTGTATACCTCCGGCACCACCGGCAAACCGAAATGCGTGGTGCTCAACAACCGGGCCACCGCCAACGTGCTCGGCCAAACGCTGCAGCGTTGGGCGGTGAGCGCCGACGACGTGTTTATCTCGGTGACGCCGCCGCACCACGATATGTCGATGTTCGATCTGTTCGGCTCGCTCAGCGCCGGCGCGACGCTGGTGCTGCCGGCGGCGCATCAGGAGAAGGACGCCATCAGCTGGAACCAACTGGTGGAGCGGCATCGGGTCAGCCTGTGGTGCTCGGTGCCCGCCATTCTGGAAATGCTGCTCACCTGCAAAACGGCGGCCAGCCTGCAGTCGCTGCGTCTGGTGGCGCAGGGCGGCGATTACATCAAGCCGGCGACGGTGCAGCTGTTGCGCACTCTGCGCCCGGACATCGCGCTGTTCTCGCTGGGCGGCCCGACCGAAACCACGGTCTGGAGCATCTGGCACCCGATCGCGCCGCAGGAGACCGGCAGCGTGCCTTACGGCCAGCCGCTGCCGGCCAACCAATACTTCATCTGCCACGATGACGGCGCCCACTGCCCAACCGGCGTGGTGGGCCGCATTCACACCGCTGGGGTCAATCTGGCGCTGGGTTATCTGGAGCAGGGGGCGCTGAAGCAGCATGACTTCGTCACCCTCGCAGCCCCCGACGGGCGGCCGCTGCGCGCCTTCCGCACCGGCGACCGCGGATATTATCGCCCTGACGGCAACATCATGTTCGCCACCCGGGTGAACGGCTATGTGAAGATCCGCGGCGTGCGCGTCTCCCTGCCGGAAATCGAGCAGGTGCTGCGCGGCCATGAGGCGATACGGGATATGGTGGTGGTGGACTATCCGAGCGGCGAAAATGCCGAGGCGACCCTGGGGGCGATGTATCTGACGCGCGACGGCAGACCGTTGGCCCTGTCGGATCTCCGCGCCTTCGCGACCGGCTACCTGCCCTGCACCCACATTCCGACGCGCTTTATTCACGCCGCAACGCTGCCGCTTTCCGGCAACGGCAAAACGGATCGCCAGCGCATCCGCGCCGCGTTGGTGAGCCAGCAGGCCGCTCCGGCGCTGAATGCCTGCGCTGCGCCGCCGGGCGCGCCAACCGCACGCAGCGGCGAGATCCTGAGAATTTACTGGCAGGCCATCGGCGTGGCGCCGCGGCCGGAATGGGGCGAGGAGACCGCCTTTATGACGATGGGATTGAAACTGCCGCACATCAAAGAAGTGGCGGCCCGCCTGAACGACGCCTTTGGCACCCGGCTGGCGACCACGGCGCTGCTGCCCTGTAAAAATGCGCGGGACGTGGCGGCGCTGCTGGCCGGCTAACCCGCAATGGCACGGGCAGGGTGCCCCCTGCCCGCTGGCTTCAGGCCGATACCGCCATCAACGCATCCAGCGGCAGCGCCAGCCCGCCCGGCTGCAGCGCGCGCTGCAGGAAGCCCTGCAGAGCGTCGCCATAGCCCGCCGCCCCAGGCGGAAACTGCTGTATGAAGACATCGATATCCACGTGCAGATCGCTGGCGTCGGTACGGCCGCGATAGGTCAGATTAAAGCCGTCGCCGGAGCCGCCGGCCAATACCCGGCGCGTGCTGGCGCAGCCGACAAAGCTGGGCGGATCGAACGGCTGGACATTGATAAACGGCGAGATGAAGAAGCGCGAGTTGGCGTCAACGCCCCGGTCGGCGGCTAACTGACGCAGGCGGTAGCCGGCATGGCCGCGCAGCTCACGCAGCGTCGCCGCCATCTTCGGCAAAAAGCGCTCCAGGCTTTCTCCCGGCGCCAGCGTGACCAGCAGCGGCAGCGTATTGACCGCCAGCGCGGGTACGTTGGTTGCGGTCCGCCCGCGGCGGTTCATCGCCGGCATCCACATCGGCAGCGTATCCCCCGCGGCTCTCTGATGCGGCATCGTCTGGTGCAGCCAGGCGGCGGACAACGCCAGCAGCAGATCGGGCCAGCCGATGCCGCTGCGTTCAGACAGCTGCAGCAGCCGCCGCGAAACCGCCTCAGGCAACAGTTGGCTGGTGCTCAGGCAGCGTATGCCGTACTCCTGGCCGCCCTTGCGCACCGTGGGCAAAGGCGGGGCCGGCGGCAGGTAACCTTGCCAGAAAAGGCGGTCCCGGCCGCCGCGCTCGGAGGCGGCGTAGCCTAACTCCTGCCGATGGAAGGCCAGAAAGCCGCCCAGCGGCTGACCGCCGGCGCCCTGACCGAGAAAATGGGCATACAGGGCGGCGCAGCGATGTTCTATCAGCGCCATGCCGTATCCATCGACCACGATGTGGTGGGCGCGCAGGTACCAGATGTAATGCGTCGGCCCCAGTTTGATCAGCCATACCGCCGCTATCGGCCGGCGATGCAGATCCATCCGCTGGTCGACGTCCGCCCGCATCAACCGCAGCGCGGCCTGATGGGGATTGGCCTGGTCCTGCACATCCATACGCCGCAGCGCCGGCATGCGCTGGGGGTCGTGCCGCAGCTGCGGCGATTGGCCCTCCCCGCCGGGATCGAACCGCAGGGCAAACGCCTGGGTTTCGGCGATGGTGAGGGCGATGGCCCGGCCCAGCGCCGTTTCATCCACCACGCCGCGCAGCTCGGTGCTGTGGGCCACGGTGGAAAACGGCTGGTCGGGATGCAAGGTAAATTCTTCCCAGAAGTCGAGCTGCGCTGGCGCCAACGGCAGCCATTCAGAGGCCAAAGCGGTTTCCAACATGTTACCTACCTTTGATAAGCCTGAATAAAAGCGCTGAGCGCCGGCGGATCCGCCCGCGGCTCAAATGCTTTTTAATGTGTCCATACATAAAGAAATGAAAATGATAATAACATTTATTATCATTTCTATTAATTCAATAACACTTTAGATTCAGTTCAGCGAGGATGCAAGTCAGCGGAGGGCGGCGGATGGCAAAACGCCCCCAGCCGCGAGGCCAGGGGCGTTTATGGAGGTTGCGGAACAGCTTACGACTGATTGGCCGGTTTGACCTTCGCCGAGAGGAATTCCTTCTCGTACGCCAGCGACTTCTTGCGATCGAACTGGTGTTCCCACTTGGCGATGACCAGCACCGCCAGAGCGTTGCCCACCACGTTCAATGCGGTGCGCGCCATATCCAGGATACGGTCGACGCCGGCGATAAACGCCAGGCCTTCCAGCGGAATACCGACGCTGCCCAGCGTGGCCAGCAGTACGACGAAGGACACGCCGGGCACGCCCGCAATCCCCTTCGAGGTGACCATCAGGGTTAATACCAGGATGATTTGCTGGCCCAGCGACAGCTCTATCCCGTACAGCTGCGCAATAAAAATGGCGGCGATGCTCTGGTACAGGGTCGAACCGTCGAGGTTGAAGGAATAGCCGGTCGGCACCACAAAGCTGGTGATCGACTTGGGCGCGCCGTAGGCTTCCATCTTTTCGATGATGCGCGGCAGCACCGTCTCTGAGCTGGCGGTGGAATAGGCCAGGATCAGTTCATCCTTGAGGATGCGGATCAGCGTCCAGACGCGCAGGTTGCAGGCGCGGGCGACGCCGCCCAACACCACCAGGGCGAAGAAAGCGATGGCGAAATACACCAGCAACACCAGCTTGGCCAGCGGCAGCAGCGAGGCGAAGCCAAAGTTCGCCACCGTTACCGAGATCAGGCCAAACACCCCGATCGGCGCATAGCGCATGATCATGTGGGTGACTTTGAACATGCTTTCGGAAACGGCTTTGAACACCTTCAGCAGCGGCTCTTTGGTTTCCTTCGGCAGCGAGGACAACCCAAGGCCGAACAGCACCGAGAAGAAGATGATCGGCAGCATGTCGCCCTGCGCCATCGACGAGAAAATGTTCGACGGGATCAGCGACAGGATAGTCGTCACCAGACTGTGCGAACCGCTCTGCACCTGCTCGGTGGTTTTTTCGTACTGCGAGATATCCACCGCGGTCAGCGTCGACATGTCGATGCCGTGGCCGGGTTGAAAAACATTAGCCAACGTCAACCCCACCACTATGGCGATGGTGGTGATCACTTCGAAATAAATAATGGTTTTCAATCCGAGGCGGCCTAACTTCTTCGCATCCCCGACCCCGGCAATACCGACCACCAGAGTGGCAATAACAATCGGCACCACAATCATTTTAATCAGGCGAATAAAGATATCGCCCGCCGGGCTTAGAATATTGCTGACCAGCCACTCGCGTGACTCGGTCTGATTATGCAATACCGCACCGACAATAATACCCAGCACCAGCGCGATCAGGATTTGCCAAGCCAGGCTAATTTTTACACTTTTCATACCCAAAAAGTCCTCAAAGACTCTTTCCGCCGCATTTAACCGCCACGCCACGAAGAGAATACTTAATCATTTGATACAGGCTTATGTTAATCAGTGGACGCGTTCACCTGCCCTTGGTGCGACGCGGTATAAATCAGTACCATCTGCGCAGGCTGGTCTGCAAGCCTTGATTTTTCAGGCTTGTGCGTTGAATCACATCACAAAATTTTTACGTTTTAATATCAAACAACATAATTTACTGTTATTAAAAGAATAATTTTACGTGAAATGAATCACATAATTGCCTGGTCGGTGATTTTTTGAACGCAATTAAAATGCGTTGTTCGTCGCCCATTTTGCATATTTAGTCTTCTGCGGATGTTTGTATTTTGTTACTAAAAAGTTCTTAAAATGAGAATAGGCCGAGTGACGCCGACGCATAATAATGAAGCTATATTTTAATCGTGCGTAAAAAATGAACGCCACGACTGGCCGGGCGCCAACTGCAACCTTAGGCTTATTGCCTTCGCAGAGCGTTAATCCCGGCGCAATTCGCGCGCTGCCAGGCGGCCTACGCCGGGGGTATTAATATCAACATCGAATATTAATAATCGAAAAGAGCAAAAAATATTTTATTGCCGGTAAATAATCACGTGATTATTTAAAACCCATAAAATGATCGTGCGTGCGGTTATTCTTTTTCGTTATTTAGATAGCGTTTTTTGACAAAAATCGCCTATTTGACGGTTTTTCTTCACCAAGCAGATAGATACCTGCTGCAATTACGACAGAACTATTACAAATCAATATCTTCGTTGCGTGATCTGCCGCGCAAAAAAGAAACAAAGAATCATAGCAAACTATACTTAACCTTCAGTTGACATACTATTAACAACTTAAAGGAGAAAAGCTATGAGCCAACTGCATAAACACGCTATTCCTTCTGCAATTGCAGAACACGCCCTGATTAATCCGGAACAATACCAGCAATATTATCAACAGTCTGTGCAAGACCCGGAGGCGTTCTGGGGGGAGCATGGCAAAATCCTGAACTGGATCAAACCTTATAGCAAAGTAAAAAATACCTCTTTCGACCCGGGCCACGTCAGCATTCGCTGGTTCGAAGACGGCACCCTCAACCTGGCGGCTAACTGCCTGGACCGCCATCTGGCCGAACGCGGCGACCAGACCGCCATTATCTGGGAAGGCGACGATCCCGCCCAGTCGAACAAAGTCACCTATAAACAGCTGCACCACGATGTTTGCCAGTTCGCCAACGTGCTGAAAAAGCTGGGCGTCAAAAAAGGCGACGTGGTGGCTATCTATATGCCGATGGTGCCGGAAGCGGCGGTCGCCATGCTGGCCTGCGCGCGCATTGGCGCCGTGCATTCGGTTATCTTCGGCGGCTTCTCGCCGGAAGCGGTTGCCGGCCGCATCATTGACTCCAACGCCAAGCTGGTGATCACCGCCGACGAAGGCCTGCGCGCCGGCCGCGCCGTGCCGCTGAAGAAAAATGTCGACGACGCGCTGAAAAACCCCGGCGTGACCAGCGTCACCAACGTGGTGGTGTTCCAGCGTACCGGCAAACCGGGCTACTGGCAGGAAGGGCGTGACCTGTGGTGGCACCAGCTGACTGACGGCGTATCCGCCGACTGCCCGCCGGAAGAGATGAATGCGGAAGATCCGCTGTTTATCCTGTACACCTCCGGTTCGACCGGCAAGCCCAAGGGCGTGCTGCACACCACCGGCGGTTATCTGGTATACGCCGCCATGACCTTCAAATACGTGTTCGATTATCACGACGGCGACGTGTACTGGTGCACCGCCGACGTGGGCTGGGTGACCGGCCACAGCTATCTGCTGTACGGCCCGCTGGCCTGCGGCGCCATCAGCCTGATGTTCGAGGGCGTGCCTAACTACCCCGGCGTTAACCGCCTGTCGCAGGTGATCGACAAGCATCAGGTCAATATCCTGTATACCGCGCCAACCGCCATTCGCGCCCTGATGGCCGAAGGCGACAAGGCGATCGAAGGCACCCGCCGCGATTCGCTGCGCATCATGGGTTCGGTCGGCGAGCCGATCAACCCGGAAGCCTGGGAGTGGTACTACAACAAGATCGGCAACGGCAAATGCCCGATCGTCGACACCTGGTGGCAAACCGAGACCGGCGGCTTCATGATTACTCCGCTGCCGGGTGCCACCGAGCTGAAAGCCGGCTCCGCCACGCGGCCGTTCTTCGGCGTGCAGCCGGCGCTGGTCGATAACGTCGGCATCCCGCAGGAAGGCGCCTGCGAAGGCAACCTGGTGATCGTCGACTCCTGGCCAGGCCAGGCGCGCACCCTGTTCGGCGACCACGAGCGTTTCGAACAGACCTACTTCTCCACCTTTAAGGGCATGTACTTCAGCGGCGACGGCGCACGCCGCGACGAGGACGGTTACTACTGGATCACCGGCCGCGTCGACGACGTGCTGAACGTGTCCGGCCACCGCCTGGGCACCGCCGAGATCGAGTCCGCACTGGTGTCGCATCCGAAGATCGCCGAAGCGGCGGTGGTCGGCATTCCGCATAACATCAAAGGCCAGGCGATTTACGCCTATATCACCCTCAACCACGGTGAAGAACCGACGCCGGAACTCTATGCCGAAGTGCGTAACTGGGTACGCAAAGAGATAGGGCCGATCGCCACGCCGGACGTGCTGCACTGGACAGATTCCTTGCCCAAGACGCGCTCCGGCAAGATCATGCGTCGCATCCTGCGCAAAATTGCCGCCGGCGATACCAGCAATCTGGGGGATACCTCCACGCTGGCGGATCCGGCCGTAGTCGACAAGCTGTTGGAAGAAAAACAATCAATGAAAGTGCCGTCATAATTTGCGCCGCCTCCGGCCGCTCATCCGCATAACTCTGCGTTGAGCGGCCACCTGCGCGGCGTACTCTATCAATACCTACTGGAGAGACTCTGATGAATGACACCATTTATCAAGGGATTGAAGAAAACCCGCGCTTTAAGGAGCTGGTGAGGAAACGCGGCCGCTTCGCCTGGCTGCTCTCGCTGATCACGCTGGCGCTTTACGTTGGCTTTATTTTATTGATCGCCTTTGAGCCCCAATGGCTCGGCACGCCGATCGCCGAGGGATCGACCATTACCCGCGGGATCCCGGTCGGCGTCGGCCTGATCGTGATCTCTTTTGTGCTGACCGGGATCTACGTGTTTCGCGCCAACGGCGAATTCGATCGCCTGACTGCAGAAATCCTGCGTGAGGTGAAACGATGAAACGCTTACTTTCCGCCGCCGCGCTGCTGATGCTGCCGGGCCTGGCCTGCGCCGAAGCCATTGGCGGCGAGGTGCAACGCCAGCCGCTCAACGTTCAGGCGATCGTGATGTTCGTGCTGTTTGTCGGCGCCACGCTGTATATCACCTATTGGGCCTCCAAACGCACCCGCTCGCGCCAGGATTATTACACCGCGGGCGGGCGCATCACCGGCCTGCAGAACGGGTTGGCGATCGCCGGTGACTTTATGTCCGCCGCTTCTTTCCTCGGTATTTCCGCCCTGGTGTACACCTCCGGCTATGACGGCCTGATTTACTCCATCGGCTTCCTGATCGGCTGGCCGATCATTCTGTTCCTGATTGCCGAACGCCTGCGCAACCTTGGCCGCTACACCTTCGCCGACGTAGCCTCTTACCGGCTGAAGCAGAAACCGATCCGCACCCTGTCGGCCTGCGGCTCACTGGTGGTGGTGGCGCTATACCTGATCGCGCAGATGGTCGGCGCCGGCAAACTCATCCAGCTGCTGTTCGGCCTTAACTACCACGTGGCGGTGATCCTGGTCGGTATTCTGATGGTGCTGTACGTGCTGTTCGGCGGCATGCTGGCCACCACCTGGGTGCAGATTATCAAGGCGGTGCTGCTGCTGGCCGGCGCCAGCTTTATGGCGCTGATGGTGATGAAGTCGGTCAACTTCGATTTCAACACGCTGTTCGCCGAAGCGGTGAAGGTGCATCCGAAAGGGATCGCCATCATGAGCCCCGGCGGGCTGGTGTCTGACCCGATATCGGCGCTCTCGTTGGGCCTGGCGCTGATGTTCGGCACCGCCGGTTTGCCGCACATTCTGATGCGCTTCTTTACCGTCAGTGACGCTAAAGAGGCGCGTAAGAGCGTATTCTACGCCACCGGTTTTATCGGTTACTTCTATATTCTGACCTTTATCATCGGCTTCGGCGCCATTCTGCTGGTGAGCGGCAATCCGGCGTTCAAGGACGCCACCGGCGCGCTGTTGGGCGGCACCAATATGGCGGCGGTGCATCTGGCCAACGCGGTCGGCGGCAACTTCTTCCTCGGCTTTATCTCCGCGGTCGCCTTCGCCACCATTTTGGCGGTGGTAGCCGGCCTGACGCTGGCCGGCGCCTCCGCGGTGTCTCACGATCTGTACGCCAGCGTGGTTAAAAACGGCAAGGCGACCGAGCGCGACGAGCTGCGGGTGTCCAAAATCACCGTCGTGCTGCTGGGCATCGTGGCGATTGCGCTGGGGATCTTGTTCGAGAAACAGAACATCGCCTTTATGGTCGGGCTGGCGTTCTCCATCGCCGCCAGCTGTAACTTCCCGATTATCATTCTGTCGATGTACTGGTCACGCCTGACCACCCGCGGCGCCATGATCGGCGGCTGGCTGGGGCTGCTGACCGCGGTGATCCTGATGATTCTTGGGCCGACCATCTGGGTGCAAATCCTCGGCCATGAAAAGCCGATTTACCCGTATGAATACCCGGCGCTGTTCTCGATGATCGTGGCCTTTGTCGGCACCTGGCTGTTCTCGGTTACCGACAGTTCGCTGGCCGGACAGCAGGAACGCGAACGCTTCCGTTCCCAGTTTGTCCGCTCGCAAACCGGGTTGGGGATCTCGCAGGGCAGCTCGCATTAACCGAATAATAAGTGAAAAAACGCAAACACACCCTAATCAAAGGCCCTTCGGGGCCTTTTCTCTTACTGCGTTTATGATTGGAACCACTGAAAGGCGCAGCGTAGCTGCGCTTTTTTGCTTTTTTGCACATAACAAAAAGCCCCATGCTTTCGCATGGGGCTTGTCGTTTTATTTGATGCCTGGCAGTGTCCTACTCTCGCATGGGGAGACCCCACACTACCATCGGCGCTACGGCGTTTCACTTCTGAGTTCGGCATGGGGTCAGGTGGGACCACCGCGCTATTGCCGCCAGGCAAATTCTGTTTCATTCTTGGCCGTTACTCGCGTAACCACCAGAACCAATCTAAGAACTTCGCTGAAAATTATTCGTCTCTCTAAAACACCTTCGGTGTTGTAAGGTTAAGCCTCACGGATCATTAGTACTGGTTAGCTCAATGCATCGCTGCACTTACACACCCAGCCTATCAACGTCTTAGTCTTAAACGTTCCTTCAGGGACCTTAAAGGTCCAGGGAAGACTCATCTCGAGGCAAGTTTCGCGCTTAGATGCTTTCAGCGCTTATCTTTTCCGCACTTAGCTACCGGGCAGTGCCATTGGCATGACAACCCGAACACCAGCGGTGCGTTCACTCCGGTCCTCTCGTACTAGGAGCAACCCCTCTCAATCTTCCAACGCCCACGGCAGATAGGGACCGAACTGTCTCACGACGTTCTAAACCCAGCTCGCGTACCACTTTAAATGGCGAACAGCCATACCCTTGGGACCTACTTCAGCCCCAGGATGTGATGAGCCGACATCGAGGTGCCAAACACCGCCGTCGATATGAACTCTTGGGCGGTATCAGCCTGTTATCCCCGGAGTACCTTTTATCCGTTGAGCGATGGCCCTTCCATTCAGAACCACCGGATCACTAAGACCTACTTTCGTACCTGCTCGAGCCGTCACTCTCGCAGTCAAGCTAGCTTATGCCTTTGCACTAACCTCACGATGTCCGACCGTGATTAGCTAACCTTCGTGCTCCTCCGTTACTCTTTGGGAGGAGACCGCCCCAGTCAAACTACCCACCAGACACTGTCCTCACCCCGGATTACGGGGCCGAGTTAGAACATCAAACATTAAAGGGTGGTATTTCAAGGTTGGCTCCACGCAGACTGGCGTCCACGCTTCAAAGCCTCCCACCTATCCTACACATCAAGGCTCAATGTTCAGTGTCAAGCTATAGTAAAGGTTCACGGGGTCTTTCCGTCTTGCCGCGGGTACACTGCATCTTCACAGCGAGTTCAATTTCACTGAGTCTCGGGTGGAGACAGCCTGGCCATCATTACGCCATTCGTGCAGGTCGGAACTTACCCGACAAGGAATTTCGCTACCTTAGGACCGTTATAGTTACGGCCGCCGTTTACTGGGGCTTCGATCAAGAGCTTCGCCTTGCGGCTGACCCCATCAATTAACCTTCCAGCACCGGGCAGGCGTCACACCGTATACGTCCACTTTCGTGTTTGCACAGTGCTGTGTTTTTATTAAACAGTTGCAGCCAGCTGGTATCTGCGACTGGCTTCAGCTCCATCCGCAAGGGACTTCACCTACGCGCCAGCGTGCCTTCTCCCGAAGTTACGGCACCATTTTGCCTAGTTCCTTCACCCGAGTTCTCTCAAGCGCCTTGGTATTCTCTACCTGACCACCTGTGTCGGTTTGGGGTACGATTCTGTGTTACCTGATGCTTAGAGGCTTTTCCTGGAAGCTTGGCATCAACTACTTCTGCACCGTGGTGCATCGTCATCACGCCTCAGGGTTGATAAGCAACCGGATTTACCGGGTCACTCCCCCTACACGCTTAAACCGGGACAACCGTCGCCCGGCTAGCCTAGCCTTCTCCGTCCCCCCTTCGCAGTAACACCGAGTACAGGAATATTAACCTGTTTCCCATCGACTACGCCTTTCGGCCTCGCCTTAGGGGTCGACTCACCCTGCCCCGATTAACGTTGGACAGGAACCCTTGGTCTTCCGGCGAGCGGGCTTTTCACCCGCTTTATCGTTACTTATGTCAGCATTCGCACTTCTGATACCTCCAGCAACCCTCACAGGCCACCTTCAACGGCTTACAGAACGCTCCCCTACCCAACAACGCCTAAGCGTCGCTGCCGCAGCTTCGGTGCATGGTTTAGCCCCGTTACATCTTCCGCGCAGGCCGACTCGACCAGTGAGCTATTACGCTTTCTTTAAATGATGGCTGCTTCTAAGCCAACATCCTGGCTGTCTATGCCTTCCCACATCGTTTCCCACTTAACCATGACTTTGGGACCTTAGCTGGCGGTCTGGGTTGTTTCCCTCTTCACGACGGACGTTAGCACCCGCCGTGTGTCTCCCGTGATAACATTCTTCGGTATTCGGAGTTTGCATCGGTTTGGTAAGCCGGGATGGCCCCCTAGCCGAAACAGTGCTCTACCCCCGAAGATGAGTTCACGAGGCGCTACCTAAATAGCTTTCAGGGAGAACCAGCTATCTCCCGGTTTGATTGGCCTTTCACCCCCAGCCACAAGTCATCCGCTAATTTTTCAACATTAGTCGGTTCGGTCCTCCAGTTAGTGTTACCCAACCTTCAACCTGCCCATGGCTAGATCACCGGGTTTCGGGTCTATACCTTGCAACTATTCGCCCAGTTAAGACTCGGTTTCCCTACGGCTCCCCTATACGGTTAACCTTGCTACAAAATATAAGTCGCTGACCCATTATACAAAAGGTACGCAGTCACACCACGAAGGTGCTCCCACTGCTTGTACGTACACGGTTTCAGGTTCTATTTCACTCCCCTCGCCGGGGTTCTTTTCGCCTTTCCCTCACGGTACTGGTTCACTATCGGTCAGTCAGGAGTATTTAGCCTTGGAGGATGGTCCCCCCATATTCAGACAGGATGTCACGTGTCCCGCCCTACTCATCGAACTCACAGTCAATGCATTTTAGTGTACGGGGCTATCACCCTTTACTGCGCGACTTTCCAGACGCTTCCACTAACACAAGAACTGATTCAGGTTCTGGGCTGCTCCCCGTTCGCTCGCCGCTACTGGGGGAATCTCGGTTGATTTCTTTTCCTCGGGGTACTTAGATGTTTCAGTTCCCCCGGTTCGCCTCGTTAAGCTATGTATTCACTTAACGATAGTGCAACGAATTGCACTGGGTTTCCCCATTCGGGTATCGCCGGTTATAACGGTTCATATCACCTTACCGACGCTTTTCGCAGATTAGCACGCCCTTCATCGCCTCTGACTGCCTAGGCATCCACCGTGTACGCTTAGTCACTTAACCTCACAACCCGAAGGCGTCTTTTATAAATAATCGACACTTCGCATTGCAAACATTTGAGAGACTCTATGACAGGTTACTCCTCATCCCAATATTTCTACGGAGGGACAAGTTTCAGCCGTCATGTTTCAATTTTCAGCTTGTTCCAGATTGTTAAAGAGCAAAATACTTCGCAGCATACTGTCGCCAATATACTCTGAAGTATTGAAATACCGGACTATATGGTGGAGCTAAGCGGGATCGAACCGCTGACCTCCTGCGTGCAAGGCAGGCGCTCTCCCAGCTGAGCTATAGCCCCATACAGTCACGTGCAGTACCTTTGATATACAACTTCTTTCTTAGGCAAGGCATGCGGAGGGAAGTTTACCTGGGTAAACGACCGCGCATAACGCAGCATAGGGAAGAAGTGGTAGGCCTGAGTGGACTTGAACCACCGACCTCACCCTTATCAGGGGTGCGCTCTAACCACCTGAGCTACAAGCCTATAAAGGTATTTCTGCTCGTTACTTTCTATCAGACAATCTGTGTGAGCACTTCACGCGAATCGATATCATTAGGTAAGGAGGTGATCCAACCGCAGGTTCCCCTACGGTTACCTTGTTACGACTTCACCCCAGTCATGAATCACAAAGTGGTAAGCGCCCTCCCGAAGGTTAAGCTACCTACTTCTTTTGCAACCCACTCCCATGGTGTGACGGGCGGTGTGTACAAGGCCCGGGAACGTATTCACCGTAGCATTCTGATCTACGATTACTAGCGATTCCGACTTCATGGAGTCGAGTTGCAGACTCCAATCCGGACTACGACGTACTTTATGAGGTCCGCTTGCTCTCGCGAGTTCGCTTCTCTTTGTATACGCCATTGTAGCACGTGTGTAGCCCTACTCGTAAGGGCCATGATGACTTGACGTCATCCCCACCTTCCTCCGGTTTATCACCGGCAGTCTCCTTTGAGTTCCCGACCGAATCGCTGGCAACAAAGGATAAGGGTTGCGCTCGTTGCGGGACTTAACCCAACATTTCACAACACGAGCTGACGACAGCCATGCAGCACCTGTCTCAGAGTTCCCGAAGGCACCAATCCATCTCTGGAAAGTTCTCTGGATGTCAAGAGTAGGTAAGGTTCTTCGCGTTGCATCGAATTAAACCACATGCTCCACCGCTTGTGCGGGCCCCCGTCAATTCATTTGAGTTTTAACCTTGCGGCCGTACTCCCCAGGCGGTCGATTTAACGCGTTAGCTCCGGAAGCCACGCCTCAAGGGCACAACCTCCAAATCGACATCGTTTACAGCGTGGACTACCAGGGTATCTAATCCTGTTTGCTCCCCACGCTTTCGCACCTGAGCGTCAGTCTTCGTCCAGGGGGCCGCCTTCGCCACCGGTATTCCTCCAGATCTCTACGCATTTCACCGCTACACCTGGAATTCTACCCCCCTCTACGAGACTCTAGCTTGCCAGTTTCAAATGCAGTTCCCACGTTAAGCGCGGGGATTTCACATCTGACTTAACAAACCGCCTGCGTGCGCTTTACGCCCAGTAATTCCGATTAACGCTTGCACCCTCCGTATTACCGCGGCTGCTGGCACGGAGTTAGCCGGTGCTTCTTCTGCGAGTAACGTCAATGCGCTGCCGTATTAAGACATCGCCCTTCCTCCTCGCTGAAAGTGCTTTACAACCCGAAGGCCTTCTTCACACACGCGGCATGGCTGCATCAGGCTTGCGCCCATTGTGCAATATTCCCCACTGCTGCCTCCCGTAGGAGTCTGGACCGTGTCTCAGTTCCAGTGTGGCTGGTCATCCTCTCAGACCAGCTAGGGATCGTCGCCTAGGTGAGCCATTACCCCACCTACTAGCTAATCCCATCTGGGCACATCTGATGGCGTGAGGCCCGAAGGTCCCCCACTTTGGTCCGTAGACGTTATGCGGTATTAGCTACCGTTTCCAGTAGTTATCCCCCTCCATCAGGCAGTTTCCCAGACATTACTCACCCGTCCGCCGCTCGTCACCCAGAGAGCAAGCTCTCCTGTGCTACCGCTCGACTTGCATGTGTTAGGCCTGCCGCCAGCGTTCAATCTGAGCCATGATCAAACTCTTCAATTAAAAGCTTGATTTGCTTCAACTCGTGAAGCGATGCTCAAAGGTTACTGCATGAATTTTACTTCAGTTAGTCACTCTTCAAGACTTGATATTTTTTCGCATCCGAAGATGCTGGATATCGTCTTGTGGAGTGCCCACACAGATTGTCTGATAAATTGTTAAAGAGCAGTGAGTTAGCCGCTTTCGCTTGTTAACTCGAGGTGGCGTATATTACGCTTTCCTCTTTCAGAGTCAACCCTAATTTTCAGGATTTTTTCTCTGCGACCCCCGGATACTCTGTGAAGTTGTTCACATGTTCCGTGTCGATGGAGGCGCATTATAGGGAGTTCCTCGCAGGCCGCAACAGGTATTTTCGGCAAAAACGATCGTTTGCTGCATTCCACAGCAAAACCCCGCCTTATACCCATTTGTGCACAAACTTATCCACAGAAGCGATTTGCACGGAAAATTTACGAGCGCCACGCAAACGTTTTCGCTACAATTCCCCGCGACAAAACGATCCCCTTTTATGGGGGCGTTAGCTGAATTTGTGCCTGACCGCCCTGCTATAAAGGGCAAAAAACCTTCCTTATAGAAAGAAGAAGGTGGAAATTCACGTAACGCTCTTATTGCGACTCCAAAAGCCAAGGGATAAAACCATGCAACAACCTCGTCCAATCCGCCGGGCCCTGCTCAGCGTGTCTGACAAAGCCGGTATCGTTGAATTCGCCGAAGCGCTGTTAAGCCGCGGCGTTGAGCTGCTCTCCACCGGCGGCACCGCCCGCCTGCTGGCCGATGCCGGTCTGCCCGTTACCGAAGTTTCCGACTACACCGGTTTCCCGGAGATGATGGACGGACGAGTGAAGACTCTGCACCCTAAAGTCCACGGCGGCATTCTCGGCCGTCGCGGCCAGGACGACGCCATCATGGCTCAGCATGACATCAAGCCTATCGATATGGTGGTAGTGAACCTGTACCCGTTCGCCCAAACCGTGGCGCGCCCGGGCTGCTCGCTGGAAGACGCCGTCGAGAATATCGATATCGGCGGCCCAACCATGGTGCGCTCCGCCGCCAAGAACCATAAAGACGTCGCCATCGTGGTGAAGAGCAGCGACTACGCCGCCATCATTACCGAGATGGACAACAGCGACGGCTCGCTGCAGTACGCTACCCGTTTCGATCTGGCGATCAAGGCCTTCGAGCACACCGCCGCCTACGACAGCATGATCGCCAACTATTTCGGCGCGCTGGTGCCGGCTTACCATGGCGATACCGAACAGCCTTCAGGCCGCTTCCCTCGCACCCTGAACCTCAACTACGTCAAGAAGCAGGATATGCGCTACGGTGAGAACAGCCACCAGCAGGCCGCC